>NZ_JAAMWM010000004.1:0-293565 GCF_011067895.1 Campylobacter sp. CFSAN093249 | reverse complement strand
GCTCATTGCGGACTTGTTAAATGTCTTCATTACTTACTTTATATATAAATCCTATGTTTATTTTTATTGTTGTTTTAGATGATACTTAGAATCGTGTTTAAAAAAAGAGTTTGCTGCTGGTTAGGGTTTTTAGAGAGAATAGGGTGTTTTTAGGGGTTTGAAAATACTAGAAGGATAAAATTTAAAATTTTCTATGAAAAGTAAAATAAATTAAATTTTATTCACACATTCTTTAAAGACTTTTCCACGCTCTGCGTAAGAGTTGAACTGATCTAAACTTGCACAAGCGGGACTTAAAAGAGCTACTTCATTGACTCTTAAGTGATTTGAAATTTCATTTACAGCTTTAGATAAAACTTCACATTTATAGGCTTTCAAATTCGCTTTTTTTGCATAATCAAGCATTTTTTCGGTACTAATACCTATAGCATAGAGTTCTATATCAAATCCTTTCATAAAATCAAATAAATTGCTAAGATCTACACCCTTATCATCTCCCCCTATGATAAGATGGATTTTTTTATCTTTATAGCGACTAAGCGCAGCCATTACTGCACTTTCATTTGTGGCTTTAGTGTCATTTACCCAAAGTCTATTTTGACTGTCTTTAATCTCTTCGAGTTTATTTTTTTCCATTACAAAGCTATTTAAAAGCTCATAGCTTAAAGTATCAAGTAGAATTTTTTCTATAGTTAAAGCCATGATAGCATCGAGTAAAAAAGGACTTTTAAAGGAAATTTTTTCCGTATCAATGCCAAATTTAACAGCTAGATCTTTTTCATCTTCATAGCTTATTTTATGAGCTTTTGTTGGAGTATTTGCATAAATTTTAGGCAGTATTACTACATCACATTCATTCATTCTTTTTAAAACGCTTAGCTTATCTTGAACATAATTATCAAAACTTCCATGCCAAGAAAGATGATCAGGACTTATAGGTAAAAGTGCATAAATTTCAGGTTTAGCTTTATGAGTGTAGTGTAGGGTAAAAGATGAAGTTTCAAGTATCCAAAGTTTTGCATAAGGATTAAGCTCTGCTAAAGGAGTTCCAACATTTCCACCCATAACAGCACCAATGTGTGATAATAAATGTGTAGCCATTTGTGTGGTGGTGGTTTTGCCATTGGTTCCGCTTATCCAAACGGATTTTGGCATGATATCATAAAAAAAGTCATATTCGCTTTGTAAATTTTTTGCTTTTTGAATGAGTTTGTGCTTTGGTGGAAAACCTGGACTAGGAATTTCAATATCGCTTAAATTATCATCAAAATCATTAGGATTTAAAAGTAAATTTCCTAGTGTATCTTTTTTTGTTTCTGTAAAATGATCATCATAGATATCAAAAGGCCCAAACTTATCTACTAAATTTTCAGCAATAGAACATGTGGTTTTTCCGTATCCAAAAAGTGAAATTTTCATTATCTTAGCTTTATTGATGCAAGTGCAAGTAAATTTGAAAGTAAGGCTATCATCCAAAAACGCACTATAATTTTATTTTCTACCCAGCCAACTTTTTCAAAATGATGATGAATAGGTGCCATTTTAAATACTCTTTTATTAAAAATTTTAAAACTTCCAACTTGTAAAATTACAGAAACAGTTTCAAGAACAAAAACAAAACCTATGAGTAAAAGTAAAATTTCATTTTTGCTAATGATAGCTAAAAATCCTATGAATCCACCTAAAGCTAAACTCCCGCTATCCCCCATAAAAACCTGCGCAGGATAACAGTTGTACCATAAAAATCCCATTAAAGCACCGATTAATGCAGCACAAATAATCACTACTTCACCAAGTCCTTGAATTTTTGGCAAAAGTAAATATTCACTATAATTTAAATTTCCGCTCAAATATAAGAATATCCCTAAAGTAGATAAAGAAAAAATACTTGGAACTGTAGCTAAGCCATCAAGTCCATCGGTTAAATTTACAGCATTAGAGCTAGAAATTAAAACCAAAATCCAAAAAGCAATGGCAAAAATTTCCATATCAAAAAGAGGGTGTTTGTAAAAAGGTATAAAAAGTTCCGTGCTAAGCTCTGAACTAAAATATAAAGGTAAGATGCAAATAAGTCCAGCGATGATTTGTGCTAAAAGCTTCATTCTTGGACTAAGTCCTGAATGATTATCTTTTTTTAGAACTTTGCCTAAATCATCTATGAGACCTATCAAACAAAAAAGTATCAAACAAAGTAAAGCACTTATAGCAAAAATATTATCAAATTTGATACAAAATAAACTTGCGATTACTGCAGAACTAATGAAAATAAGCCCACCCATGGTTGGAGTATGGCATTTGGTTTTATGAGTTTCTGGGGCGTATTCGTAAATAGGTTGACTAGCATTTTTAGCTTTTGCCCAAGTAATAAATTTAGGCATTAAAAATAAAGACAAACATAAAGCGATAAAAAATGCAAATCCTGCACGCACACTAATATAAGTAAAAAAAGCATAATGACTTAAATCTGAAAGATAATACAAAACCTAGCCTTCTTTTTGGTTTTTAAAAGTTTAATTTTAGTAAAATCTAACCAAAAAAATTCTTATAAAAGAGAGAAAAATGAAGCAAAAATGCGTTTTAATTATTACAGATGGAATAGGGTATAATAAGAATAGTAAGTTTAATGCTTTTGAAGCAGCTAAAAAACCAAGTTATGAAAAGCTTTTTAAGGAAGTCCCAAATTCTTTACTAAAAACGAGTGGTTTAGCTGTAGGTTTGCCAGAAGGGCAGATGGGAAATAGTGAAGTAGGGCATATGTGTATAGGAAGTGGGCGTATTATTTATCAAAATTTAGTGCGTATTAATAAAGCCATTGAAAACAAAGAACTTGAAAAAAATGAGAATTTACAAAAACTTTTAGCAAAATGTAAAAGAGTGCATATTATAGGGCTTTATAGTGATGGCGGGGTGCATTCTATGGATACGCATTTTAAAGCCATGCTTGAAATTTGTGCGAAAAATGGCAATGAAGTTTTTGCTCACGCAATCACTGATGGGCGTGATGTAAGTCCAAAAAGTGGCTTAAATTTCATAAAAGATTTAAAAGAATTTTGTGAAAACTTAGGCGTGCATTTTGCTACGCTTTGTGGGCGTTTTTATGCTATGGATAGAGATAAGCGTTGGGATAGGGTAAAAGAGTATTATGAGTGCTTGTTAGGTAAGGCTTATAAAGTGCCAAATTTATTAGAATACCTACAAAAATCTTACGATGAAAATGTTACTGATGAGTTTATCAAAGCAGCTCAAAATGAGAATTACAAGGGCATGAGAGAAGAAGATGGCATTATCTTTATCAACTTTAGAAATGATAGAATGAAACAACTTGTTGAAGTGTTAAATTCTAAGGATTTTAAAGAGTTTGAACGCGAAAAAATCTTTGAAAATTTACTTACTATGAGTGTTTATGATGATAAATTTAAACTCCCTGTGCTTTTTGAAAAAGAAAAAATTGAAAATACTTTAGCGCAAGTGATTTCTAAAGCAGGGCTTAGTCAGCTTCATACCGCAGAAACCGAAAAATACGCCCATGTAACTTTCTTTTTTAATGGCGGAAAAGAAGAGCTTTTAGAAAATGAAACAAGGGTTTTAATCCCAAGCCCCAAGGTAAAAACTTATGATGAAAAACCCCAAATGAGTGCTTTTGAAGTGTGTGATGCAGTGAAAAAAGGCATAGAAAAGGGTGAGGATTTTATAGCGGTAAATTTTGCAAATGGAGATATGGTTGGACATACAGGTGATTTTAATGCTGCTATAAAGGCTGTCGAAGCGGTGGATACTTGTTTAGGCGAGATTATAGAATGTGCAAAAAAGCATGATTATGCTTTTATCATTACAAGTGATCATGGAAATTGCGAGGCTATGCAAGATGAAAAAGGAAATTTGCTTACCAATCACACCACTTTTGATGTTTTTGTTTTTGTGCAAGCAAAGGGAGTTTCAAAGATTAAAGATAATATGGGGCTTAGCAATATCGCTGCAAGCGTGCTTAAAATTTTAGACTTAGAAATTCCAAAAGAAATGAATGAGGCTTTATTTTAGTTTGTTTGCCTTTTTTATAAGAAATTTGTTAAGATTGCAATTTTTAAAATTAAACTTATTAAGGATAGATAATGAAATTTAGTGGAAAAAATGTTTTAATTACTGGAGCAAGTAAGGGAATAGGTGCTTCTATCGCAAAAACTTTGGCGGGTTTTGGACTTAAAGTTTGGATCAATTATCGTTCAAAACCTGAACTTGCAGATGCTTTAAAAGATGAAATTATTGCAAGTGGTGGCGTTGCTGCTGTGATTAAATTTGATGCAAGCAAAGAAGATGAGTTTGAAAACGGTGTAAAAACTATAGTTGAGAGTGATGGAGAATTAAGTTATCTTGTAAATAATGCAGGCGTTACAAATGATAAACTTGCTTTAAGAATGAAATTAGAGGACTTTAGTAGCGTTGTAGATACAAATTTAAGCTCAGCTTTTTTAGGTTGTAGAGAAGCTTTAAAAACCATGAGTAAAAAACGTTTTGGTGCTGTTGTAAATATCGCTTCTATTGTCGGAGAAATGGGCAATGCTGGACAAGTAAATTATTCTGCTAGTAAAGGTGGAATGATAGCTATGACTAAATCTTTTGCTAAAGAAGGAGCAAGTAGAAATTTACGCTTTAACTGTGTGACTCCAGGTTTCATAAAAAGCGATATGACTGAAGTTTTAAGTGATGAAATCAAACAAACCTATCAAGACAATATCCCTTTAAAACGCTTTGCAGAACCTGAAGAAGTGGCTAATTGTGTAGCGTTTTTACTTAGTGATTATGCCTCTTATGTGACAGGCGATGTGCTTAAGATCAATGGTGGTTTATATATGTAAGGAAAAATGATGGATTTAAAAGAAATAGCACAATTTTTAGATGATAATGCACCGGCATTTTTAGCCACTTTAGGAACTTGTGGAAATCCTAGAGTGCGTCCTATACAAAGTCCATTGCTTATGGGAGATAAAATTTATTTTTGCACAGCAAACACAAAGGGACTTTTTAAACATATAAAAAATTATAATGGTATTGAATTTTGTTCTTGTGCAAAAGATGGGACTTTTTTAAGACTTAGAGCTAATGCGGTTTTTGAACCAAATTTAGAAGTTAAAAAAATGATGTTTAAAAAATATCCTTATCTTGTAAATCTTTATGAAACTCCACAAAATCCGAAATTTGAAGTTTTTTATCTTGATCATCTAAGCGCTAGAATGCAATTTATGAATGGAGAATTTAAGCTTTTTAAGGCTTAATGATTTGATAATTTTATTAACTATATATTAATTAAGATAAATATTATCTTAATTAATATTAACTTTTTGTTATTTTTTTAAGGTATAATCATTCCGTTTAATTTACAAGGAATAGATTATGATATATTGCAAAAATTTTTTAATATTTATTTTATTATATTCATTTATCTTCTTTGATTACTTATCTTATGCTTTTTTATATTTACTAAATTATAAATTTGTTTTTAATCCATTTTATATTGAAAGGAGAGTTTGTTTTTGGATTTTTGGCATGCGGTTATGTAAGATTGACTTACATTAAAAATTATTATTAATTTTTTTAAATAAGGAGAATGATATGGGTGAATTTTCTAGAAGAGATTTTATAAAAACAGCCTGTATTAGTGTAGGAGCTTTAGCTGCAAGTTCAAGTGGAGTTTATGCTTTAGATGATTCATCTAAGATGGATAAAGATACAAATTTACCTTCTTGCGATGTTTTGGTAATTGGATCAGGTGGAGCAGGTTTGCGTGCTGCAGCCGCAGTGAGAAAAGAAAATCCAAAATTAAGCGTTGTAGTAGCTACAAAGATGATGCCATCGCGTAACGCAACTTGTATGGCAGAGGGTGGAATTAATGGAGTTACTGATTTTTCTAATGGAGATTCCTATAAATTACATGCTTATGATACTATTAAAGGCGGAGCTTATTTGGTAGATCAAGACGCGGCTTTAAAATTTTGCGAATTAGCTGGAAAGGCTATTTTTAATATGGATTTTATAGGAACCTTGTTTTCAAGAAATGAGCAAGGTGGAGTAGCTCAGCGTTTAATGGGAGGAGCTTCTAAGAAACGCTGTAACTATTCTGCAGATAAAACAGGTCATATTTTAATGCATTCTTGTTTAGATGATGCTATTAGTAGTGGTGTGAAATTTTTAATGGATCATGAACTTTTGGATATAGGTGTTGTGGATGGAAAATGCGAGGGTGTCGTTTTAAGAGATATACAAAGCGGTGGAATTTATCCTGTGTTATGCAAAGCTTTGGTGATTGCTACAGGGGGATACACAAGGATATTTTATAATAGAACTTCAACTCCTTTTATTGCCACAGGAGATGGTGTGGCAGCTGCTCTTAGAGCAGGACTTGGTTTTGAAGATCCTGAGATGATACAATTTCACCCAACAGGAGTTGCAAATGGTGGAACTCTTATTACAGAAGCGGCGCGCGGTGAAGGGGGATATCTTTTAAATAATCGTGGTGAGCGTTTTATGAAAAATTACCATGAAAAAATGGAGCTTGCACCGCGAGATGTGGTTGCGCGTGCCATAGAAACAGAAATTCGTGAAGGTAGAGGTTATGGCGAGGGACTTGGAGCTTATGTTTTGTGCGATGTACGCCACTTAGGAAAAGAAAAAATTTTAAAAGATTTACCAAAAATTCGTCACACTGCAATGCTTTTTGAAAATATTGATTTAGTAGATACTCCTGTACCTATCCGTCCAACGGCGCATTATTCTATGGGTGGAATTGAAGTGGCTAAATTTGAAGATATGAGTACTAAAATTGCTGGAATTTATGTAGGTGGAGAAGCTTCTTGCATTTCTATACATGGAGCTAATAGACTAGGGGGAAATTCTTTAGCCGATGCAGTTGTAACAGGGCATTTAGCAGGCATTGGTGCGACAAATTATGCTAAAGATGCAAGTTTTGGAAAAGGGACAAAAACTCATGAACTTGCTCAAAAATGGCAGGTTAGATTTAAAGAAATTACAAATAATGGCGGAAATGGTCAAGAAATGTATGAATTGCGAGAAGAGCTAGGAAGTCAAAATTGGGATAATATGGGGATTTTTAGAACTCAAGAAAAACTCGATCTTCTAGCAAAAAATTTAGAAGATATACAAGCAAGATATGAAAAAATTCGTATTCCAAATCCTAATGAAGTGATGAATACTGCTTTTACAGATTATGTAGAGCTTGGCAATTTGATTTTACTTTCTCGCTGTGCTTGTTTAGCAGCTAGAAATAGACTTGAAAGTCGTGGGGCTCATACTAGAGAAGATTATCCAAAGCGAGATGATAAAAATTTCTTAAAACATAGCATTGTAAATTTAGAAAATGATGAATTAAAACTTAGTTATAAAGATGTCGTGGTAACTGAGTTTTCACTTGATGGAAGGAGAGTACAATGAAAATCATCATAGATCGTTTTAATGGCAAGGAAAAATATGAACAAAGTTATGATATTGATGATAAGGATATACAAGGAAAAACTCTGCTCTCTCTTTTGCTTTTTATTAAAAAAACAAAAGATATTACTTTAAATTTTACCGCCTCTTGTCAATCTGCGATTTGTGGGGCTTGTGCAGTTCGTGTGAATGGGCATTCTTATCTTGCTTGTGATACTAAAATGCAAGATTTGTTAAAAGAATATGATAATCCTTTAAGTATACGCATTTCTCCGCTTGGAAATTTTAGAGTAATTTCTGATTTAATTGTGGATTGGGAGCCTTCTATAGAAAATTTAAGAAAAATTCGTCCTGCCATGGTGGCAAAAAATGAATTTTCAGCGGAAAAGGGCTGTAAACAAAGTCAAGAAGAATTTGATCGTATTAGCAAGCAATGGGATTGTATTTTATGTGGTAGCTGTGCTTCAGAGTGTAATAAATTAGAAGCAGATAGTAGCGATTATATGCAACCTTTTGTTTTTACTCATGCTTGGCGTGCAGCGGCAGACTCTCGAGGTAAGGATCCTATGTTGCATGTAAAACCCAGCGTAATGAATGGACTTTGGCTTTGTGTTCATTGTCAAGAGTGTGCTGATCGTTGTCCAAAGGGTATAAGTTCAGTAAGCGATATAGCAAATTTAAGAGTGATGGCGATTAAAAAAGGTTTAAATGAAGGCTTAGGGCCTGATCATGCTGAAGCTTTTTATAAAGATTTAGTTGAAGGTTCAGGACGCTTGAATGAAATTTATCTTGCTTTGCGTTCTGAGGGTGTTATAGGTTCTATGGGTAAAACAGATATAGCTTTTAAACTTATGCGCGCAGGAAAAATGAATCCTATGCATGTTTTTGGCGAGAATGAAATAGAAGGGCATAAAGATTTGGTTAAAATGATAAAGGCAGCACAAGAAGCTGCTGTTAAGGAGTAAAATATGCAAAAAGAATACGCTTTTTTTCCAGGTTGTGTTTTATCTCAAGCTGCAAAAGAATCTAAAATTTCACTTGAAGCTATTGCACCTATTTTGGGTTGGAAGTTGAATGAAATTAAGGGATGGAGTTGTTGTGGGGCTTCTCAAGCGCAGTGTGTTGATCCTATTGCGACTTTGGTAGCTAATGCAAGAAATATTGCTTTAGCGGAAGAGATGAAAATGCCAATACTTACAACTTGTAGTACTTGTATGCTAACTTTAACTAAAGCAAAAAATACTCTTGATAAGGGTGCAAAAGAACGCATCAATACTTTTTTAGCACAAGGTGGAATGAAATATCAAGGTTCAACGCCTATTACAAGTCTTTTGTGGGAGCTTTATGAGGATTTGGATAATTTAAAAAGTAAGGTGAAAAAGCCGCTTTCAAATTTAAAAGTAGCTTTATTTTATGGTTGCCATAGTTTAAGACCTGAAGATACTTTCGGTAAAAAAGAAAGTTCAACCAATCCAAAAAGTTTTGAAAGTGTAGTAGAAGTTTTAGGGGCTAAAATAGTTCCTTTTGAAAAACGCCTTGATTGTTGTGGTTTTCATGCTTCTTATCCTGCAGAAAAATCTGTGAAAAAAATGTCTAGTCAAATTGTCAATAATGCAAGTGAAAATCAAGCTGATTGTGTTGTAACACCTTGTCCACTTTGTCAAATGCAGCTTGATATCTATCAAGAAAGATTTCAAGATTATACTAATTCTAAAGCAAGATTGCCTATTATTCATTTATCACAATTAGTAGGACTTGCATTAGGACTTTCTAAAGAAACGGTTGGTTTAGATTATAATATTATTGATGCAAGTAAAATTGCATAAAAACATGGGCAAAAAGCCCATGTTTAAAGATTTAATTCCATTCTTAAAGAATGCTCCCAAAAAGCCACTTCCAAGCGTGTTACAGTATGAAAAATTTCGCTGAGTTTTTGGAATTTTTGTGCACTAACACTTGAAGTATAAGAATTAACAAAATCTTCAAATTCTTTAGCTTTATTTTGAAAATTTTCACTTCCATAGGTCAAAATCCATTCCTTGTAAGGATGATCTTTTAAATTTTCATTTTTTAAACGATTTATAATTTCAGCACCTATTTTTGCATAACCTATAGCGCAAGCACTAAGAGCAACTAACATATCTAAAAAATCTCCATTTTCACCTACGCTTAACATATAACGCGAATAGGCTATATTGACTAAACTTTCATCTTTTATATCGAGTTCATCTGCATTAATGCCAAGAGATAAAATTGCACGATGAAGCTCCATTTCTCCTTCAACTATATAATTTTGAAATTTCATAGCAAAACGAAGTTCTTTTGCGGTATTTGAGTTAAGTGCTAACCTTGCGTAGCATTTTGCGTAATTAAGCAAATAAATATAATCTTGCTTGAGATAAAAAAGAAAATTTTCTTGCTTTAGGCTTTTATCTTCTAATTTTTTAACAAAATCATGATGTAGATAAGCATCCCAAATTTTTTGATTTTCTTTGATTAAATTAGAGAAAAGCATCATTTTTCCTTTATGTTTTAATATTTTATTTTCAAGTATAATGAAAAACTATAAATATTTTAAGCTTTTTATAGTAAAATACGCTTTATTTTAATTTTTTGAAGGAGAACAAATGGCAACATTTGATGATGTAAAAGCAGTAGTAGTAGAGCAATTAAGTATTGATGCAGATGCAGTTAAAATGGAATCAAAAATTATTGAAGATTTAGGTGCTGATTCTTTAGATGTTGTAGAGCTTATTATGGCTTTAGAAGAAAAATTTGAAGTAGAAATTCCAGATAGTGATGCTGAAAAATTAATTAAAATTGAAGATGTTGTAAATTATATTGACAATCTAAAAAAATAATTTTTTTTCTTGCAAGGAGCTTATTCTTGAAAAGAGTTGTAGTTACAGGTATTGGTATGATCAATGCCCTTGGTTTAGATAAAGAAAGTTCATTTAAAGCAATTTGCAATGGAGAAAGCGGAGTAAATAAAATTACTCTTTTTGATGCTACGGACTTTCCTGTTCAAATTGCAGCTGAAGTTAAAAATTTTGATCCATTAGAGGTTGTTGATGGCAAAGAAGTAAAAAAAATTGACCGTTTCATACAACTTGGAATTAAAGCAGCAAGAGAAGCAATGCAGGATGCTGGATTTAGTGAAGAATTAGATAAAGAAGAATTTGGCATTGTTTCGGCTTCTGGTATTGGAGGTTTGCCTAACATAGAAAAAAATTCCATTATTTGTTCCGAGCGAGGTCCGCGTAAAATTTCCCCTTTTTTCATACCTTCAGCACTTGTAAATATGTTAGGAGGTTTGATTTCTATAGAGCATGGACTTAAAGGGCCAAATATTTCTTGTGTTACAGCTTGCGCAGCAGGAACTCATGCTATAGGAGAAGCTTATAAAAGTATAGCTTTGGGAAATGCTAAAAAGATGTTAGTCATAGGTGCAGAAGCTGCGATTTGTCCTGTAGGTATAGGTGGTTTTGCTTCAATGAAAGCTTTATCAACTAGAAATGAAGATCCACAGCATGCTTCAAGACCATTTGACAAAGAAAGAGATGGTTTTGTCATGGGAGAAGGTGCTGGAGCTTTAGTTTTTGAGGAATATGAAGAGGCTAAAAAACGCGGTGCTACGATTTATGCTGAATTAATTGGATTTGGAGAAAGTGCAGATGCGCATCATATTACTTCACCAACTTTAGATGGGCCTTTAAGAGCTATGAAAAAAGCTTTAAATATGGCAGGGAATCCAAAGGTAGATTATATCAATGCACATGGAACTTCAACCCCTGTAAATGACAAAAATGAAACAGCAGCAATTAAAGAGCTTTTTGGCAATAATATCCCGCTTATAAGTTCCACCAAAGGACAAACAGGTCATTGCTTGGGTGCTGCAGGTGCAATTGAAGCAGTTGTTAGTGTTATGGCTTTAAGAGATGGGGTAGTTCCACCTACAATCAATCAGCTTGTAAAAGATGATGAATGTGATCTTGATTATATTCCAAATATATCAAGAAAAGTAGATTTAAAAGTGGTGATGAGTAATTCTTTTGGTTTTGGTGGCACAAATGGCTGTGTTGTATTTAAAAAAGTAGATTAATATGGCTTCTTATTTAGATTTTGAAAAAAATATTCAGCAAATTGACGAGGACATTATCAATGCTCAGATTAAAGGAGATACTGAAGCTGTATCGATTTTAAAGAAAAATCTTGAAAAAGAAATTTCTAAAACTTATAAGAATTTAAGTGATTTTCAGCGTTTGCAATTAGCGCGTCATCCAGATCGCCCTTATGCTCTTGACTATATTGAACTTATTTTAAATGACGCTCACGAAATACATGGTGATCGTGCCTTTAGAGATGATCCTGCTATTGTTTGTTTTATGGGTTATTTAGGAGAGAAAAAAATAATTGTAATTGGTGAGCAAAAAGGACGTGGAACAAAAGATAAAATCGCTAGAAATTTTGGGATGCCACATCCTGAAGGATATCGCAAAGCCTTAAGAGTAGCAGGACTTGCAGAGAAATTTCAAATTCCTATTTTATTTTTGATAGATACTCCAGGTGCTTATCCTGGAATAGGTGCTGAAGAAAGAGGACAAAGTGAAGCTATCGCTAGAAATTTATATGAATTAAGTGATTTGAAAATACCGACCATTGCTATAGTTATCGGAGAAGGCGGTAGTGGCGGGGCGTTAGCTATAGGGGTTGCAGATAAACTTGCAATGATGAAAAATTCTGTTTTTTCAGTAATTTCTCCTGAAGGTTGTGCTGCAATACTTTGGAATGATCCTGCAAAAAGTGAAGCTGCAACCAAGGCTATGAAGGTAACGGCTGATGATTTAAAATCTCAAGGTTTAATTGATGATGTTATAGATGAGCCTACAAATGGTGCACATCGCAATAAAGAGGCTGCAGCAGTAGCTATTGCTGATTATGTAAAAAAATCTCTAAATGAACTTGAAAATATTGATGTACGAGAACTTTCTGCAAATCGTATGCAGAAAATTTTAAAGCTTGGAGCCTATCAAGAGGCTTAGGCTTTTACTTCGCTTTTTTAAATAATTTTATTATTTATAATTGTTATCAAAATTAAGTTAATTAAAAGTATTCTTTTTTTATACTTCAAAAATGATTTTAAATATCAAAATAATTATTTTTAAAGGAATTAATTTGACTCAAATCAAAAATATAAAATTTAAAAAAAGTTTACTGTGTTTTTTAATTTTATCTGGAGCTTTGTTAAAAGCAGAAGAAAAATATCAACTTAATGATGTTGTGGTTAGTGCTAGTGGTTTTGAACAAGATTTGGTTGATGCGCCTGCTAGTATTTCTATCATTGCAAAAGAAGAGCTTGAAAAAAAGCCAATTAAGGATATAGGAGAGGCTATAGGAGATATTCCAGGTGTAGATGTGACTATGAATAAAACAGGCACTTATGATTTTAGCATACGAGGTTTTGGTAGTTCTTATACTCTAGTTTTAATTGATGGAAAACGTCAAAGTGTTGCAAATGGGTTTTATGATAATGGTTTTAGTGGCAGTGAGTCAGGATATCTGCCACCTTTGTCTATGATAGAGCGTATTGAGGTTATATGTGGTCCAGTTTCTACACTTTATGGCAGTGATGCTGTAGGCGGTGTGATAAATATTATCACTAAGAAAAATCCTGATAAAATCGAAGCAAATATAGAATTTAATACTCTTTTACAACAGCACTCTAATCACTATGGCAATGCGGGCGGTTTTAATGCTTATGTAGCAACCCCTTTGATTGAAGATACATTATCAATTTCTGCAAGGTTGAAGCATTATGATAAGGCAGCTTCTGATTTAAAATGGCCTACACCGGTTTGGAATAGTAGTCAACAAAGACCTGATAATTATCAAATTGCTAGTCATAGCCCAGGTGCTTTTACTAGCTTGGGTTTTGGTTCTAGGCTTAATTGGACAGTAGATGATAAAAATAATATATATTTTGATATAGAACGATATATTAATGAAATTTCAGTGAATTCTACAAGTAGTAGGGCTATTAAAAGTGAAAGACAACTTTTTAAGGATAATATTGTTTTAAATCATGATGGTAACTATGATTTTGGTTCAACTAACTCATATTTACAATATGGTAGCACTAAGGATAAGGAGCTGCATAGCCAAATTTGGGTAGGAGAAGGTAAGGTTGTTTTACCTTGGAATTTAGGTCAATACGGTAATTTAGTAAATACCTTTGGTGCAAGGATTGATTATGAGATATTAAAAAATGATCAAGCAAGCGCAGGTAGTCAAATAAGAGGTAAAAATCTTGATCAAACCACGGTTGCACTTTATGGGGAAATGAGTATTTTATAACCGATGATTTGATTTTTACTACAGGTTTGCGTTATATTTATAGCGATTTGTTTGATTCTGAATTTACGCCTAGGGTTTATTTGGTTTATCACTTAAATGATAATATAGCCTTGAAAGAAGGTGTTTCAAAAGGCTATAAAACTCCTGCTGCCAAGCAGTTGACAAATGGATATTATAATTATGCCAATAATAATGCTTATTTTGGAAACCCTGACTTAAAACCAGAAGAAAGTATAAATTATGAATTGGGTGTTGATTTTATGGTATTTGATTTTGCACATTATTCTATTACAGGATTTATTACTGATTTTACAAATCAAATCAGTAGTGAAGATTTAACAGGTATGCAAAATGATATTAATTGTAGCAATGGCATTGTTTGTAAGCGTCCTATTAATCTTGGAAAAACGCAGACTAAAGGTATAGAATTTGCATTTAATACCAAAACTTACAATGGCTTTAGCCTAAATTCAAGTTATACTTTTATGGATAATCGCTACAAAGATGGTCAAAAAAATTGGTTTGGTGGTGATAGAATAGAAAATTTACCAAGACATATAGCAATGTTAAAATTAAACTATGAGCGAGGTAAATTTAGTTCCTATATAAAAACACGAGCAAGACTTGATACTATAGCTAAAGCAAAAGGTGGCGGTAATGGTAGTCTGCCATGGCAAAAATATAAGCCTTTTTATATAGTAGATTTAGGGATAAATTATAAAATCAATAAGCAATCTAGCTTAAGTTTTGCAGTGCAAAATCTTTTTGATAAAAATTTCTTTGATCCGCAAGTTACAAGATGGGATGGGGCTAATCCTGCTGGATATGCAAATCGCTATCAAGATTATACAGAAGGAAGAAGTTTTTGGTTAAGTTATAAATATGATTTTTAATTTTTTAAGGCTTTAATCACCTTTATATTTTCAAAAAAGCAAAAATAAAGTACAATGTGAAAAATAAATAAAAGGTTTTATTATGGCGTTTAAAAATTTAAAAGAACTTTCTTTTGAAAAATCAAATTATATTAAGCCTAAGAGATTTGCTTATGAAAGTAATGGTAGGCTTTGCACTTGGGATTTTATAGAATCTAAAGATAGTGTTTCAGTGCTTTTGTATCATAAAGAATTAGAAAGTTTTATTTTTGTACGCCAATTTCGTATACCACTTTGGTATCATCAAATGCATGATAAAGATTATGTAAAAGATGATGATATGGGCTATACTATAGAGCTTTGTTCTGGGCTTGTGGATAAAAAATTATCTTTAGAGGAAATAGCAAAAGAAGAATGTATAGAAGAACTAGGATATGCTCCTAAAAATTTAGAAAAAATAGGAGATTTTTATACAGGGTTTGGTTCAGGTGTAAGCAAGCAAAGCTTTTATTTCGTAGAAGTTGATGAAAAAGATAAAATTTCTTCTGGAGGTGGAGTTGATGATGAAGAGATTGAAGCTGTTTATGTTAAGGTGCAGGATTTTGAAAAAAAATGTAAAAATATGATAAGAACGCCTTTGCTTGATTTTGCTTATATGTGGTTTTTAAAGGAAAAGTGGGGAAAATTAAAGATTATTTAGGTTAAACCTTAAAAAGGTTCAACCTAGGATTTTAATGATCTGACTCATCAAGCATTTCTTTAAATACATTGAAAAGATCAAGCGATGCATTTTCAGCAACTTCGCATTTATTAATTATGCTGTGTTGAGTAATATCTTTGCTAATATCTTCTGTATTTGCTATTGTTATAGCATTATTCATATTTTCATGAACTTTTTCATGTGGCTCGTTAATTTTTAAGAAGCTTTTATTTTGCCCAAATCTTTCTTTTCCTGTGCTAGCAAGCCATTTTCCTAAGCGACAAGATGTATGATCGGCTAATTGCTTTCCTGATTTGGAAAAAATTTCTTTATAACCATTTAATTTAAAAGCTATATGATCTAGTTTTGCTAAAGATACGAAAGCTTCTGAAGCGATACCAACTGCATTTGAATTAGTAGAATGCGCTTCATTTACTAAGTGAGTAAATTTTTCGGAAAAACTCATAATATGAGCATTAGAATCTATAGAAATTTTTTCAACTTGCTCACTTTGAGTATACATTTCATTTGCATTTTGCTTTAGAAGGTTGATATTCATTTCAACTTCTGTGGTTGCTTTTTGTGTTTTTTCAGCTAGTTTTCTTACTTCATCGGCAACAACAGCAAAACCACGCCCATGTTCACCTGCGCGTGCAGCTTCTATGGCAGCGTTAAGAGCTAAAAGATTGGTTTGATCGGAAACATCTTTAATTAGATTAATTACATTAGTAATTTCATCTACACTTCTATGCAATGTTCCTGCAACATCTCTTGTTTTATTGGCTGATTCTGTAATATTTCCCAAAGAGGCATTGATAGAATTAGCAATATGGTTAAGTTCATCCATTTCAGCAAGAGAAGTTTTAGAATAGCTAGAGATAACTTCTGCCTTATTTACATTTTCTAACATATCGCCTTGAATAATAGTAATATTTTTTAAAACCCCAGTTAATAAAACATTTAAAAGATCTGTTTTAAGTTTAGACTCTAAAGCCGCTTGTTCTAATGATGTAATTTTATTTTTTAATTCTAAATTTTCCGATTGAAATTTTTCAATTTTATGTGTAAGATTTTTATTTTCTTCTTCAAGTTTTTGAAGATCAGAATGGTTTATTTTACTTCCAAACATTGTTTTGCCTTATTTTTTATAATTTGCTAGATATTGGCTAAGTTCATCTTTTACATGAAGCTTTTCTTTTTTTAAAGTTGAAATTTCCATGCTGCTAAGAGAAGTTCTACCTTCTTCTGCATCTTTAATCATGTCATCAAGTTCATTATGACGATCAAATAGTTTATCAAAATGAGCATCTTTACCTTTTAGCTCTGACATTAATTCTCTATATTCATGTAGCATAAACTCTCCTTGTATTAGTGAAATTTAAAATTCATTTAACAAGGTATTTTACACTATTAAAAGATATTTTTGGCTTAAAAAATAATAAAATTAATAATAATTTTTAAATGTGTGTTATATAAGTGATTTATTAAAGTTTATTTTTAAATTGGAAATTTTAAAATTGAGGAATAAATCCTCAAAATTATTTAGAATTTTGTTTTTTTAGAGTTCTCAGAGTAGAAGCTGCGATTCTCATTTTTCTCGTGGTGCCATCTTCTAAAGTTACACGAACTGTTCTGAGATTAGGTAAAAAGCGTCTTTTTGTTTTATTGTTAGCATGGCTGACATTATTACCCACCATTGGACCCTTGCCTGTGATTTGACATACTCTTGCCATTTTCTTGTCCTTATGAAAATTTTTAAATGAAGATTCTATCAAAATTAAGCTTAAAATATTCCATAATTTATAGTTTTTTTAATATATAAGTCGATAAAATATTATTTATCACATTTATATATAGTTTAAGGTTTTGATCATGTATGTAGCTCCAAGTTTATTGTCTGCAAATTTTTTGAAATTAGAAGAAGAAGTTAAAGCTATTGAAGCTGCAGGTGCAGATCTTTTGCATATTGATGTAATGGACGGACACTTTGTTCCAAATTTGACTTTCGGACCTTGCGTGATCGAAAAAATTTCAACTATTAGTAAGTTGCCATTAGATGTGCATTTAATGGTTAAAGATGTAAGTAAATTTATAGATCTTTTTATCCCTTTGAAACCAAAATTCATTTCTTTTCATATGGAAAGCGAAGTTCATCCTATAAGGCTTTGTGAATATATAAGAAGTCAAGGAATCCATCCTGCTATTGTTTTAAATCCACATACTCCTATTGATTCTATTAAACACATGCTAGAATTTGTAGATATGGTGCTTTTAATGAGTGTTAATCCTGGATTTGGTGGACAAAAATTTTTACCTTTGGTACATGAAAAAATCAAAGAATTACGCCAAATGATTGATAAAAAAAATGCTAAAGTTTTTATAGAGGTTGATGGTGGTGTTAATGGTTTAAATGCTAGCGATTTAGAGGAATCCGGAGCTGATATTTTGGTGGCTGGAAGTTATATTTTTTCTTCCAATGATTATAAAACTGCAATTTCATCTTTAAAGCTTGAATTTTGAGTTTACAGCAAATTGATCAGATTATTTCTATATTAAACAAGCAAAGCAAGCCTTATGATTGGGTGATGCAAGAGTTTGCCAAAGTTGAAGAATTAAAAAATTTTGATTTAGATTTGGAAACTTTTGAGCTTTTGGGTTTGGGCTTAACTTTGAATAAAGATAATATTTTTATCCTTAAAACACGCACAACAAAAATTAAAGATGAAATTTTTTGTATAGTAGATATAGAAAGTACTGGCAGTGTAAGTAAGGGGGAAATTTTAGAAATTGGAGCAGTAAAAATTCAAAATTCTAAAGAAATTGGACGCTTTCAAAGTTTTGTTAAAGTAAAAGAAATTCCAGAAAATATAACCGAACTTACGGGTATTACTTATGAGATGGTGGAAAATGCTCCAAGTTTAACAAAGGTTTTAAGTGATTTTAGGCTTTTTTTAAAAGACAGTATTTTTGTAGCACATAATGTGCGTTTTGATTATAGTTTTATTTCTAAGGCTTTAAATGAGTGTGGTTTTGGCATTTTACTTAATCGTCGTATTTGTACTATAGAATTTGCACAATGTTGTATAGAAAGTCCAAAATATAAACTAGAGGTTTTGAAAGAATTTCTGGGCGTGGAAAATACGCATCATAGGGCTTTAGACGATGCTTTGGCAGCTGCTGAAATTTTTAAATATTGCCTTGGAAAACTTCCCTATCATATAAAAACTACAGAAGAACTTATAAATTTTACAAAGACTGCCACGCATAAAGCAAAAATAAATATTTAAAGAGTATAATTAAGACATAAATGACGGGAGCTTGTGTAACAGGCTGAGAGTAAGCTAAAAGCTTAGACCGAACCGGATCTGGATAATGCCAGCGTCGGGAAGATTTATAAATTTCAATACTTTAAAAATTTATACTCACCCTTCATTTATCCAAATTTTTTAAAGGATAAATTTATGAAAACTCAAATGAATTATGCGAAAGAAGGTATTTTTACTAAAGAAATGCAGATTGTTGCACAAAAAGAAAATTTAAGTAAAGATTTTTTGCTTGAAAATATTGCTTGCGGTAAAATTATTATCCCTGCAAATATTAATCATAAAAGTCTTGATCCAAATGGTATAGGTTTTGGACTGCGTACTAAGGTTAATGTAAATTTAGGAGTTTCAAATGATTGCGTTGATTATAGCGAGGAAATGAAAAAAGTAGAGCTTGCTCATAAATTTGGCATAGAAGCGATTATGGACTTAAGCAATTATGGCAAAACAAGTCGTTTTAGAGACGAGCTTGTTAATGTTTCAAAAGCTATGATAGGAACAGTTCCTGTATATGATGCAGTAGGATTTTTAGAAAAAGATTTAAAACAAATTGGTGCTAAAGACTTTTTAGATGTTGTATATCATCATGCTAAAAGTGGGGTTGATTTTATGACAATTCATGCAGGTATTAATTCTCGCGCAGCGCATATTTTTAAACAAAGTAAAAGACTTACAAATATAGTTTCAAGAGGAGGCTCTGTACTTTATGCTTGGATGATGATGAAAGATGCTGAAAATCCTTTTTTTGAGTATTATGATGATTTGCTTGACATTTGTTTAAAATACGATGTAACTTTATCTTTGGGCGATGCTTTGCGTCCTGGCTCTACTCACGATGCAAGTGATGGGGCACAAATTTCAGAACTTATAGAATTATCACTCCTTACTCAAAGGGCTTGGGATGTTGGGATTCAAGTAATGATAGAAGGTCCAGGGCATATGGCTATTAATGAAATAGAGGCAAATATGCAATTAGAAAAGCGTTTATGTAAAGGAGCGCCTTTTTATGTCTTAGGACCTTTGGTAATAGATATTGGCGCAGGGTATGATCATATTAGTGGTGCTATTGGAGGAGCTGTGGCTGCAGCTAGCGGTGCTGATATGCTGTGTTATGTAACACCTGCTGAACACTTAAGACTTCCAAATTTAGAAGATGTTAGAGAGGGTATAGTTGCGACTAAAATTGCAGCTCATGCAGGAGATATAGCTAAACTTCCAAAAGAAAGAGCAAGAGATGATGAGATGAGTAAGGCTAGGCAAGAGATAGATTGGGAGAAAATGTTTAAACTTGCTATTGATGGAGAAAAGGCCAAAAAAATGTTTAATGAGCGTCGTCCTGATGATTTAAACTCATGTTCTATGTGTGGAAAAATGTGTGCAATGAATACTATGAATCAAATTTTAAAAGGCGAAGATGTGAGTTTAGCTTGAATAAACTTTGAGAGTAAGATCTATAGAGATACCTTGCTCTCCTGCTTTAAGATTAAGTGGATAATCAAGCTTGATTAAGTTATTATAGTTTTTTAGAGCATCAATAAAATCATAAAGCCTTCTAGGATTGTTCATTGTCGCTTTAATGGCTAAGCGGTTTTTTAGATATTTTTCTTGTTTTTCGGGCTTAGTTTCTTGAATTTTTACATTTTGAAAATATTTTTGTAAAAAAATATCAAAATTTCCTATATTAAAATTTTGCTCAAATTGCTCTAAACTTTTGTTGTTTTCGCTTCTTAGAGTTGATATTTTATCTTCACTAAAGTCAAATTTTAATTTAGCGGCTTTTAAGATAGCAAGTTGTGAATTTTCTCTAAGATTTGCTTGTTTATAATTTTTTAATGTCGGTAAAAGTAAAAATAAGATCAAGGCTGTGCAAACGCTTATAAAACTTAACGCGCAAATGATAAGCTTTAATAAATCAATTTCTTCTAGACTTTTATCTTTCATCTGCAACTCCTGGAATTTGTTTACTAATACTAACAAAACGATACCACCCATTATCTAAGCGATAATAGGTTGTATAGCTTTGATCAAAGATGCTTTTTAAAGGGGTTTCTAAAAGTAGAGTAAACATTTCTCTTGTAGGAGTGACTCCGATAAGTTTTAAGGAATATTCGTCTTGTTCAACACTTTCAAGAGTAATATTATCAGTTTTTACAATAATATCAAATAGATTTTTTAAGCTTTCTTTAACAATTTGATTTTGAGTGTTAAAATTTTTCGCTATTTGGCTTTGATCAAATAAAATTTCATAAAGCATTTCATTTTGCTTAGTTTGATTTTGAAGCACTATAACTTGTTGTTTTTCATCATCGATAGAGCTATTGATTAATGCAATTTTTATTGTATATGTAAAATATACTAGCAAGATAAATAATATACTAAAACCAAAAAGTCCTAGCCAAATTTTATCAAAGAGTGTGAAAATAGGTTTTTTTCTTGGCTGTATGAAGCTATAAGTCATTTAAGCTCCTTTTGCATCAATTCTATCATAAGATCTAAGGTGTTGATTTGTTTCGTTTTTATCTCTAAAAAAGTTTCACTTTCTAAAAAATCAATAGCACTTATGTTAATATCTGATTCACTATATAATAAAATACCATTGATAAATACCCCAGCATATTTATCATCATTATAAAATTTTTCAATGCTCGTAATAATATAACGGCATAGTTCCATATCATTGCTAAATTGATTTAATTCATCAAGATTAAAATTATCATTATTATTCAAAGTTTCAAGATTATTTTCTTGATCAAGTAGATCAAATTTATTATTTAAGGCTTCATTGAAGTTATCTAGGGTAACTTCAGTATCATTGTTGTTGTTTTCAATTTCTTGATTATCTTCTGATGGAAGTTCAAGCTCTAAACCTAATTCTTGCTCAAATATTTTAAAATCACCGTATAAGATAGTATTGCCTTTAGCAACAATAATTGCCAAAAGATGTCCTTGCTTAAATCCATAAAGTAAAATTTGGTCATCAGGCTGTTTTTCTTTTTGTATATTGTAGTAAAGAAGAGCAAAAGGGGAATATAAAAAATCTAAACCTCTATATTCTTCAAAAAGCTCGCTATAATATTCCACATGTTCGGTAGCCGTATAAACAAGGCCATTATTAAACAAAATATGCTGTAAGCTGATTTTTCCTATATTAAAGTGCTCACAATCTTGAATATTTGTACTAGGTATTAATCCTTGTTCTTTGGCATCTAAAAATAAAGCAGTGTGGTAAAATAAGAAATGCTTGCTTAAATTTTTTATGTATTCTAGTAAATTTTCGCTTTTATCAAAAGTTTTTTCATTGCTACTGATTAGTTTATTTCCTCTATAAATAGAAGCTTTTACAATATTTTTTTTATCTTCTAAAATAATACTAATAAAAAGTTGTGGAAATATTTTTTTAAGTAAAAATAACATTTCATTCCTTAAATTGATCAGCTAAGCTAATTTTATCAAATTGTTTCATTAGAAATTCTTTAGCTTTTTCTTTATCTAAAGATAAAATATCCAAAGGTTCACTTAGACTATAAGTAATCTTACTAAAAGGTTTTGGCAAGATCATCTTATCCCAACTTTTAAATTTCCAAAAACGATTTGCTTCATAGTTTAAAATTCTTATCTTTAGTTCTTTTTTTTGAGCCAAAATGATAGAACCATCTGAAATACTATGATAAGGCCCTCGTGGACCATCGGGCGTGATAACTATATCGTCATTTTGTTCTAAAACTTTAAATGCAGCTCTAAGTGCACTGCTAGCACCCCTTGAAGTGCTTCCTCTTACAGTATCAAGACCGAAAAGCTTGATGATTTTTGCAATTTGTTCTCCATCTTTATGGTGGGAGATCATGACATAGGCTTTTTTATTTTTTTGTCTATAATGTCTAAACGCAAAAGGCATGAGTGCTAATTTTCCATGCCAAAAAAGTATCACACCAGCTTTACGGTCAACTTTTTCACCTTTATAGTGCTTTTTACAGCTTAAAAAAATAAGCCATTGCAAGATGAAAATTATATATGTTAAGCAATGGATTTTAAACGATTTCCCCATATAAAACCATACGCTTTGCATTAGTTATTTTTACTTCTTTAAATTGCCCTAAAAGTTCTTCGCTACCTTCAACTTGAACTAAAAAATTATTATCTGTTCTTCCAGCAATGCTATTGCCTGCTCTTAATTCTTCAAATAAAACTTTAAAAGTTTTATTTTCTTGTTTTTTTACAATTTCATCTAAAATTTCACTATGACGATTTTGTAAGGTGCTAAGTCTTCTTGAAGCTGTTTCTTCATCGATTTGATTAGGCATGGTTGCGGCTTTTGTTAAAGGGCGTTTGGAGTATTTAAAAGAAAAAATTTGTTCAAAACGCACTTTTTCCAAAACATCCATAGTTTCTTCAAAATCTTTTTCACTTTCCCCTGGAAAAGCTACAATAATGTCTGTAGAAATGCTAACATTTGGACAAAGTTCTCTAAGTTTTAAAGCTCTATTTAAATACCATTCTTTAGTATAGCCACGCTTCATAGCTTTTAAAATTTCACTTGAGCCGCTTTGTAAAGGCATGTGCATGGATTTGCAAACTTTTGGATTATTGGCAAAAACTTCTAAAAATTTATCATCCATATGCAAAGGATGTGGACTTGTAAAGCGAATGCGTTCTAAATCTTCTATGGTGCTAAGTTCTTCTAAAAGATCTGAAAAGTCCATTTTTTTATGCTCGTTTCTAAATCTTTTGCCGTAGTTATTGACATTTTGTCCTAGCAAAAAAATCTCTTTAGCACCTTTTTCAACAGCTTTTTGAGCTTCTTTGTAGATAATGTTAAAAGGTATGGAAATTTCATCTCCTCTAGTATGTGGCACTATACAATAAGTGCAGTGTTTATCACAACCTATGGAGATATTAATATAGGATTTATAAATACTATTTCTAAAATCTGCAAAAGCAAATTCACTTTCATCATAGTCTATGTCCACGCCCATAAATTTTGGAGTTTTTATAGCTTGAGTGATTTTGGAAATATTTCTTGCTCCTAGAACAAAATCCACATAAGGAGCACGTTTGAAAATTTCATTTCCTAAATGTGATGCAGTACATCCACAAACTCCTATTTTAGCACCTTCTTTTTTAACTTTTTCAAAACCACCTACTTCTGAGAAAAGTTTATGCACAGGTTTTTCACGCACTGAACAGGTATTGATAAGAATAAGATCTGCTTCTTTGATATCTTCTGTTAGTGCGTAATTTTCTTTTTGTGTTAATTCTGCGATCATATGCTCAGAATCTCTAACATTCATCGCACAACCTAAAGTTTGGATAAAAAGTTTTTTAGCACTCAAAGAATATGTACCTCATACATAAAATCATTATCATCAAGTCCGTATTTTACGGTTCTATGATAAATGCTTACTCCTTTTTTTTCAAAATGATTTACAAGGGCAATGAGTTGTTTGTGTGTATTATCTTTATCAAAATAAAAAAACTTTTGTCCTTCTTTTTCTATAGCCTCTTCGATTTTTTCTAGGCTAATATTTTTAGGTTTTTCATTAATCAAAGTTCTTGCCAATTTTAATTCCATAGCTAAATCCTTAAGAATTTTCATTTTAATCTATAATTTTAGCAAATTTTACTTTTAATTAAACTTATTAAGGATATAATTTTTATCTACATTTTTAAATTTCCCACAAAAAAGGTTTTATAAAATATGGAAAAGATAGCAGATATTATCGAATCTATTGCTAATGAAAAAAATTTAAACTTAGAGAATGTAAGAGAAAAGGTAGCTACCGCTTTAATCAATACTGCAAAAAGAATTTATGGACAAGAATATGAGTTTTTTGTGGATCCTAAAAATTTAAATCTTTATCAAAAAATTACCATAGTAGCAGATAATGACGAGAGATTGCAAAATAAAAGTGAGAGTTTTATCGCGTTAAGTAAGGCAAAATCAGAAGCTCCAGATGTTGAAATAGGAGATGAATTAACCTATGAATGTTCTTTGGAAAATTTAGGAAGAACTGCGGTAAATACCTTGCATAAAGAACTTGAATATCATATACAAAAATTATTAGAACAAACTATTTTTGAAAAATATAAAAACAAAGTAGGGCAAATGGTTTTTGGTACAGTTGTTAGAGTGGATAATGAAGAAAATACTTTTATTGAAATAGATGAATTAAGAGCTTTTTTACCGAGAAAAAATCGCATTAAAGGGGAAAAATTTAAAATAGGTGATGTGGTAAAAGCTGTGATACGCCGTGTTTATACAGATAAAGGTATTAAAATCGAACTTAGTCGTACAAGTCCTAAATTTTTAGAATGTTTACTTGAAGCTGAGGTTCCAGAAATCAAAGATGGTTATGTCAATATTATAGGATGTGCTAGAATTCCAGGTGAAAGAGCAAAAATCATTCTTCAGGCCAATGGAGCAAATATCGATCCTGTAGGTGCTACAGTAGGTGTTAAAGGTGTAAGAATTAATGCAGTAAGCAAAGAGCTTCATAATGAAAATATTGATTGTATAGAATTTACAAATGAGAGTGAAATTTTAATTTCTCGTGCCTTGGCTCCCGCTATTGTAAATTCTGTAAAAATTGAAGATAAAAAAGCTATTGTAAGTTTAAATAGCGAACAAAAAAGCAAAGCCATAGGAAAAAATGGTATTAATATTCGCCTTGCTTCTATGTTAAGTGGTTATGAAATAGAGCTCAATGAATTAAGCTCATCGCAGCTAAATAATGCCATCAGCAATGAAGAAGCAATGAAAAATCTTCAAGATTTGTTTAAAATTTAAAATATTTGTGAATTTTCACAAATATTTTTTATAAAACCACTTCCAATAAAATGCCGCAAAGATAAAAATCATACCCAATAAGCCTGTAATTAGTTCTAAACTCAAGCCTATTTCAAATAAAAAGCCCATAAGCATTGAAATAATAGCGCTAAAACTAAGATAAATCATATCTGTATAAGCGATCACTCTACCATGATATGCTTTGTCAGCATTTTTTTGTATCATAGTGTAGGTGTAAGCCCAAAGTGCTGAGGTAAAAAAACCTGCACCGATTAAACCTAAAAAAGAAATATAAAAATTAAATTGAGTTAAAGCCCAAAGTATAATACCAAAACCTTGGCCAAGATACATGTAAAATAAATTTTTATTATTAATAAATTTACTTAAAACCATAGGTCCTATAGCTAAAGAACAAGCACGTACCGCATTTAAAAACCCTATTACTAAAGCAGCAGATAAAACTTCTTTATATTGATGTTGCGCTAAAAGCGTAACCAAGGTTTCATAAGCAGTTAAACCTATAAAAGCGTGAAGCAAGATAAGATGAAAAATTATCTTATTGTTTAAAACATAGAAAAATCCTTCTTTTATCATGGTAAAAAAGCGACTTTGTGTTTTTTGATGAAAATCAGGAATGCTTAATCTTGCTAAAAAAGAAATGCCTATGAGTATAAGTATACAGTCAAATAGAAAAGCGGTTTTAACTCCTAGAAAATAAATAAAAATTCCCGCACTTGCCATACCTGCTGTATAAGAAATCGCCCAAATGACACTGTGCATTTCATTAGCGAGTTTAAGTTCTTGAGGAGTTAAAATTTTGGCCAATAAACTCATTTCAGCTTGAAAATAAATCGAAGCAACACAAAGTCTTATGAAAATTAAAATAAATAAAAGCCAAAGCATACTAAGACTTGTGACAAAAATAAGACAAAAAATAGAAATTAATTCTATGCTAATCATGCTGAGTAAAAGTTTTTTAGGTTTATTTTTCTCTACTATGACGCCATTAATAGGAGCAAGTAAAACTCCAGGTAAAAAAGCAAGCATAGCACTTGTAGCTGTTGCCCAAGTAGGAGCATTAAGCTCAACCAAAAGGGTAAAAACTCCTGTTTGAGAAAACCATGCTCCAAAATATACTATAAACTGAACCGAAGCTAATATTCTGATATTTTTATTATTTTTTAATAGTTCAATGTAATTCATAAGCGAAACTATAGCATAATTTATATTTTAAATGCTATAATTATTTTAATTATGTAAAAAACAAGGAAAAATTTTGAAAAGACTGGATAAAAAAGAAGCTTTAGATTTATTACACCATGCAAGTTTAACAGAACTTGGAGAAATGGCTTATAAAAGAAAATTAGAACTTCATCCTGAAAAAATCACCACTTTTGTTGTAGATAGAAATATTAATTATACCAATGTTTGTTGTATTGATTGTTCTTTTTGCGCTTTTTATCGCCATCATAAAGAAGATGATGCTTATATTTTAAGCTTTGAAGAGATAGGCAAAAAGATAGAAGAGCTTGAAGCTATCGGGGGTACGCAAATTCTTTTTCAAGGCGGGGTGCACCCAAAATTAAAAATAGAATGGTATGAAGAATTAGTTTCTTGGATAAAAGAACATTATCCAAATATCACTGTACATGGTTTTTCAGCGGTTGAGATCGCTTATATCGCAAAGGCATCTAAAATTTCAATTACTGAAGTACTTCAAAGACTACAAGCTAAAGGTTTATTTTCTATACCAGGAGCAGGTGCTGAGGTGCTAAGCGATAGGGTGCGTGATATTATCGCACCAAATAAATGTGATACAGCTACTTGGTTAGAAGTACATCGCCAAGCTCATAAAATCGGTATGAAAAGTACAGCTACTATGATGTTTGGAACGGTTGAAAATGATAAAGAAATCATCGATCATTTTGAGTATTTGAGAAAATTGCAAGATGAAACAGGGGGATTTAGAGCTTTTATTTTATGGAGCTTTCAAAGTGATAATACTGCTTTAATCCAAAAACATCCAGAGATTATGAAACAAAGTTCTAACAAGTATTTAAGACTTTTAGCTTTAGCAAGACTTTATTTAGATAATTTTAAAAATTTGCAAAGTTCTTGGGTAACTCAAGGCTCGCTTATAGGTCAACTTGCTTTAAAATTTGGGGCCAATGATTTAGGCTCAACCATGATGGAAGAAAATGTAGTAAGTGCCGCAGGAGCAAGTTATAGAATGAATCAAGATGAGATGATAAGGCTGATTAGAAGTTTAGGCGAAAATCCAGCTAAACGCAATACCGCTTATGAAATTTTAGAAAGGTTTTAATGCAGTATTTAGAGAGTAGGGGTATTAAAATCCCTTTTATTTTTGAAAAAAATTCTGATTTTCCTATTGTTGTTTTAAAGCTTGTTTTTAGAAATTGTGCTAGAAGTTATGATGAAATAGCAGGCTTAGCTAAGATGTTTTCACGTATTTTAAATGAAGGCGTGGATGATAAATTTTTTAAGGATTTAGAATTTAGAGCGATAAATTTAGAGGCAAGTAGTGGTTTTGAAAGTTTGGAAATCAATCTTTCTTGCTTGAAAGAAAATTTTGATTTTGCTTTAAAGAGTTTAGAAAAATTGCTTTTAAAACCAAGAATAGAAGAAAAAATTTTGCAAAAATTAAAAATCAATGCCTTAGGTGAACTTGCGAGTAAAAATAGTGATTTTGATTATTTAGCAAAAAATTTACTCAATGCTCAAATTTTTAAATGTAAAGAATTTCAAAGTCCAAACGATGGAGATGAAAAAAGTATAGAAACTTTGTCTTTAAAAGATTTACAAAATTTTTATAAAAATTTTATTCATCTTAGTGATTTGGTTGTGATTTTAGGAGGAGATTTAGAAGAAAAACAAGCCAAGGAAGATCTTTTAAAACTCTTATCAAAACTTCAAATAGGCAAAAAAAATACTCCAAAAAAATATGAGTTAAGCAAAAACATCAAAGATGAAATTTTGCTACGCCCAGAAAGTGAACAAGCTTATATTTATTTTGCTACACCTTTTTTTGCTGATTTTAAAGATAAGGATTTATATCTTGCAAAAATTGCATTATTTGTTCTAGGGCAAGGAGGATTTGGTTCAAGGATTATGGAAGAAATTCGTGTTAAAAGAGGTCTTGCATACTCAGCTTATGCTATGCTTGATATGAATATGTCTTTTTCTAGAGTTTTTGGATATTTACAAACTAAAAATGAAAGCGCTAAAGAAGCTAAAAAAATCGTAAAAGAGCTTTTTGAAGATTTTATAAAAAATGGCATGACTCAAAATGAACTTGATCAAGCTAAAAATTTTCTCATAGGATCAACTCCTTTGCGTTATGAAAGCTTAAGCAAGCGTTTATCTATGTCTTTTAACGAATTTTATCAAGGTTTAAATTTGGGATATTATAAAGAAGAGTTAAAACTTATGGAAAAGGTTAAACTTGAAACCATGAATGCTTATATTAAAAAACATCAAGAGCTTTTAAATATAAGTTTTGCAAGCATACAAAATGAAAATTAAAGAAAGTGATTTTGAATTTTTTAAAAAATTAAAAATTAGAAGTGCTATTGATTTAGCGCTTCTTTTACCTAAAAAAATTGAAAATTTAAATCCAAGTAAAAATCCTAAAGAAAATGAAATTTGCACCCAAAAAATCACTATAAAAAGCGTTAGTTCAAGAAAAAATCAACTTTTTGGTTTAGGTTTTTGTGAGGAATGGCAAGAAAATATTTCTTTTGTGTTTTTTCATCCTAGAGCTTGGCATTTTGGTATTTGTAAGGTAGGAAAAGAGCTTATTTTTAATGCTAAACTCTCGCATTTTAATCACACTTGGCAATTTAACAATCCTAAAATTTTAACTTCTTTTGAGGGTTTTAGTCCAAAGTATCAAATTTTAGGTTTAAAAGATACAAAAATTGCTGCTTTTATACATAAATATCTTAATTATGAAAATTTAAAAGAAAGTGGCATAGAGGATAAATATATACATTTTCTTTTAAATTTGCATGCTTATGATGAAAAAAGTTTTTTTATGTTTGAAAATTTGCAAAATTTTAGCAAAGATTTAAAATATATAGAAATATATAATTTTTTAAAGCGTTTAAAAGCTAAAAAAACGCATTTTAAAGCTCATCAAATCAATGTTTTTAATATAGCCAATTGGCTTAAAGATTTGCCTTTTTCTCTTACTAAAGATCAGCTTAATGCCTTAAAAGACATAGAAAAAGATTTACACTCAAAAGAAGCCAAAAGGCGTGTGATTATGGGTGATGTAGGGTGTGGTAAAACCTTGGTTTTACTTGGTGCGGCTTTGATGGTTTATCCTAAGCAAGCTATTTTAATGGCACCTACTAGTATTTTAGCGTATCAGCTTTATGAAGAGGCTAAGAAATTTTTACCTGATTTTATGAATATTTTGTTTATTAAAGGGGGTAAAAAAGAAAAAGATTTAGAACAAAATATCCAAAAAGCAAATCTTGTTATAGGCACTCATGCTTTAATTCATTTAGAAAGCCATAATGCCGTACTTGTAATGATAGATGAACAACATCGTTTTGGCTCGGCTCAGCGTGAGAAAATTCATTCTTTAAGTAAACAAGAATTTGCCCCTCATTTTATACAGTTTTCGGCTACGCCTATTCCAAGAACTTTAAGCATGATACAATCTGAACTTTTAAATTTTAGTTTCATTAAACAAATGCCTTTTAAAAAAGATATCACAACTTATTGTATACAAAATGAAGGCTTTTCTAAGCTTAGCGAGAAGATCAAAGAAGAAATCGCTAAAAATCATCAAATTATCATTATTTATCCCTTAGTGAGTGCTAGTGATAATATTCCTTATCTTTCTTTAGAGCAGGCTAAAGAATATTGGCAGAGTCACTATGAAAAAGTTTTTGTAACTCATGGGAAAGATAAACAAAAAGATGAAATTTTAGAGCGTTTTAGAGATGAGGGAAATATTTTACTAAGCACTACAGTAGTGGAAGTGGGCATTTCTTTGCCAAGATTGAGTATGATAGTGATTGTAGGAGCGGAACGTTTAGGACTTGCTACCTTGCATCAACTTCGTGGTCGTGTAGGTCGTGTAGGGCTTAAAAGCACTTGTTATCTTTATACTAAACTTAAAGAAATTCCAAGTCGTTTAAAAGAATTTGCTAGCACTTTAGATGGGTTTAAAATAGCAGAGCTTGATCTTAAAAACCGTTTGAGTGGAGATTTGCTCGATGGTTTTATGCAACATGGAAATGAGTTTAAATTTTTTGATTTTTCTAAGGATGAGGAGATTTTAGAAAAGGTAAAAAAAGATTTGGCAAAAAAAATGCCAAATTAATGTCCACCATACTTATAAAGCATATTTTGAAAATGTGAAGCTATCATTTGTGCACGCTGTAAAATAACTGTTTTCATTTCTTCATTATAAACTATATTTAAACTTTCTTCAAAAAGTCCTAGCCAAACTTCAAAAAATTCTTGAGGAAAAGGAGGTAGATCTAGATGCTTTTTTAAGGGTTGCCCATTATAATCACCTTCGCCTAAAAGCATGCCTGTCCAAAAATTTCCTATTTTTGCTTTATGTTCTTTCCACTCTTCATCACTTGTTCCAATAGCATTGTTAAAAATAGGACCTAAATCCTTATCTTTTCTAACTTTTTCATAAAATATTTCCATGAGTTTTGCTATGCTTTCTTGATTAATTGTTTCAAATTTCATATAAGCCTTTCTTGAATGTTAATTTTATGGCGTTAATATAGCAAAAATAAGATAAATTAAATTTAACATAAGTTAAGAATGGAAAATATTATATAATGAAAGATTATTTAGAACTTTTATCTAGTGTAGGAAAATTAAAAAAATTTCAAAAAAATAGTATTTTATTTTATGAAGGCGAAGAGGCTAAAAAATTTTTTATTTTACTCAAGGGAAAAATACGCATTTATAAAAGTACATCAAGTGATAAAGAAATTACTTTGCATTATTTTAATCCTCCAAATTTTATAGCAGAAATGCCTGCTTTTAAAAAATTAAATTATCCTGCTAATGCCATCTTTGAAGAAGATGGAGAAATTTTGGAAATTGATTTTATTAATTTTCAAAATTTATGCAGTGAAAATAAAGAATTCAATTTTTTACTTATCAGCTCACTTTTTGATAAAATCAAAATTTTAGAAAAGAAATTATCTCAAAATGCATTAGATTTAAGAACGAGATTGTTAAAGTATCTTTTGGAAAATGAAAAAAAATTAGATACAATTTCGCAAAAACAAATCGCAATTGATTTAAATGTTAGAGCGCAATCTTTATCTCGAATGTTAAAAGAGCTTAAAATTTCAGAACTTATTGATACAAAAAAAGGTAAAATTGAAATTTTAAATAAAGATATGATTATAAAAGAACTTTGGTAAAATTAAGGTAGAGAATGGATTTTGATTTTATATTAGCTCAAGCTCCCGCTTTTTTAACAGCTGCTTGGCTTACGATAAAACTAAGCTTTTTTGGAATTATTTTTTCTTTAATAATAGGCTTGTTTTGCATTTTAATGAGTTATTTTAAAATAAAAATTTTAGAAAATATTTGCAAGCTTTATATAGAGTTTTCAAGAAATACGCCTTTATTAATTCAACTTTTTTTCTTATATTATGCTTTGCCTAAATTTAATATACATTTAGAGCAAATTCCACCGCTCAATTTAATTTGTTTAAGCGTAGAAGAAACTTTAAGACCTTCTTTTGCTTGTGCTATAGTAGGACTTAGTTTTTTAGGGGGTTCTTATATGGCTGAGAGTTTAAGGGCGGGATTTGAAGCCATAAGAAAACAGCAGTTTGAAGCAGGACTTTCTTTGGGTTTTTCAAAATTTGGAAATTTGCGTTATGTGATTTTGCCGCAAGCTTTGGCTATTTCTATGCCAAGTATTAGTGCTAATATTATATTTTTAATCAAAGAAACTTCAGTTGTTAGCATTATTGCCTTGCCAGATTTGGTGAATTTAATGAAGAGTTTAAATTCCTTAACCTATAAGACAGATGAGCTATTGTTTTTGTTGTTTATGGGATATTTGTGCATTATTTTGCCTTTGTCTTTTATTTTGCTAAAGTTTGAAAAAAGGTTGCTTTATGCTTGAACTTTTAAATACCGATACGCTTTTAAGACTCTGGCAAGGGCTTTTTGTCACTCTTGAAATTTCATTTATCAGCACTATTATTACTTCGATAGGCGGGTTGTTTTTGGGAATTTTAATGAGTTTTAAAAATACCTATATCTATGCTTTTTGTCGTTTAGGTTTAGAATTTGTGCGTGTTATGCCACTTTTAGTATGGTTTTTTGTGGTGTATTTTGGTTTTCCTAGATGGTTTGGGTGGGATTTGAGTTCTGTAAGTGTAGCTATTATTGTTTTTAGCATTTGGGGTTGTTTTGAGATGATGGATTTGGTGCGTGTTTCCTTACAGAGTATTCCAAAACATCAGTATGAAAGTGCATCATCTTTAGGTTTAAATACGGTGCAAAGTTTTGCTTATGTTATTATTCCACAAGCTATGCGTCGTTTAACTCCTATGAGCATGAATTTACTTACTCGCATGATCAAAAGTACAACCTTTGCTTATTTAATCGGCGCGGTAGAGCTTGTAAAAGTAGGGCAACAAATTATAGAATTTCATAATAGAAATGATTTTGCACCTTTTATTATTTATGGTTTGATTTTTTTTATCTTTTTTATACTTTGTTATCCTATCACTTTATATTCAAGAAAATTAGAGAAAAAATGGAGCTAAAATGAGTATACTAAAAATAGAAAATTTACAAAAGTATTATGGTTCGCATCATGCTTTAAAAGATATTAATTTAGAAGTTAAGGATAAGGAAGTTGTGGTGATTTTGGGTCCTAGTGGGTGCGGAAAATCTACGCTTTTGCGTTGTATTAATGGGCTTGAAGAGATTGCAAGTGGTAATATTTATATTGATAATGAAAAAATAGATAAAGATTTCAAAGAATGGCCAAGAATGCGTCAAAAAGTTGGTATGGTTTTTCAATCTTATGAGCTTTTTGAGCATTTAAGTGTTGAAGAAAATATACTTTTAGGGCCTATGAAAGTGCAAAAAAGAAAGAAAGATGAGGTTTTGCAAGAGGCTAAAATTTGGCTTGAAAAGGTGGGGCTTTTGCATAAAATTCATGCTTATCCAAGAGAACTTAGCGGAGGACAAAAACAAAGAATTGCTATAGTAAGAAGTTTATGCATGAATCCTGAGTTAATGCTTTTTGATGAGGTTACAGCAGCGCTGGATCCTGAGATTGTCAGAGAAGTTTTAGAAGTGATGTTAAATCTTGCAAAAGAGGGTATGACTATGCTTATTGTTACTCATGAAATGGGTTTTGCTAAAGCTGTAGCAGATAAAATTATTTTTATGGATGAAGGAAAAATCATCGAAGAAAATGATCCTAAAAGTTTTTTTAAAAATCCAAAAAGCGAAAGAGCAAAGAAATTTTTAAATTTATTTGATTACCATAAATAGATAAAAATAATATTGGTTTATGATAATAAAATTTACAAGACTAAAATTTTATAGAAAAACTAAAAAAGTCTTGACAAAATTTTTTTTTTGAGTTATAATCTTACTTTTATTTTTGCTGGTTTAGCTCAGTTGGTAGAGCAGCTGCCTTGTAAGCAGCAGGTCGGGGGTTCAAGTCCCTTAACCAGCTCCATTTATTTTTAGCAGTGTTTGACCAGAATATTGAAAAAGCAATATTTTTATGGTGAGTTACTCAAGTGGCCAACGAGGGCAGACTGTAAATCTGCTGGCTTTCGCCTTCCGTGGTTCGAATCCACGACTCACCACCATGCTTTGCGGGAGTAGCTCAGTTGGCTAGAGCATCAGCCTTCCAAGCTGAGGGTCGCGGGTTCGAGTCCCGTTTCCCGCTCCAATAATTTAAAAGAACTGGGAGCTGTATTTTAAAACCTTTAACTTACAGTATATATCCCAAAGAGTTTTTGTTGTCTGTTATTGTGTATAATTTTTCTGAGCGCTCGTATGGCTCAGAGGTAGAGCACTCCCTTGGTAAGGGAGAGGTCGCGGGTTCAATTCCCGCTATGAGCTCCATGAATTGAAAAAATTATATAGATATAAGACTTGCTTTGCTCAATTTATTTTTTATACGGAGGAAAAAAATGGCTAAAGAAAAATTTTCACGTAATAAGCCACACGTAAATATTGGTACTATTGGTCATGTTGACCATGGTAAAACTACTTTAACAGCTGCTATTTCTGCTGTTCTTTCTAGAAGAGGTTTAGCAGAGCTTAAAGATTATGATAATATCGATAATGCTCCAGAAGAAAAAGAGCGTGGTATTACTATTGCTACTTCTCATATTGAATATGAAACAGACAATCGTCACTATGCACACGTTGACTGCCCAGGTCACGCAGATTATGTTAAAAACATGATTACAGGTGCTGCACAAATGGATGGAGCGATCTTGGTTGTTTCTGCTGCAGATGGCCCTATGCCACAAACTAGAGAGCACATTCTTCTTTCTCGTCAAGTAGGCGTTCCATATATTGTTGTTTTTATGAATAAAGCAGATATGGTTGATGATGCTGAACTTTTAGAGTTAGTTGAAATGGAAATTAGAGAATTATTAAGCTCTTATGATTTCCCAGGCGATGATACACCTATTATTTCTGGTTCTGCTTTAAAAGCTCTTGAAGAAGCTAAAGCTGGACAAGATGGTGAATGGTCAGCAAAAATTATGGATCTTATGGCTGCAGTTGATAGCTATATTCCAACTCCAACTCGTGATACTGAAAAAGACTTCTTGATGCCAATTGAAGACGTTTTCTCAATTTCAGGTCGTGGTACTGTTGTTACAGGTAGAATTGAAAAAGGTGTTGTAAAAGTAGGTGATACTATCGAAATCGTTGGTATTAAAGATACTCAAACAACAACTGTAACAGGTGTTGAAATGTTCAGAAAAGAAATGGATCAAGGCGAAGCAGGAGATAATGTAGGTGTTCTTCTTCGTGGTACTAAAAAAGAAGAAGTTATCCGTGGTATGGTTCTTGCTAAACCAAAATCAATTACTCCACACACTGACTTCGAAGCTGAAGTTTATATCTTAAATAAAGATGAAGGTGGTAGACATACTCCATTCTTTAACAACTATAGACCACAGTTTTATGTAAGAACAACTGATGTTACAGGTTCGATTAAATTAGCTGATGGTGTTGAAATGGTTATGCCAGGTGAAAATGTGAGAATTACTGTAAGCTTGATCGCTCCAGTAGCACTTGAAGAAGGAACTCGTTTTGCTATTCGTGAAGGTGGTAAAACTGTTGGTTCAGGTGTTGTTTCTAAAATTATTAAATAATTTAATAAAGCCAAGTTAAAAGCTTGGCTTTAATTTTTTAAGGAAAATTGAAATGAGAATTAAAGTTGGTTTAAAGTGTGAAGAATGTGGTGATATTAATTATAGCACCTATAAAAATAGTAAAAATACTACTGAAAAATTAGAATTAAAAAAATATTGCCCAAGATTAAAAAAACATACACTTCACAAAGAAGTTAAGCTAAAAAGTTAAGCTTGCGCCCTTAGGGCAATAGCTCCAACGGTAGAGCGCCGGATTCCAAATCCGATGGTTGGGGGTTCGAATCCCTCTTGCCCTGCCATAATTAAGGTTTAAATAAATGGAAAAATTAATAACTTATTTTAAATTATCAAAAGCCGAATTAAGGAAAGTAATTTTTCCTTTAAAAGAACAGGTAAGAAATGCCTATATTACAGTTTTTATGGTTGTTGCGGTGATTTCTTTGTTTTTGGCGTTAGTGGATTGGCTTATGTCCTCTATTGTTTCTGCGATCGTATAAGGAGAGTAAATGAGTACTCATAAATGGTATGCAATTCAAACTTATGCTGGCAGTGAAATGGCAGTTAAAAGAGCCATTGAAAATTTAGTAAAAGATAACGGAATTGAAGAACAACTTAAAGAAATTGTTGTTCCAACTGAAGATGTTATTGAATTTAAGAATGGAAAGGAGAAGATTAGCGAAAGAAGTTTGTATTCAGGATATGTTTTTGCACTTCTTGATTTAAATACAGAGCTTTGGCATCGCATTCAATCTCTTCCAAAGGTTGGTCGTTTTATTGGAGAATCCAAAAAGCCAACCCCTTTAACAGAAAAAGATATTAATTTGATTTTGGAAAAAGTTCACAATCGTGCAGCGCCTAAACCAAAGATTTCTTTTGAAGAAGGGGAAAATGTGAGAATCACAGAAGGGCCATTTGCAAACTTTACTGCAATTGTAGAAGAGTATGATATGGTTCGTGGTTTATTAAAATTAAATGTTTCTATTTTTGGACGTTCAACTCCAGTGGAGATCTTATATTCTCAAGTTGAGAAAATAATTTAATTTATATCAAATAAGGAGATTTGTTATGGCTAAAAAAGTCGTAGGCGAAATTAAATTGCAAATTGCTGCCACAAAAGCAAACCCATCACCACCTGTTGGTCCTGCTTTGGGTCAGCAAGGTGTTAATATTATGGAGTTTTGTAAGGCTTTTAATGAAAGAACAAAAGATATGGCAGGTTTTAATATCCCTGTTGTTATCACTGTTTATGCAGATAAAAGTTTTACTTTTATTACAAAACAACCGCCAGCTACGGATTTGATCAAAAAAGCAGCTGGAATTTCTAAAGGTACGGATAATCCACTTAAAAATAAGGTGGGTAAGTTAACTCGTGCTCAAGTTTTAGAAATAGTAGATAAGAAAATTGCAGATTTAAATACTAAAGATAGAGATCAAGCTGCTAAAATTATTGCAGGTTCAGCTCGTTCTATGGGTGTTGAAATCGTAGATTAATCCTTTCACCGCCAAGGTAAAAGGCGGTAGCACTTTAAAATGCGGAGAAAATAAATGGCTAAGATAGCAAAAAGATTAAAAGAATTATCACAAAAAATTGATTCAAATAAAGAGTATGCTTTAAGCGATGCAATTGATACAATAAAGACTTTAAAGTCTGCTAAATTTGATGAGACTGTAGAAATTGCTTTAAAACTTAATGTTGATCCAAGACATGCAGATCAAATGGTAAGAGGATCTGTTGTTTTACCTGCTGGAACGGGTAAAAAAGTTCGTGTTGCTGTAATTGCAAAAGACGCAAAAGCTGATGAAGCAAAAAATGCTGGTGCAGATATTGTGGGTAGCGATGATTTAGTAGAAGAAATTCAAAAAGGTAATATGAATTTTGATGTTTTGATTGCTACTCCAAATTTAATGGGACTTGTTGGTAAAGTTGGTAGAATTTTAGGGCCAAAAGGTTTAATGCCAAATCCTAAAACTGGAACAGTGACTATGGATGTTGCTCAAGCAGTTAATAATGCAAAAAGTGGTCAGGTAAATTTCCGTGTTGATAAGCAAGGAAATATCCATGCAGGTCTTGGTAAAGTAAGTTTTTCCAAAGAACAATTATGGGATAATGTTAGCACTTTTGTAAAGGCAATTAACAAACATAAACCTGCTGCAGCTAAAGGTAGATATATTAAAAATGCGGCTTTATCTTTGACAATGAGCCCTTCTGTAAAGCTTGAAACACAAGAATTGCTTGATATGAAATAAGAGTTGCTTTTTTGCAACTCTTTTGTTTTAAAATAAACATTTGAAAAAATTTTTGATTTTTTGAGATGTTTATTTTAGATTGAAGATAGTCGAGGCGTAAGCTTAATTGGATTTCCACTCTACTTGAAATCTCAATCGGAAAGGAGAAAATGTGACTAGAAGCGAAAAAGTTGAGATTATTGCTAAACTTGAAGAAGGTTTTAAAGCTAGTGAAGCTATTGTAGTTTGTAATTACAGAGGTCTTAGCACAAAAAAACTAGAAGAGCTTAGAAATAATGCAAGAGAAAACAATGTAAAAGTTCAAATTGTTAAAAATACTTTGGCTAACATTGCTCTTAACAATTCCGGTAAAACAGGTCTAGTTCTTAAAGATACAAATATTTATCTTTGGGGTGAAGATCAGCTAGGTGTTTCAAAAGTAGCTGCTAAATTTGAAGAAAATAACGATAAATTTGAAATCAAAACAGCTCATATTGAAGGCGAAGTTGCAGATGTTGCTAAGGTTAAAGCTCTTGCTAAAATGCCTTCACGCAATGAGTTGCTTGCTATGCTTTTGCAAGTTTGGAATGCGCCAATTACCAATTTCACAATAGGTTTAAATGCGCTTAAAAATAAAAAAGAATCTGAATAAATTAAATAAAAGGATAAAAAATGGCAATCTCTAAAGAAGATGTATTAGAATATATTTCAAATTTAAGTGTTCTTGAGTTATCAGAACTTGTAAAAGAGTTTGAAGAAAAATTTGGTGTGTCTGCTGCTCCTGTAATGATAGCTGGTGGTGCTGCAGCTGGTGGTGCTGCAGCTGCTGCTGAAGAAAAAACTGAATTTGATATCGTTTTAACTGATGGCGGTGCTAAAAAGATTGAAGTTATTAAAATCGTTCGTGCTCTTACAGGCCTTGGTCTTAAAGAAGCAAAAGATGCAGTTGAGCAAACTCCTTCAACTCTAAAAGAGGGTGTGGCTAAAGCTGAAGCTGAGGAAGCTAAAAAACAACTTGAAGAAGCTGGTGCTAAAGTAGAACTTAAGTAATTTTAAGCTTTAAAGTTAGAAGAAGATTTGCCAAGGCAAGTCTTCTTTTTTTATTTTTACCTAATTTTTAGGTCTTCTTTTTTAAATTTACAAAATTTACCATGAGGTATGTGCGATATGTTAGATAATAAATTAGGAAATCGTTTAAGAGTAGACTTCTCAAACATTTCAAAACAAATAGAAATCCCAAATCTTCTACAATTACAAAAAAAGAGTTTTGATTATTTTTTAAATCTTGATAATGGTGAAAGTGGTATAGAAAAAGTTTTTAAATCAATTTTTCCTATTCATGATCCGCAAAATAGATTGAGTCTTGAATATGTTAGTAGTGAAATAGGCAAGCCAAAATATACCATTCGCGAATGCATGGAAAGAGGTTTGACTTATTCTGTAAATTTAAAAATGAAAATCCGTCTTACTCTGCATGAAAAAGATGAAAAAACAGGGGAAAAAGTTGGCGTAAAAGATATTAAAGAACAAGAAATTTATATCCGCGAAATTCCTTTAATGACAGATCGTGTATCTTTTATCATTAATGGGGTTGAGAGGGTGGTTGTAAATCAATTACATAGAAGTCCTGGTGTTATTTTTAAAGAAGAAGAAAGTTCAACGGTTGCAAATAAGCTTGTTTATACAGCACAAATTATTCCTGATCGTGGTTCGTGGCTTTATTTTGAATACGATGCCAAAGATGTTTTGTATGTAAGAATCAATAAGCGTAGAAAAGTTCCTGTAACTATGCTTTTTAGAGCTTTAGGGTATAAAAAACAAGATATTATTAAGTTGTTTTATCCTATTCAGACTATACATGTGAAAAAAGATAAATTTTTAACAGAATTTAATCCAAATGATTTTATGGATAGAATAGAATATGATATTAAAGATGAAAAAGGAAAAATCGTTCATCAAGCTGGAAAAAGACTTACAAAGAAAAAAGCAGAACAGCTTATTAAAGACGGTTTAAAATGGATAGAATATCCTGTAGAAATTTTACTTAATCGTTATTTAGCAAATCCTATTATTGATAAAGAAAGTGGAGAGGTTTTATTTGATTCTTTAACTTTGTTAGATGAGAGTAAGCTTGCTAAGATTAAAGAGCAAAAAAGTTTTGATATAGCAAATGACTTGGCTAATGGCGTTGATGCAGCGATTATTAACTCCTTTGCTCAAGATGGAGAAACTCTAAAACTTCTTAAACAAAGTGAAAATATCGATGATGAAAATGATTTAGCTGCGATTAGAATTTACAAAGTTATGCGCCCAGGTGAACCTGTGGTAAAAGATGCAGCGAAGGCTTTTGTAAATGATTTATTCTTCAATCCTGAAAGATACGATCTTACTAAGGTAGGTCGTATGAAAATGAACCATAAGTTAGGTCTTGAAGTGCCTGAGTATGTTACTGTTTTGACTAATGAAGATATTATTAAAACTGCAAAATATTTAATTAAAGTAAAAAATGGTAAAGGACATATTGATGATAGAGATCATTTAGGAAATCGTCGTATCCGTTCTATAGGTGAACTTTTAGCCAATGAACTTCATTTAGGTCTTGCAAAAATGCAAAAGGCGATCAGAGATAAATTTACTTCTTTAAATGCGGATCTTGATAAAGTAATGCCTTATGATTTAATCAATCCTAAAATGATTACTACAACTATCATTGAATTTTTTACAGGAGGTCAGCTTTCGCAATTTATGGATCAAACCAACCCTTTAAGCGAGGTTACTCATAAGCGTCGTTTGTCAGCGCTTGGTGAAGGTGGACTTGTAAAAGAAAGAGCAGGTTTTGAAGTGCGTGATGTTCACGCGACACATTATGGTAGAATTTGTCCAGTTGAAACACCTGAAGGTCAAAATATTGGTTTGATTAACACTCTTTCTACTTATGCAAAAGTAAATGAACTTGGCTTTGTTGAAGCGCCATATAGAAAAGTTGTAAATGGTAAAGTGACTAATGAAGTTGTTTATCTTACAGCGACACAAGAAGAAGGCTTGTTTATCGCACCAGCTTCAACTAAGGTTGATGCTAAAGGCAATATAGTAGAAGAATTTGTTGAGGCTAGGCAAGATGGTGAAACTATACTTGCAAGACGCGAAGAAGTGCAATTAATCGATCTTTGCTCAGGTATGGTTGTTGGAGTTGCAGCTTCTTTGATTCCGTTTTTAGAGCACGATGATGCAAACAGAGCGCTAATGGGTTCAAACATGCAACGTCAAGCTGTGCCACTTCTTACTGCTTCAGCTCCGATAGTAGGAACAGGTATGGAACAAATTATTGCGCGTGATGCTTGGGAAGCTGTTAAAGCAAAGCGTGGCGGTGTGGTTGAGAAAGTGGATAATAAAAGCATTTTCATTTTAGGTGAAGATGATAAAGGTCCATTTATTGACCATTACACTATGGAGAAAAATTTAAGAACCAATCAAAATACAAATTATATTCAACACCCTATTGTTAAAAAAGGTGATATCGTAAAAGCAGGACAAATTATCGCAGATGGTCCTTCTATGGATCAAGGCGAACTTGCTATAGGTAAAAATGCTTTAATCGCTTTTATGCCTTGGAATGGTTATAACTATGAGGATGCTATAGTTGTAAGTGAGAGAATTATTCGTGAAGATACTTTTACAAGCGTGCACATTTATGAAAAAGAAATTGAAGCAAGAGAACTAAAAGACGGTATAGAAGAAATTACCAAAGATATTCCAAATGTAAAAGAAGAAGATGTTGCACATCTTGATGAGAGCGGTATTGCAAAAATTGGTACCCATATTAAACCAGGTATGATTTTGGTGGGTAAGGTTTCTCCAAAAGGTGAGGTTAAACCAACTCCTGAAGAAAGACTTTTAAGAGCGATTTTTGGAGAAAAAGCAGGACATGTTGTGAATAAATCCCTTTATGCAACCGCTTCTTTAGAGGGTGTTGTTGTGGATGTTAAAATTTTCACTAAAAAAGGCTATGAAAAAGATGATCGCGCAATAAAATCTTATGATAAAGAAAAAATGGCTTTAGAAAAAGAGCATCATGATAGACTTTTGATGATGGATAGAGAAGAAATGCTTCGTGTTTGTGCTCTTCTTTCCAAAGCCCCTTTAAATAGCGATCAAAAAATTGGAGATAAAAATTATAAAAAAGGACAAACTGCAGATATTAGCGAACTTGAAAAAATCAATCGTTTTACTTTAACAACTTTGATTAAAGCTTATTCTAAAGAGATTCAAAAAGAATACGATGATTTAAAAAATCATTTCCAAAATGAGAAGAAAAAATTAAAAGCAGAACACGATGAAAAGCTTGAAATTTTAGAAAAAGATGATATTTTACCAAGTGGGGTAATTAAGCTTGTTAAAGTTTATATTGCTACAAAAAGAAAGCTTAAAGTCGGTGATAAAATGGCAGGACGTCATGGAAATAAAGGTATAGTTTCAACTATAGTTCCTGAAGTAGATATGCCTTATTTGCCAAATGGTAAGAGTGTGGATATTGCGCTTAATCCACTTGGCGTTCCAAGTCGTATGAATATAGGTCAAATTTTAGAAAGTCATTTAGGTTTAGTTGGACTTAGACTTGGGGATCAAATTCAAGAAATTTTTGATAGAAAGCAAAAAGATTTTCTTAAAGAGTTAAGAGCGAAAATGCTTGAAATTTGTTCTATTCCAAGACTTGCAAACGAAAAAGAATTTATTAAAAGCTTAAGCGATGAAGAGCTTTTAAACTATGCTAGAGACTGGAGTAAAGGAGTTAAATTTTCTACTCCTGTTTTTGAAGGTGTAAATATAGAAGAATTTAGCAAGCTTTTTAAAATGGCTAAGATAGATATGGATGGCAAAACAGAACTTTACGATGGACGAACAGGGGAAAAAATTGCAGAGCGTGTTCATGTAGGATGTATGTATATGCTAAAACTCCATCACTTGGTTGATGAAAAAGTTCATGCAAGAAGTACAGGACCTTATAGCTTGGTTACCCAACAACCTGTGGGTGGTAAAGCACTCTTTGGGGGACAAAGATTTGGAGAAATGGAAGTTTGGGCACTTGAAGCTTATGGAGCAGCTCACACTTTAAGAGAAATGTTAACCATAAAATCAGATGATGTAGAAGGTAGATTTAGTGCCTATAAAGCATTGACAAAAGGTGAAAATGTTCCAGCAACAGGAATTCCTGAAACATTTTTTGTATTAACCAATGAGCTTAAATCTCTTGCTTTAGATGTTGAGATTTTTGATAAGGATGAAGATAATGAGTAAATTTAAAGTAATAGAAATTAAAGAAGATGCAAGACCTAGAGATTTTGAAGCATTTCAACTAAGACTTGCAAGTCCTGAAAAAATCAAATCATGGTCTTATGGAGAAGTAAAAAAACCAGAAACTATTAATTATAGAACCTTAAAGCCTGAAAGAGATGGGCTTTTTTGTGCAAAGATTTTTGGACCTATAAGAGATTATGAGTGTCTTTGTGGTAAATACAAAAAAATGCGTTTTAAAGGCGTTAAGTGTGAAAAATGTGGTGTTGAAGTAGCAAATTCAAAAGTGCGTCGTTCTAGAATGGGGCATATCGAGCTTGTAACTCCTGTGGCTCATATTTGGTATGTTAATTCTCTTCCAAGTCGTATAGGAACGCTTTTGGGTGTTAAGATGAAAGATCTTGAGCGCGTGCTTTATTATGAAGCTTATATTGTTGAAAACCCAGGTGATGCTTTCTATGATAATGAAAGTACTAAAAAAGTGGAATATTGCGATGTTTTGAACGAAGAGCAATATCAAAATTTAATGCAACGCTATGAAAATAGCGGCTTTAAAGCAAGAATGGGTGGAGAAGTTGTTCGTGATTTACTTGCAAATTTAGATCTTGTAGCGCTTTTAAATCAGCTTAAAGAAGAAATGGGGGCTACAAATTCAGAGGCTAAGAAAAAAACTATCATTAAACGCTTAAAAGTTGTAGAAAATTTCTTAAATTCAAATTTAAACGCCAATACCGATAGCGACGAAGCTGTACCAAATCGTCCTGAATGGATGATGATTACAAATCTTCCAGTTTTACCGCCAGATTTGCGTCCTTTAGTGGCTTTAGATGGTGGGAAATTTGCAGTTTCTGATGTGAATGACTTATATCGTCGTGTTATCAATAGAAATACACGTCTTAAAAAACTTATGGAACTTGATGCACCTGAAATCATTATTAGAAATGAAAAAAGAATGCTTCAAGAGGCTGTTGATGCGCTTTTTGACAACGGTCGTCGTGCTAATGCTGTAAAAGGAGCAAATAAACGCCCATTGAAATCTTTAAGTGAAATCATCAAAGGGAAACAAGGACGTTTTAGACAAAATCTACTAGGTAAAAGGGTGGATTTCTCAGGTCGTAGCGTTATTGTTGTAGGTCCAAAACTTAGAATGGATCAATGCGGTTTACCTAAAAAAATGGCTTTAGAGCTTTTTAAGCCACATCTTTTAGCTAAGCTTGAAGAAAAAGGTTATGCAACCACAGTAAAACAAGCTAAAAAAATGATAGAAAATAAAACCAATGAAGTTTGGGAATGTTTAGAAGAGGTAGTAAAGGGACATCCTGTTATGCTAAACCGTGCACCTACTTTGCATAAGCTTTCTATCCAAGCTTTTCATCCTGTTTTAGTGGAAGGTAAGGCTATACAACTTCATCCTTTGGTTTGTGCAGCATTTAACGCAGACTTTGATGGGGATCAAATGGCAGTGCATGTACCGCTTTCTCAAGAGGCTATTGCAGAATGTAAAGTGCTTATGCTTTCATCAATGAATATTCTTTTACCAGCAAGCGGTAAGTCTGTAACCGTTCCATCGCAAGATATGGTTTTAGGAATTTATTATCTTTCGTTGGAAAAAGCAGGTGCTAAAGGTTCGCATAAAATTTGTACAGGCATTGATGAAGTGATGATGGCACTTGAAAGCAAGTGCTTGGATATTCATGCAAGCATACAAACTATGGTAGATGGTAGAAAGATTACCACTACAGCAGGAAGATTGATTGTTAAATCCATCTTGCCTGATTTTGTGCCTGAAAATAGTTGGAATAAAGTCTTAAAGAAAAAAGACATTGCTGCGCTTGTAGATTATGTTTATAAACAAGGTGGTTTAGAGATTACAGCAAGTTTCTTAGATAGACTTAAAAATTTAGGTTTTGAATATGCAACTAAAGCAGGTATTTCAATTTCGATTGCAGATATTATTGTTCCTAATGATAAACAAAAAGCTATCGATGAAGCAAAAAAACAAGTAAGAGAAATTCAAAATTCTTATAATCTCGGTTTGATTACTTCAGGGGAAAGATACAATAAAATCATTGATATTTGGAAAAGTACAAACAATGTTCTTTCAAAAGAAATGATGAAGCTTGTAGAAAAAGATAAAGAAGGTTTTAACTCTATTTATATGATGGCAGATTCTGGTGCTAGGGGTAGTGCAGCTCAAATTTCTCAGCTTGCTGCGATGAGAGGACTTATGACCAAACCTGATGGTTCTATTATCGAAACGCCTATTATTTCAAATTTCCGTGAAGGGCTAAATGTTCTTGAATACTTTATTTCAACTCACGGTGCTAGAAAAGGTCTTGCAGATACCGCTCTTAAAACAGCAAATGCGGGTTATTTGACAAGAAAACTCATCGATGTTGCACAAAATGTAAAAATTACCATTGAAGATTGTGGAACACATGAGGGTGTTGAAATCAATGAAATTACCGCAGATAGTTCTATTATAGAAACTTTAGAAGAAAGAATTTTAGGCAGGGTTTTAGCTGAGGATGTGATTGATCCTATTACAAATTCTGTGCTTTTTGCGGAAGGTACTTTAATGGATGAGGAAAAAGCAAAAATTCTTGGCGAAAGCGGTATAAAAAGTGTCAATATCCGCACTCCTATTACCTGCAAAGCTAAAAAAGGAATTTGTGCAAAATGTTATGGTATCAATCTTGGTGAAGGTAAATTAGTAAAACCAGGCGAAGCAGTGGGAATTATTTCCGCTCAATCTATCGGTGAACCAGGAACGCAGCTAACTCTAAGAACTTTCCATAGCGGGGGAACTGCAAGTACGGATTTACAAGATAGACAAGTAAGCGCACAAAAAGAAGGTTTTATAAGATTTTATAATCTTAAAACTTATAAAAACAAAGAAGGTAAAAATATCGTAGCAAATCGTAGAAATGCGGCGGTTTTACTTGTGGAGCCAAAAATCAAAACTCCATTTAAAGGTGTGATTAATATAGAAAATATTCATGAAGATGTGATTGTTTCTATTAAAGATAAAAAACAAGAAGTAAAATATATATTAAGAAAATACGATCTTGCTAAACCAAATGAATTAGCAGGTGTAAGTGGCAGTATAGATGGAAAACTTTATTTGCCATATCAAAGCGGCATGCAAGTAGAAGAAAATGAAAGTATCATAGAAGTGATTAAAGAGGGTTGGAATGTACCAAATCGTATTCCTTTTGCGAGTGAAATTTTAGTAGAAGATGGCGAGCCTGTAGTTCAAAATATCAAAGCAGGCGAAAAAGGAACACTCAAATTTTACATCCTTAAAGGCGATGGTTTAGATAGAGTAAAAAATGTTAAAAAAGGTGATATTGTTAAAGAAAAAGGATTCTTTGTAGTGATTGCTGATGAAAATGATAGAGAAGCAAAAAGACACTATATCCCAAGAGAATCTAAGATAGAATTTAACGATAGTGAAAAAATCGATGACGCAAATACTATCATTGCAAGTGCTCCTAAAAAAGAAAGAAAAGTGATTGCAGAATGGGATGCTTATAATAATACTATCATTGCAGAAATTGATGGTGTTGTAAGCTTTGAGGATATTGAAGCAGGTTATAGTGCTGATGAGCAAATTGATGAAGCTACAGGTAAGCGTTCTTTAGTAATTAATGAGTATTTACCTAGCGGAGTTAGACCAACTTTGGTAATTGCAGGAAAAGGTGATAAAGCTGTGCGTTATCACCTTGAACCAAAAACCGTTATTTTTGTTCATGATGGCGATAAAATTGCTCAAGCAGATATTTTAGCAAAAACTCCAAAAGCAGCAGCTAAATCAAAGGATATTACAGGAGGTCTTCCAAGAGTTTCTGAACTTTTTGAAGCAAGAAAACCAAAAAATGCGGCTGTGATTGCAGAAATTGATGGTGTTGTTCGTTTTGATAAGCCTTTGCGTTCTAAAGAAAGAATTATTATCCAAGCAGAAGATGGAACAAGTGCTGAGTATTTAATTGATAAATCAAAACATATTCAAGTAAGAGATGGAGAGTTTATTCATGCAGGTGAAAAACTTACAGATGGAGTTGTTTCGAGTCATGATGTGCTTAAAATTTTAGGTGAAAAAGCCTTGCATTATTATTTGATTTCTGAAATTCAGCAAGTTTATCGCGGACAAGGTGTTGTGATTTCTGATAAACATATAGAAGTTATCGTTTCTCAAATGCTAAGACAAGTAAAAGTTGTAGATAGTGGACATACGAAATTTATTGAAGGTGATTTGGTTTCAAGACGTAAATTCCGTGAAGAAAATGAAAGAATCATTAGAATGGGTGGAGAACCAGCTATTGCCGAACCTGTGCTTTTAGGTGTAACAAGAGCAGCGATTGGAAGTGATAGTGTGATTTCTGCGGCTTCATTCCAAGAAACTACCAAAGTTTTAACTGAAGCAAGTATAGCAGGTAAATTTGACTACTTAGAAGATTTAAAAGAAAATGTTATTCTAGGTAGAATGATTCCTGTTGGAACAGGGCTTTATGGCGAACAAAATTTAAAACTTAAAGAACAAGAATAAAACTCTATTTTATAGCCCTTCGGGGCTATATTAATACAGTGTATCTAAATCATTAAAATAAATTTTTAAAACTTTTTCTATTTTATTTTTTTCTTCTAGAAGTATTTTTTTATTTTTTTCTCTAAAAGCTTTATTAGAGCAATAAATTAGATAAGATATACTAATGGCAGCAATTATTTTATTTTTATGTTCTATGCCTATAGCCATACATTCAATTTGAGGATTCATTTCTCCAATTTCTATGGCAATTTTTTCTTTTTTAATTTGTTTGATTTGTTGATAGAGTTCATTTATATTATTTAAGGTGTTTTCTGTAATTTTATCAAAATTTTTAGGATAAAGTTTTTCTAATTCCTTTTTATTTTTATTTGATAGTAAGGCTTTGCCTAAAGATGTTGCATAAGCAGGATACGAAGTGCCTATAAAAGATTTTAATTGTACTGTATTATTGGCATCAATTTTTTCTAAATAAAGCACATTTCCATCTTTTAAAATTCCCATTTGACAAGTTTGATTGGTTAAATTTCTTATATTTTTCATATGCTTTTTGATTATTTCAAAAATATTATTTTCATTTTTTATATTACATCCTAATTCTATAATCTTAAAATCCAAATAATAACTTTTATTTTTTAAATCACATTTGATATATTTTTTTTCTTGAAGAGTTTGTAAAATAGGCCAAAGAGTTCCAGCAGGAATGTTTAATTTTTTAGCTATAGCACTTAAGGTAAGCTTTTCTTTTGCAAGTAATTCTAGAATATTTAACACTCTAAGAGTGGGCTGATGCATATTGTCTTTATCCTTGTTTTATTTTTATAAATTTTAGCATATTTTTTACTTTTAGTAACATAAAATCATAATTTTTATTATTTATTAATTTTAATATTTTTTTGTAAAAATTGGCAGTTAATAAGAATAAAATACGAATTTTTACCAAGTTAACAGCTTGATTTTTTTACAAATATTTTGTTATATTTTTTGTATATAAATATATTTTTGTATATACGAAAGGAAAAAAATGGGAATTTTAAAAGGAACTTTACCGGCTTTACTTACTCCATATAAAGATGATGGAAGTATCAATGAAAAAGAATTTATTCGCTATTGTGAATTTGGTATTTCTAAAGGCTTGAACGGATTGTTTTGTAATGGAAGTGCAGGGAATTCTCAAGCTTTGAGCGTGGAAGAGCAAGTTAAGTTAATGAAACTCACCAAAAAGGCTACAAAAAATAATATACCTATCATCACGGGTATTACCTCGACAATTTATGAAAACACTTTTATTTTGGCGCAAAAAGCTTATGAATTAGGTCTTGATGCCTTATTACTTGCTATGCCTTATTATTATAAATTGAGTGAAGATGCACTTTTTGAATATGTAAAATATTTAGCTTCTGAAGTGAAACTTCCCTTATATGTTTATAATATACCTCTTTTTGCACCAGCACTAAGCTTAAAATTTATAGAAAAGGTTTCAAAGCTTGATAATGTTGTGGGTATAAAAGATAGTAGCGGAGATGCTTTGCTTTTAAATCATATTTTAGATGTAGTACCTAGTAATTTTGATGTTTTTGTAGGAAGAGAAGAATTTTATGTAGGTGCATTATTAGCAGGTGCAAAAGGTTCTATGACTAGCATAGGTGGAGTTTTTCCAGAACTTATGAGCGAAATTTACAAATCAATCAATGAAAAAAATATAGGCAGAGCTTTGCTAATACAAAAAAGTTTATTAAAGGCCATAAGATTTGGTATGAGCATAGCTTTTCCTATGGGTTTTGCTTTGCTTTTAAAGGCCAGAGGATTTGAATTTGTAAATGCTAGTATTCATCCTTTATCACCTGCTACAAAAGAAGAATTAAACACTCGCTTTGATGAAGCAAAAGAGCTTATTAAAACTATAGAAAAAGAAACAGGTATAAAACTATGAAAGGATATATTATAGTCAATGAAAAAGATAATGTTGCCACAGCTTTGCGTGACTTTAAAAAAGGCGAAAAAGTGACAAATATTGAGCTTTTAAATGATATTGCAAGCGGACATAAATTTGCACTAAAGGATATAAAAAAAGATGAAATTATTATCAAATACGCAGAAGCTATAGCTAGTGCAAGTTGCGATATTAGTACAGGGGAATGGGTGCATATCCATAATACTGCGGGAATTAGAGGTCGTGGAGATAAGGAATGAAAATGAAAAAGATAATGGGTTATAGAAGGGAAGATGGAAAATTTGGCTTAAGAAATAAAGTTATTATCATACCAAGTGTACATTGTGCTAATAAAGTGTGTGAAAATATAGCTAGAAAATGTAATGGAGCAGTTTATATCAACCATCAGCATGGTTGCTCCCAGCTTGAATTTGATGCTTTACAAACTAGAGATGTTTTAATAGGTCATGGGAGCAATGCCAATGTTTTTGGTGTTTTAATTATAGGGCTTGGTTGTGAGGTAATACAAGCCAAAGCAGTAGCAGAAAAAATCAAAGAAGCAACGCCTTATAAAAAGGTTGAATATTTAGTGATACAAGAATGTGGTGGTAGTAAAAATACCATTGAAAATGGTATCAAAATAGTCAATGAAATGCTTGAAAGTGCTGCAAAATTACAAAAAAGTGAAGGAGATTTCAGTGATTTGATTTTAGGCACAGAATGCGGTGGAAGTGATAGCTATAGCGGACTTAGTGCTAATCCTGCTTTAGGAAGTTTGAGTGATTTTGTAATCGATGAGGGTGGTGCGGTAATTTTAGCAGAAACTACAGAACTTATAGGTTGTGAAGCCATACTAGCTAAGAGAGCAAAAAACGATGAAATAGCTAAAAAGGTATATGATAAGATTTTAGCTTATGAGAATTTAGTCAAATCTTTTCATGCTGATATTCGAGGAGCAAATCCTAGCCCAGGAAATATGGCAGGCGGGCTTAGTACTATAGAGGAAAAATCTTTAGGCTGTGTTTATAAGGCAGGAACTAGAACCTTAATGGATGTGATTGATTATGCTAAGCCTGTAGTTTCTAAAGGTTTAACTTTTATGAATACACCAGGCAATGATATAGAACAACTTAGTGCTATGGTTGCAGGTGGAGCAAATATTTGTGTTTTTACTACAGGTCGTGGCACTCCAACGGGTTCTGCTATCGTACCTACTATCAAAATGAGTTCTAATACTTTTTGTTATGAAAATATGAATGATGCTATTGATATTAACGCAGGAAGCATTATAGATGGGGTAAAAACAAAAGAAGAAGTGCGTGATGAGCTTATAGAATTAATCGTGCGAATTTCAGATGGAGAATTGGTAAAAGCAGAGCTTAACGAGCAAAATGATTTTTCAGTTTGGAGACTTGCTACAACTTGTTAAAGGGTAAAGTGATGAAACATGCAAATTCAATAAAGTTAGAGTTAGTATGTAAAAAAATATCTTGGCGTATTTTGCCTTTGATTGTTTTGATGTTTTGTCTTTCTATGCTTGATAGGACAAATATTAGCTTTGTGAAATCTCATATAGAAATTGATGCAGGCATCGGTGAGGCTGCTTATGCTTTGGGTGCTGGAATATTTTTTATAGGTTATGCCATTTTTGAAGTGCCTTCAAATTTATTTTTGCATAAATTAGGAGCAAAAATTTGGTTGAGCCGTATAATGATCACTTGGGGTCTTGTAACTATGGCAATGATTTTTATACAAGGAGAAATAAGTTTTTATGTATTAAGATTTTTATTGGGTTTAACTGAAGCAGGTTTTAGTCCAGGCATTATTTTATACCTTAGTTATTTTTTCCCAGCTATATATCGATCTAAGGCTTATGAAATTTATCAAATGGGAGTTCCAATTGCTTTTGTTTTTGGTTCTTTAATTAGCGGTTTTATACTTGATTATACACCAAATATATATTTTAAAAATTGGCAATGGATGTTTTTAATAGAAGGAGGTATTACCGTTTTAGTAGGTATTTTTTGTTTATTTTATCTTGATTCACATCCAAAAGATGCAAAATGGTTAGATATAAAAGAAAAAGATATTTTGCTAAAATATATTGAAATTTCCAATACTAAAGCTAAGGATTATTCTATAAAAGATATTTTTAAAAGTATTTTGGTGTGGAAATTTGTATTTGTTTATTTTTGTATTCAATTAAGTGTTTATGGAGTGCTTTTTTATTTACCAAGTAAAATTGCCCAAATATTGCAAATAAATGTAGGTTTTGAAGTTGGACTTTTAAATGCCATACCTTGGATTTTTGTTTTTATCGCCTTGCCAATATTTACCTCATTGGCTGATAAAAAACATTCTTGGAATTTACATGCGATTTTATTTTTACTGCTAGCAAGTTTGAGCATGATAGCTTCAACTTTTGTTACAAATTTGGCGGCATTTTTATTTTTTATTAGCTTGGCTGCTATAGGTTTTATAGTCATTCAGCCTATATTTTGGAATTTGCCAACTCAAGTTTTAAAAGGAAAAGGAGCCGCGGCTGCTATTGCTCTTATAGGATCCTTGGGAAATTTAGGAGGTTTTGTAGCTCCTACTTTAAAAACATATATAGAAAATCATTTTGGAGTTGAGTTTGGACTTATAGTGTTAGCATTGATAGCAATTTTAGGTGTATTGGTATTAATACATTTAAAAATAACTTTAAATTTAGATAAAGGAGAATAAATGGATTTAAAAATTAAAAATAAGGTTTGTATTATTACAGGAGGGGCTAAAGGTATTGGGTATGGTATTGCTAAATTATGGGCAAGCGAAGGCGGAATTCCTGTAATTTTTTCAAGATCTATGCCTAAAGAGCACGATAAAGAATTAAAAAAATTATCTAGTGAGTATGAATTTTATGAAATTGATTTAAAAAATTATGAGCAAATTGAAAAGCTTGTAAAAAAAGTTGCTATCAAACATGGTGGAATCTATGCTCTTGTAAATAATGCAGGTACAAATGATAATTTACATATTGAAAATACAAGTACTCAAGATTTGATAAAATCTTATGAAAATAATCTTTTTCATTATTATACTATGACCAAAGAATGTTTGCCTTACATTAAAAAAGAACAAGGCAGTATTTTAAATATAGTGAGTAAAACAGGCATCACAGGACAAGGAAGAACTTCAGCTTATGCTTCGGCCAAAGCGGCTCAAATGGGTTTTACTAGAGAATGGGCTTGTGCTTTTGCTAAGGATAATGTTAGGGTAAATGCTATAGCTCCTGCTGAAGTTATGACTCCTCTTTATGAAAAATGGCTGCAAAATTTTCCTAATCCTAAAGAGCAATATGAAAAAATCGCAAAAGCTATACCTTTAGGCCATCGTTTTACTACCATAGAGGAAATTGCAAATACAGCGGTTTTTACACTTAGTCCCCTTGCTTCACATACTACAGGGCAAATTTTAATGCCAGATGGAGGTTATGTGCATTTAGATAGAGCATTAAATTGGGATGAAAACTAAGGAGTAAAAAATGACTGATTCTAAAAATATAAAAATAGCTATTGTTTTGGTAACTTCTCTTTTCTTTTTATGGGGAGTAAGCTATGGACTTATTGATGTGATGAATAAAAATTTTCAAAATCATCTTCATATTAGCCAGCATGAAAGTGGTTTTTTACAGTTTGCTTATTTTGGTGCTTATTTTATCATAGCCTTACCCGCAGGTTATATAGCCAATAGATTTTCTTATAAAATGGGAATCATTTTTGGCTTAGCTCTTTATGCCATAGGAGCTTTGCTTATTATACCTGCTACAAATTTGGCTTCTTTTCATTTGTTTTTGTTTGCGTTTTTTATTTTAGCTTGTGGTATTGGTTCTTTAGAAACTAGTGCAAATCCCTACATGACAAAGCTTGGTGATGAAAAAAATGCGAGTTTTAGAATCAATGCTGCGCAAAGTTTTAATGGTTTGGGGCAATTTGTAGGACCTATTATAGGCGGAGCTTTATTTTTATCTATTACTAAACAAGAAGAGGGTGCGAGTAAAGAGCAAATCGAGGCTGCATTGGTAGCTAATATGGGAAATGTCCAGCTTGTTTATATAGGAATTGCTGTCATTGTTATTTTGATTTTAATTGCTTTTGTTGCAAATAAGCTTCCAGAAGGAAGTGCGGTAAGTGATGATTATAAGCAAAAAGATGATTCTAAGCCCATATATGTTTTTAAACACAGACATTTTAACTTAGGGCTTTTAGCGCAGTTTTTGTATATAGCCAATCAAGTTGCAGCAGGAGCTTTTTTTATCAATTATGTTGTAGAACATAATGAAGGTTTAAAAGATGCGCAAGGTGCTTATTATTTTTCTATAGCTTTGGTTGCATTTATGCTAGGGCGCATTGTTTCTACTCCTTTGATGAAGATAATCAAAGGTGAAAAAATTTTAGGATTTTATTCTCTAATCAATGTGCTTATATGCTTTAGCTTGTATTTTGCTAGCGGGTTTTTTAGCATAGTGCTTTTAATAGCTTTATTTTTCTTTATGTCTATTTCTTTTCCTACTATTTTTGCGGTAGCAACAAAAAATTTACCTTTAAATCAAGTAAAACTAGGCGGTTCTTTGCTTGTGATGAGCATAGTAGGTGGAGCAATTATGCCTATAATTATAGGTTTTATTAATGATCATTATGGTACAGGCGCTGGGTATTTAGCAATGGCACCTTTGTTTTTATATGTGGCTTGGTATGGCTTTATAGGCTCAAAAGTGAGAAAAAATGCAAAAGATTTTTGATGCTCATCTACACCTTTGGGATTTGGAAAAAATACCTATTTCATGGATAAAAGACGATGAAAAATTAGAGCAAAATTATGATTTTTTTAGGATGAAACAAGAATATAAAGAATTTGAATTTATAGGTGCTATGTATGTTGAGGTTAATAGTGATGATTTAGAAAAGGAAGCTTTGTTTGCTTTGGAGCAAAAAAAGCTTCATAATCTTTTGTTTTGTTTAGCGGATTTTAAGCATAAAGAAGAGCTTAGTTCTTTTAGGGAAGTAATGCACACGAGCAAAAAAGGAGCTAAAAGACTATTTGAAGCAGACTTTGAAGAAAAAATAGAAATTTTAAAAACTTTCAATATACCTTTTGAGGCTTGTATTAAAAATGAAGAGCTTGGTTTTTTAGAAAAATTTTTAAGTAAAAATCCAAATTTAAAAGTGGTTTTAAATCATCTAGGAAGTCCAAAAATAAATCGTTTAAATGAATACAAAAAAGATTTAAGTTTTTTGAAAAAATTTCAAAATTTATATATCAAGCTTTCTATTCCTGATGGTTTTTCGCAAGAAACTCCTAAGGAATTTATTTTTGAGCTTTTTGCTTTTTTAAAAGAAAATTTTAGTGAGAATAAATTTATATTTGGGAGCAATTATCCAGTGGCAAAGATAACTCCAGCTAAGTGGGCCAAGCTTATTATAGAGAGTAAAATTTTTGATGATCTAGATAAAATATTTTACAAAAATGCTTTATTAATTTATAAAGGAGGATGAATGCAAAGATACGGTCAAATCATAAAAATAAAAAAAGAAAAAATAGAAGAATACAAAGAGCTTCACACAAAGCCTTATGAAGGGGTTTGTGAGATGATTAAGGAATGCAATATACAAAATTATTCCATTTATTTGTTTGGGGAATATTTATTTGCATATTTTGAATATATAGGTGCTGATTTTGAAGCAGACATGGCTAAAATGGCAAGAGATGAAAGCACACAAAAATGGTGGAAAGTAACAGATCCTTGTCAAATATCTTTAGGCTATGCAGGACAAAAATGGCTAAATATGGAAGAAGTATTTCACTTAGACTAAAAAAGGAGAAAAAATGACAACTTATTTAAATTATATTGATGGAAAGTTTATCCCACATAATGGAGAATTTATCGAAGTTTTAAATCCAGCTACCAAAGAAGTGATTTCAAGAGTAGCTAGCGCTTCTTTAGAAGATACTAAAAGAGCGATTGAAGCAGCCAAAAAAGCACAAAAAGTTTGGGAGGCTAAACCAGCGATTGAAAGAGCAAATCATTTAAAAGAAATAGCTAGTTTAATACGCAAAAATGCTAATTTCTTAACCGAAGTTTTAATGCAAGAGCAAGGAAAAACCAGAGTTTTGGCTAGCATAGAGATTAATTTTACAGCAGATTATATGGATTATACGGCCGAATGGGCTAGAAGATATGAGGGTGAAATCATACAAAGTGATAGAGCTAATGAACATATATATTTATATAAAAGTGCTATTGGGGTAATTGGTGGAATTTTACCTTGGAATTTTCCATTTTTCTTAATCGCAAGGAAGATGGCACCTGCTTTACTAACAGGAAATACTATTGTTATAAAGCCAAGCAGTGAAACTCCAAACAATGCTTTTGAATTTGCAAAGCTTGTTTCGCAAAGTTCTTTGCCAAAAGGTGTATTTAATTTGGTTGCAGGTAAAGGCAGTGTAGTAGGACATGAATTATCAAGCAATGAAAATATAGGTATGGTAAGTCTTACTGGAAGTGTTGAAGCAGGGATTAGAGTAATGGAAGCTGCGGCTAAAAATATCATTAAAGTTTCTTTGGAGCTTGGTGGAAAAGCACCGGCTATAGTGTGCAAAGATGCGGATATTGATTTGGCAGTAGAGGCGATTAAGGCAAGTAGAATTTGTAATAACGGACAAGTTTGCAATTGTGCTGAAAGAGCTTATGTGCATACAAGTGTTTATGATGAATTTGTAGATAAATTTGTAAAAGCCATGAGTAAGGTAAGCGTTGGAAATACTTTAAAGGGTGATTTTGATATGGGACCGCTTGTCAATCAAACAGGGGTTGATAATGCTTTAGCAATGCTTCAAAGAGCCACGGATAAAGGAGCAGTTGTAGAATGTGGTGGAAAAATCACCGATACAAGTGGATATTATTTTCCTGCAAGCGTTCTTACTAATGTTAAACACGAAGATGAGATCATGCAAAAAGAAATTTTTGCTCCGATTTTACCTATTGCTAAATTTGATACACTTGATGAAGCTATTGATATGGCAAATGATTGTGAATATGGTCTTACAAGTTCTATTTATACACAAAATTTAGATATAGCAATGAGAGCTAGCAGAGAAATTAAATTTGGTGAAACTTATATTAATCGTGAAAATTTTGAGGCTATGCAAGGTTTTCATGCAGGCTTTAGAAAAAGTGGCATAGGCGGAGCTGATGGAAAACATGGTCTTGAAGAATATTTAGCTACCCATGTGGTATATTTGCAGTATAATACTAATAAACAATGATTTTTATCCTATCTAAATTTTTAGATAGGAGTTATTATAATCTTGGAATCAAGTATGATGCTTTATAACTATGGATTAAACACTTTTTTAGTAATTTCTTAAAATCAATTTTGGAATTTTTCATTTTATCTAAAATGAGTAAGATTATTTTTATAAGTAAAACAATAATTAAAAATTAGTTTATGTTTTATAAATATTAATGTAAATTATGTAGGTTTATTTTATAAAAATTTTTAAAAGCATTTAAATTATTTCTAGTTTATATTTTTGTAAGTAAATTTTAGATATCATCCAAAGTTTATTACATTTTTAAAGAAAGGAATTATTGTGCCTACCATAAATCAATTGGTTAGAAAAGAGCGCAAAAAAGTTTTAGAAAAATCTAAATCTCCAGCGCTTAAAAATTGTCCACAAAGAAGGGGAGTTTGCACTAGGGTTTATACTACAACACCTAAAAAACCAAACTCAGCGTTAAGAAAAGTTGCCAAAGTAAGACTTACTAGTGGCTTTGAAGTGATCAGCTATATCGGCGGTGAAGGTCATAACTTGCAAGAACACAGCATTGTTTTAGTGCGTGGTGGTAGGGTAAAAGACTTACCAGGGGTTAAATATCACATCGTTCGTGGTGCTCTTGATACAGCAGGTGTTGCAAAAAGAACAGTTTCTCGTTCTAAATATGGTGCTAAACGTCCTAAAGCAGGCGCTGCAAAATAATCATTCATACAGACAAATCCGTTAGATTTGATTTTGTTTGAGTAAAATTTAAAATTTGAAGGAAAAATAATGAGAAGAAGAAAAGCTCCGGTAAGAGAAGTCTTGCCTGATCCGATTTATGGTAATAAAGTAATCACAAAATTTATTAATTCTTTAATGTATGATGGTAAAAAAAGCACAGCTACAACAATTATGTATGGTGCTTTGGAAGCTATTGATAAAAAAGGTGGCGAGAAAAAAGGTATTGATATTTTTAATGATGCGATTGAAAATATTAAGCCTTTATTAGAAGTAAAATCTCGTCGTGTAGGTGGTGCAACTTATCAAGTTCCAGTTGAAGTTCGTCCTGCTAGACAACAAGCTTTGGCGATTCGTTGGATTATTTCTTTTGCAAGAAAAAGAAGCGAAAGAACTATGATTGATAAACTTGCAGCTGAGCTTTTAGATGCAGCAAATAGCAAAGGTGCTTCATTTAAGAAGAAAGAAGATACTTATAAAATGGCTGAAGCAAATAAAGCATTTGCTCACTATCGTTGGTAAGAAGGAGTGTGTATGTCAAGAAGTACTCCTTTAAAAAAAGTTAGAAATATCGGTATTGCTGCTCACATTGATGCGGGTAAAACGACTACATCTGAAAGAATTCTTTTCTTTACAGGTATGAGTCATAAAATCGGTGAAGTTCATGATGGTGCTGCAACTATGGACTGGATGGAACAAGAGAAAGAGCGCGGGATTACTATCACTTCTGCGGCTACAACTTGTTTTTGGAAAGATCATCAAATCAATCTTATTGACACTCCAGGCCACGTGGATTTTACAATTGAAGTTGAAAGATCTATGCGTGTTCTTGATGGTGCTGTTGCGGTATTTTGTTCAGTGGGTGGGGTGCAGCCTCAAAGTGAAACAGTTTGGAGACAAGCAAATAAATATGGTGTTCCAAGAATAGTATTTGTAAACAAAATGGATAGAATTGGTGCAAATTTCTACAATGTAGAAGATCAAATTCGCAACCGTTTAAAAGCTAATCCAGTTCCACTTCAAATTCCAATCGGTGCTGAGGATAATTTTAAAGGCGTAATCGATCTTGTAACTATGAAAGCTTTAGTTTGGGAAGATGATACTAAGCCAACGGATTATGTAGAAAAAGAAATTCCGGCTGAACTTAAAGAAAAGGCAGAAGAATATCGCACAAAAATGATAGAAGCAGTTTCTGAAACTTCAGATGAGTTGATGGAAAAATATTTAGGCGGAGAAGAATTAAGCCTTGAAGAGATTAAAACAGGGATTAAAGCAGGATGTTTAAGTCTTTCTATCGTTCCTATGCTTTGCGGTACAGCGTTTAAAAATAAAGGGGTTCAACCTTTACTTGATGCTGTTGTGGCTTATTTACCAGCTCCTGATGAAGTGGCAAATATCAAGGGTGAATATGAAGATGGCACAGAAGTTTCTGTAAAATCAACTGATGATGGCGAGTTTGCAGGACTTGCATTTAAAATTATGACAGATCCATTTGTAGGACAACTTACTTTCGTGCGTGTTTATCGCGGTTGTTTAGAAAGTGGTTCTTATGCTTATAACTCAACTAAAGATAAAAAAGAAAGAATTGGTCGTTTGTTAAAAATGCACTCTAACAAAAGAGAAGAGATTAAAGTGCTTTACGCAGGCGAAATTGGTGCTGTTGTAGGACTTAAAGATACTTTAACAGGGGATACTCTTGTAAGTGAAAAAGATAAGGTAATCCTTGAAAGAATGGATTTTCCAGATCCAGTTATTTCTGTTGCAGTTGAGCCAAAAACTAAAGCAGATCAAGAAAAAATGTCTATTGCTTTAAATAAATTAGCACAAGAAGATCCAAGTTTTAGAGTTTCTACAGATGAAGAAAGTGGCCAAACTATCATTTCAGGTATGGGTGAGTTACACCTTGAAATTATCGTTGATAGAATGCTTCGTGAATTTAAAGTTGAAGCTGAAGTAGGTCAACCACAAGTTGCTTATCGCGAAACTATTAGAAAAACTGTTGAACAAGAATACAAATACGCTAAACAATCAGGTGGTCGTGGTCAGTATGGACATGTATTCTTACGCCTTGAACCACTTGAGCCAGGTAGTGGATATGAATTTGTTAATGATATCAAAGGTGGAGTAATTCCAAAAGAATACATTCCTGCAGTTGATAAAGGTGTTCAAGAAGCATTACAAAATGGTGTTTTAGCAGGTTATCCTGTGGAAGATGTTAAAGTAACTGTTTATGATGGAAGTTATCACGAGGTGGATTCATCTGAGATGGCGTTTAAACTTGCTGCTTCTATGGGCTTTAAAGAAGGTGCTAGAAAAGCAGGTGCTGTGATCTTAGAGCCTATGATGAAAGTTGAAGTAGAAACTCCTGAAGATTACATGGGTGATGTTATTGGAGATCTTAACAAACGCCGTGGTCAAGTAAATAGCATGGATGAGCGTGGTGGAAATAAAATCATCACAGCATTTTGTCCTTTGGCTGAAATGTTTGGTTATTCTACTGATCTTAGAAGTCAAACTCAAGGTCGTGCGACTTATTCTATGGAATTTGATCACTATGATGAAGTTCCTAAAAATGTTGCGGATGAAATCATCAAAAAAAGAAACGGTTAAATTTTTAGCGGGATTTTTCCCGCTTTCTGTCCTCGTAGCTCAGCAGGATAGAGCGCAAAATTCCTAATTTTGAGGCCGTGAGTTCGAATCTCGCCGTGGACACCATTTTATGGGGTGTTATTATGATAAAAATTGCTTTTTTTATAACTTTTGTAATTTCTTTTTTGGCAGCACAAAGCCCAGTAAATTTTAAAGAAGATAATAATATAACAAAAGAACGAAATATATTTAAAGAACAATCTCCAAAACGCATTAAAATTCCAACGCATTAAAATATATGTCAGATCTGATTACGCTAGCACAATTATCACAAGGGTATCGTTACAATAGTGATTCTTTAATTTTAGCTGATTTTATTTTAAAACAAGGAATTAAAGGCGCTGTTTTTGATGTAGGTGCGGGCTGTGGTATCATAGGTATTTTACTTAAAAAAAATATTGCAAATTTAAGTTTATCTTTGATTGATATTCAAAAAGAAAATATAAAATTGATTGAAAAAAATTTAAAATCCAACAAAATACAAGGCGATATTTTTCATGATGATTTTAATCAATTTCAAATCATAAAAAAATTTGACTTCATAGTCTGCAATCCTCCATTTTATAGACAAGGAGCTTACAAGAGTGAAGATCAGCATAAAGCTATAAGTAAATTTCAGGAATTTTTACCCTTGCATAGCTTTTTAGCTAAAACAAATTCTATGCTTAAGCCAAATGGTGCTTTGTATTTTTGCTATGAAGCTTTAGCTTTAGATGAAATTTGTTTTATTTTAAAAGATATGAAAATGAAAATAACAAAGCTTTGCTTTGTACATACACATCAAAACAAAAAAGCAAGACTTGTTTTGATACAGGTAAAAAAAGGTTCAAAATCGCCTTGTGAGATTTTACCTCCTTTTTTTGTATATGAAAATGAAATTTTAAGCAAACAAATGCAAGAAATTCACTTAAGATTTAGGTTAAAAAGTTATGATATTTGATAAAAATTTTTCTTATGCTTTTGATGAAAATGCTTGTGAGAAATGCGGTGGAAAGTGTTGCACTGGAGAAAGTGGCAATATTTTTGCGAGCAAGGAAGAATTAGAAGCATTAAGAAAGCATTTAAATTTAGAAAGCAAAGAATTTGCTGAAAAATACTTGAGAAAAGTGGGCTTTAAAATGAGTTTTAAGGAAGTCGAATGTGAAGATGGTTTTGCTTGCATTTTTTTTGATACTCAAAAAAGAAATTGTAGTATCTACGATTTTCGTCCAAAACAATGCAGAACTTTTCCATTTTGGGAATATTTTAAAACACATCAAAAGGAATTAGAAAAAGAATGTATAGGTATTTGTTATTTGTCTTAGCAGCCTTTTTTTTGGCAGCTTGTGGAAGTTCAAAAATCAATGTTGTTTATCCTGATTATACAAAATATAAAAGCAATGATTTTGATTTAAGGGTTATGAAGGCTTATAATTATGAGTATTATAAACAATACAAAGAAGCCAGAGATGAATTTTTAAGTCTTTATCAAGATTATAATAATACTAATTTTTTAGAAAATGCATTTTTACTTACTTTAGCAAACAATCTTGACAAGCAAGCAGAGTTAGATAATCTAGCAAAGCCTTATTTAAATCAAAATGACAATCTTAAGCGACTTAGTGCTCTTTATGCTTTAAATTCAAATGATATCAACAATGCTCAAAAACTTATGAAAGAGCTTTTAACAAAAAAGGATAGTGATCCTAGAAATTTAGAGCTTTATGGTGATATTTTGGTTAAAAAAAATGATTTAAAAAATGCTACAAAATACTATAGATCTGCTTATAATCAAGTGCAAAATGAAGAAATTTTATTTAAACTCATAGGAATTTATGCGATTTTGAATGATACTTTAAATATTAAAAATGTTTTAGAATTTTCAAGAAAAACCAATGGTTGCACTCTCAAAACTTGCGTCTTGCTTGCTAAAATTTATTTTGATGAAAAAAATATCGAAGCTTTAAAAAGTATATATAAAGAGCTTTATCAACTTACCAAAAATAAAAGTTTTGTATTGGCTTTAGTTGAGCTTTTAAATTCTCAAGGCAAAACAGAAGAAGCTTTAAAAATTTCTTTGCAGTATGATTTAGATGATGACATTAAACTCGCTTTGTATCAGAATTTAAAACGCTTTGATGATGCTAAAAAAATGAGTTTAGCTCTTTATCATAAAACAAAAAATAAAGAATATCTTCTACGAGCGGCAGTTTTTGAATTTGAAGCTGCAAATGAAGCTAAAAAAATCACTCCAAAAGTAATTGATTCTGTAAAAGAAAAATTCGAACAGGCTATCGATAAAGATAGCAATGCTTTGTATTTAAACTACTATGGATATTTGCTTATAGATTATGATTTAGATGTTAAAAAAGGTATAGAGCTTGTGAAACTTGCCTTAGAAAAAGATCCACAGAATTTGTATTATTTAGATTCTTTAGCTTGGGGGTATTATAAACTAGGCGATTGTAAGCAAGCATGGGAAATTTTAAAACAAACATTAGATGATAAAGAATTTGCAAATTCTGATGAGAGCAAAGCTCATATAAAAGCGATAAAGGCGTGTATAAAACCATGATATTGGATAAAATTTTTGAAAAAACAAAAGAAGATTTAAAAGAACGCAAACTAAAACTTCCTTATGATATGTTAGGGCGTTCTTTAGCTTCAAATCCTTTCTTTCCAAAAGATGTGATTAAGGCTTTAAAAAGAGTAGAAAAAGAAGTTAAAATCATAGCAGAAGTAAAAAAAGCAAGCCCTAGCAAGGGAGTCATTAGAGAAGACTTTGATCCTTTGAGTATCGCTTTAAATTATGAGAAGAACAAAGCTGCGGCGATTTCTGTTTTAACTGAGCCGCATTTTTTTAAAGGTTCTTTAGAATACTTAAGTCTTATACGCCGTTATACGCAAATTCCTTTACTTAGAAAAGATTTTATCTTTGATGAGTATCAAATTTTAGAAGCTTTGGTTTATGGGGCGGATTTTGTATTATTAATCGCTAAAATGCTAAGCATGAAAGAGCTTAAAAAACTGCTTGAGTTTGCAAGACATTTAGGTCTTGAGGCTTTGGTTGAAATTCATGATAAAGAGGATTTGAGTAAGGCTATTTTTGCTGGAGCGGATATCATTGGTATCAATCATCGTAATTTAGAGGATTTTACTATGGATATGAGTTTGTGCGAAAAACTTATCCCACAAATCCCAAATTCAAAAATCATCATCGCAGAAAGTGGTTTAGAAAATAAAGAATTTTTAGAGCATTTGCAAAATTTAGGCGTTGATGCTTTTTTAATCGGCGAATATTTTATGCGCGAAAAAGATGAAGGAAAGGCTTTAAAAGCTTTGCTTTAAGGAGGGAAAATGCAGTATTTGTATGCACCATGGCGGAGTGAGTATTTTGAAAAAGAAAAAAGCATTTGTCCATTTTGTGATTGTGCTAATAAGATCAAAAGCGATGAAGAATTAGGCGTGATTTTTAGAGCAAAGCATTGTTTTGGAGTGATGAACCGCTATCCTTATTCTGCAGGGCATTTTATGGTGATTCCTTATATACATGAAGAGCATATAGAAAATTTAAGTGATGAAATTTGGCAAGAAATGAGTTATTTTGTGCGTTTGGGGGTAAAAATTTTAAAAGAGCAAATTCATGCAAATGGAGTGAATATCGGTATGAATTTAAGCAAGGATGCAGGAGCTGGCATAGCTTTTCATTGTCATTATCATCTAGTGCCACGCTGGTCAGGAGATACAAATTTTATCACAACCATAGGAGAAACTAGGGTTTGTGGCACTAATATAGAGCAAGTTTATCAAAAACTTGTTTTGGCTTTTAAAAATGCTCAGTGAAGTTGAATTTGTAGAGTTTCAAAAAGAAAATTTCTCTTTTTTAATCGATGCAAGAAGCCCTAGAGAATTTTTGCATTCTCACTTGATAGGAGCTTTAAATTTTTATGCACTCAATGATGAAGAATATCAAGAAATAGGAACAATTTATAAGAAAAATCAAGCTTTAGCTAAGGCTATGGGTGCGAGTTATATTTGTCAAAATACCGCTAAGCATATATTAGAAATCACTCAAAATTTTCGCATAGGAGAAAAGGTGGGGATTTATTGTTCTCGTGGGGGTTTGCGTTCAAAGTCTATCGCAGTGATTTTAAGTGAGCTTGGCTTTAGGGTGGTGCGTTTAAAAGGTGGGTTTAAAGCTTATAGAACTTTTGTAACGCATTATTTCGAAAATGAAATAAATTTTGATTTTTTTGCTCTTTGTGGTAATACAGGTTGTGGAAAAACAGAGCTTTTAGAACAACTCCCACAAGCTATAAATTTAGAAAAAATGGCAAATCATTTAGGCTCGTCTTTTGGTGATATTTTAGGAAAACAACCTACGCAAAAAGCTTTTGAAGCAGAACTTTTTCACAATATTCAAAATTTAGAAAATTTTGCTTTCATAGAAAGCGAAAGTCGCAAAATAGGGGATATTATCTTACCTTTGAAATTTTATGAAAAAATGCAAAAGGCTTTTAAAATTTATTGTTTTTGTTCTTTGGAAAATCGCGTTAGAAGAATACAAAAAATTTATCAAGAAAAAATGACTCCTTTGAAATTTCAACAATGTGTGCAAAAAATCAGTCCTTATATCAGCTTAAATTTACGCCAAGATTTGCTTCAAAGTTATGAGAGAAAAGAATGGCAAAAGCTTATTGTTATGCTTTTGGAGTATTATGATAAAACTTATAAAAAACCAGATAAGATTGATCTTGAGTTAAATACTGATGATATTTTAAAAGCTAAAGAAGAGCTTTTAGGCTATTTTAAAACGCAATTACTTTTTTAATATCAGATAATTTTATTAAATAATCAAATTTTTTCTTCATTATCTTGTAATAATCCTTTTTATCTTTGTTGTTTTTTAACTTGGCTCAAATTTTTATTTTAATGCTAGTAATTTTGAATTATAGAGAAGTAAAATATTTTTTAAAATACCTATTTATAGTAATTTAAGATAAAAAAATAAATTTTGATAAAAAAAATATATAAAATATTTCTTAAATTTATATTTTTTTAAATCATTTTAAATATAATTATCTCGCAATTAAATTTTTGTAAGAAAGGACAGGTAAATGAATGCGATAAATTCAAGTTTTATTGTGTTGTGTACTTTGCTAGTTTTGCTTATGACTCCAGCTTTGGCAATGTTTTATTCAGGTATGGTAAGAAGTAAAAATACTCTTAATACTATAATGAATTGCTTTATTGTTTTTGGTGTTATTACTTTACAATGGGTAGTGCTTGGATTTAGTCTTTCTTTTGGTAAAGATGAAGGACTTGGGCTTGTAGGAAATTTCGAGAATTTCCTCTTAGAGGGTATTAGCGGATACAACGCTTCAGGCGTTCCAAATATTCTTTTTGTGATTTTTCAAATGATGTTTGCACTTATTGCATCTGCCATCATAACAGGCTCTTTGGTGGGAAGAATTAAACTGGGTGTTTTGGTGATATTTCTACTTTTTTGGAGTACTTTAGTTTATGATGTGTTAGCACATATGATTTGGAGCAGTGAGGGATTTTTGCTTAAAAGAGGAAGTCTTGATTTTGCTGGGGGCGGTGTTGTGCATATTAGCTCTGGGGTTGCTGGACTTGTAGGAGCTTTGATGGTAGGCGCTAGAAAAAGTGATGATGAGGATAAAAACGCGCATTCTATTCCTTATGCTTTCTTAGGTGCGATTTTGCTTTTTATAGGATGGTTAGGTTTTAATGCTGGAAGTGCTGGCGAAATGAATGATATTGCTATCAATGCTTTTATAGTAAGTATTATATCAGCAGCTTGCGGCTTTTTATCTTGGGTGGTACTTGAGTGGCTCATCCATAAAAAACCGACTATTTTAGGTGGACTTAGTGGGCTTGTAGCAGGGCTTGTGGGAATTACTCCAGCTTGCGGTTATGTAGATATTTATGCTTCTCTTGTTATAGGGACTTTGTCTTCTGTGTTTTGTTATTTTGGTTTAAGTTTTATTAAATACAAACTCAAATGGGATGATTCTTTAGATGCCTTTTCTTTACATGGAATCGGAGGTATTTGGGGAGGAATTGCCACAGGGTTTTTTGCAAGTGCTAAAGTAAATTCTAATGTGATTGCCCAAAATGCACTCGGCGAGGGATTTTTTATCAGCGGAAGTTTGGAACTTTTAAAAGAGCAAATTTTTGCTATTGTGATTTGTGTGGTTTTGTCAGCTCTTATAAGCTTTGTTATTTTTAAGATTATCTCTTGTTTTACAGACTTAAGAGTAAAAGAAGAAGTAGAGCAAAAAGGCTTAGATGTGAGTTTGCACGGAGAAAAAGCTTATACTTTAGCTTAGTTGGCTAAATTTTTACTAAAAAGTCCTTGTAATCATAAACAAGGACTTCAAAATCATTCTTAATTAAAATCAGACAAATACTTTAAAATAAAGTGGATAAATTCATCACTATCATTTGGGCAAGTGATTAAATCATAATCGCACTTTGCTAAATGTTTATACTCCATACCTAGCTCAAAAATCGTTTCAGAACAATCAATGCAAAAAGAAATAGGGTAAATCAGAGCTTTATCGTTTAAATTTGCCAAAACATCGCTTGTATTTGGTTCAAGCCATTTTACAGGGCCTAGTTTAGACTGATAAGCTAAAATAAATTCATCAAAATGATCTTTTAGCTTTTCTTTTAAAATTTCTACATGATCATTTACATGCTTTTCATATAAATCACCTTTATCAATAATGCTTTGTGGTAAAGAATGCGCTGAAAAAATCAAAATTTTGGCATCAAATTTACTTTTTTTAGCCAAAATGTGCGAAACTATCATCTCGTTATAAAGCTCATTTTTGTAAAAAATATCTATAGTTTTTACTTTTGCTTGAATTTTTTGCTTTGAAATTTCATTTTGCAGAACTTCTAAAGATGAAGTTACTGTGGTGCAAGAATGGTGCGGATAAAGTGGAAAAAGAATGATTTCATCACTTGCATTTAAAGTGTATTTTTGCAAAATTTCTGTGGCAAAAGGAGGAACATAAAGATTTACAAAATCAAATTTAAATTCATCTTGTTTTAAATTAAGCTTGTCACACAGGCTTTGAGTAAGTTCGTTTAAAGGGGATTTTCCGCCCATTTTTTTATAGTTTTCTTGCATGGCTTTAACGCGAGCCTTTGTTATGATCCATGCTACAAATTTTCTTAAAAATCGATTTTTGATTCCTAAAATATAAGGATCATTAAACATATTTTTTAAAAAAACTTCACAATCTTGTAAATTCGTAGCTCCGCCCATATTTAAAAATAAAACTAATTTCACGCAAACCTTTCTAAAATTTCTTGAACTTTGTAAGCATCGCTCGTGCTGGCTAAATGATTGGGTTGATTATCGATAAGTTTTAACAAAGCTTCGTGTTCTGAAAAAAGTGGACTTTGTTGAGTAAGTTCTATAAAATTTCCATCTTTTAATAAAGAAAAGTCATTTAAATTGGCTTCATAAAAATGATTTTTAGTAATAAGATGAATTTTTCTTAGTTTTTGTGTGCTATTCCAACTTTGATGTATGCTAGCAATACATTTTTCAAGCTCACATAGAATAATGCTTTCACTTTCTCTTGTTTGATCTTGGGTGTATTTTTTAAGCAAATTGGTTTTTGTTATTTCTTGTTTGCTTAAAAAACAAAGCAAATCAAGATCATGCACAGCCAAATCTTGCAAAATCCCTACATCGCTGATTCTTTGTGGGTAGGGTGAAAATCTTTGTATGTTAATGCTGATAATTTCTTCATTTTCAAGCTCTTTTTTTAGGGCTAAAACCGCAGGATTAAATCTTTCGCAAAAACCTACACCTACTTTTATGCTGTATTCTTTAGCTAAATTTGAAATTTCGTCTATTTCTTTTAAATTTAGAGCTAAAGGCTTTTCGATTAAAACGCATTTGCATTGTTTAAAAACTTTTTTTGCTATTATTAAATGTGAATTTGTAGGTGTTGCTATGATGATAATATCATTATTTTGATTTAAAAATTTATCCAAATCATCATAAAAAATATCATCAAAAATATTTAGGTTTGGATTTTTGCAAAGATCAAAAAGTGCATTAAGTTTAAAATGAGAATTTTTACTAAGTTCATTTAAGTGGTTTTGCCCCATTTTTCCAAGGCCTATGATACCTATTTTCATGGAATCAATCTTTAAAAATACAAATAACTTGCTCTTGCTCTTCTTCACTTAAAAAAGGTGAAAAAGGCAAAGATAAGATGTGTTCGCTTGCGTATTCTGAATTTTTAAGTTCTAAATTTGAAAACTCACTAAAGCAAGGTTGTTTATGCAAAGGGGTTGGATAGTGTATAGCATAAGGTATATTAGCTTTTTCAAATTTTTGCAATACACTAGCTCTATCTTCAACTAAAACGCTGTATTGTGCATAAGCACTAAAAGCATTTGGATTAATTTGTGGAATTTGGCAGTTTTTTAAATTTGCATTATAAATTTGTGCTAATTTTTGTCTTTTGTCTAATTCTTTTTCTAGGTATTTTAACTTAACATTTAAAATCGCTGCTTGTAAGGTGTCAAGGCGTCCATTTATACCTATAAATTCATGTTTATAACGCTGAGTTTGTCCGTGATTGAGTAAAATTCTTATTTTTTTAGCAATTTCATCATCATGGCAAAAAATAGCCCCGCCATCGCCATAAGCTCCCAAAGGCTTCGAAGGAAAAAAGCTTGTGCATGAAATTTTAGCTATAGAGCAGGATTTTTCTCCTTTGAAACTTGCGCCAAAACTTTGTGCACCATCTTCGATCAAAGTGATATTTTTATCTTTTAAAATTTCTTCTAAAGCCCTTAAATCACTCATTTGTCCAAACATACTCACTGCTATAACAGCTTTAGTTTTTGGAGTTATTGCTTTTTGCACTGCTTTAAAATCAAGATTGTAATTTGATAAATTTATATCTACAAAAACAGGTTTTGCACCTACCAAGGCCACAACTTCAGCTGTTGCTATGAAAGTAAAACTAGGTACTATAACTTCATCATCTTTACCAATATCTAAGACTCTTAAGGCAAGGTATAAAGCACTAGTTCCACTTGAGCAACCTATAGCGTGTTTAACACCTAAGAAATGAGCTAAATTTTGCTCAAATTCGTTAAGCTTTGCACCGCCTATGAAAGAAGAGCTTGATAAAACGCTTTCAATTTCAGCATTGATTTCATCTTTGTATGCGAGATATTGGGCTTGAAGATTGATAAAATTCATAAAAAACCTTAGAGAAATAAAATTAAATAAAAATGTTTATTGTATTTTAGTTTTACTTAATTTAAAGTAATTTTGGTATGATATGTTTTTATAAAAATTTCTTTAGGAAAATTCATGGATATTAGAAAAGCTTATTTGGATTTTTTTGCATCAAAAGGACATGAGATAACCCCGTCAAGTCCTTTAGTTCCTGATGATGCAACTTTACTTTTTGCCAATGCGGGCATGGTGCCTTTTAAAAGTATATTTACAGGAGAAATTCCACGCCCAAACCCTCCACGCAAAACAAGCTGTCAAACTTGTATAAGAGCAGGTGGAAAGCACAATGACTTAGATAATGTTGGCTATACCGCACGCCATCATACTTTTTTTGAAATGCTTGGGAATTTTAGTTTTGGAGATTATTTTAAAGAACAAGCCATAGCTTATGCTTGGGAATTTGTAACTGAAGTTTTAAAACTACCTAAAGATAAACTTTATGTAACCGTGCATGAAAACGATGATGAAGCTTTTAATCTATGGCAAAAACACATTCAAAAAGAAAGAATTTACAAATTTGGCGATAAAGATAACTTCTGGCAAATGGGCGATACTGGTCCTTGTGGTCCTTGTAGTGAGATTTTTTATGACCAAGGACAAGAGCATTTTAACTCAAGCGAAGATTATATGGGCGGAGATGGAGATAGATTTTTAGAAATCTGGAATCTTGTTTTTATGCAATACGAAAGAAGTGCTGATGGAGTGCTTAGCCCACTGCCAAAGCCAAGCATTGATACAGGAATGGGGCTTGAAAGGGTAACAGCGATTAAAGAAGGTAAATTTAGCAATTTTGATAGCTCGCTTTTTATGCCAATCATCAATGAAATTTCAAAACTTTGTAATAAAACTTATGTTTATGAAAGCGGAGCAAGTTTTAGAGTCATAGCTGATCATATAAGATCAAGTGTATTTTTGCTTGCACAAGGGGTAAGTTTTGATAAAGAAGGTAGAGGTTATGTTTTGCGTCGTATTTTGCGTCGTGCTTTAAGACATGGATATTTGCTAGGTTTTAAACAAGCTTTTATGTATAAACTAGTTGATATTGTGTGCGATTTAATGGGCGGACATTATACCTATCTTAATGAGAAAAAAGACTTTGTAAAAGAACAAATTCGCCTTGAAGAAGAAAGATTTTTAAGCACTATAGAAAATGGGATTGAAATTTTTAATAAAGAGCTTAAAAACACTAAAGAAATTTTTAGCGGAGAAGTAGCCTTTAAGCTTTATGATACTTATGGTTTTCCGCTTGATTTAACGGCTGATATGCTAAGAGAAAAAAATCTTAAAGTTGATGAAGAAAAATTTGAACTTTTCATGAATGAGCAAAAAGCACGCGCTAAGGCTTCTTGGAAAGGAAGTGGAGATAAAACTGCAAGCGGAGATTTTAAAAACTTACTTGAAAAATTTGGAGAAAATCATTTCGTAGGTTATGAAAAAGCAGAATGCGAAAGTAAAATTTTAGCCCTTTTAGATGAAGATTTTAAAGAAGTTTCCACCCTTAAAGATGCGGGTTGGGTGATGCTTGAAAACACACCTTTTTATGCAACAAGTGGGGGGCAAAGTGCTGATAGTGGATTTATAGCTAAGCGTGAAGTTTTAGATACGCAAAAGTTTTTTAATCTCAATCTTAGCTTTATAAAAGCAGGCGAAGAACTAAAAGTTAACGATATAGTTCATGCAAGAATCGATACAGAAAAAAGAGAGCAAATCGCACGCCACCACTCAGCCACTCATCTTTTACATCATGCTTTAAGAGAAATTTTAGGTTCTCATGTAAGCCAAGCAGGATCTTTGGTTGAAAGCAATAAACTAAGATTTGATTTTACTCATCATAAAGCTTTAAACAAAGAAGAGCTAGAAAGCATTGAAAAAAGAGTCAATAAAATGATTATAAACTCAAGCGAAGCTATCTTAGAAAATATGCCTTTAGAAGAAGCTAAAAAAAGCGGTGCTATAGCATTGTTTAATGAAAAATACCAAGGCAATGTGCGTGTTTTAACTCTAGGTGAAAGCAAAGAACTTTGCGGGGGAACTCATGTTAAAAATACTGCTCAAATAGGAAGTTTTTACATAGTTAAAGAAAGTGGTGTGAGTGCTGGAGTTAGACGTATTGAAGCTGTGGTTTCTAAAGCGGCTTTAGAATTTGTAAAAAATCAACTCGAAGAACTTTCTAAAGTAAAAGATGAACTTAAAAATAATGATATTTTAAGCGGGATTAAAAAGCTTAAAAATGAAATTTTAAGTTTAAAAAATGAGCTTAAAAATTCAAGTAAAACCGAGCTTGATTCTAAAAATATCCAAGGTGTTGAAATTTGCGTAAAACGTATAGATAATGGTGATATTAAAGCTATGATTGATGATTTTAAAAACAAATTTGCTAAAGCGGTGATTTTACTTATCCAAGTAAAAGATGAAAAAATCACTTTAGCAGCTGGCGTTAAAGATGTGCCTTTAAAAGCAGGAGCTTTGGTTAAAGAAGCGGCGCAAATTTTAGGTGGAAATGGTGGCGGAAGAGATGATTTTGCTACTGCAGGTGGAAAAGATTTAAGCAAAATCAATGAAGCTTTAAAACAAAGCTTAGAAACGATAGAAAAAGCACTTTAATGTTAATTCTTGCTTCAAGTTCCATTTCAAGAGCTAACTTGCTTAAAACCGCAAAGATTGATTTTAGGCAAGTTAGTTTTGATTATGATGAAAATTTAAATAAAAATATTTCACCTTTTTTATATGTTCAAAAAATAGTTCTTGAAAAAGAAAGACAATTTTTAAGTACTTTAGGCAAAGATTTTCAAAACCAAAATTTGCTTTTTGCAGATAGTATAGTTTGTATAGATGAAAAAATTCTTACCAAAGCAAAGGATAAAAAAGAAGCTTATGAAATGCTTGCCTTGCAAAATGGAAAGTATGCAAGTATTTTATCGGCTTTTTTGCTTGTAAAACCTGAAAAAAGAGTTTTTTCTCTTTCAAAAACTACGCTTTATTTTAAAAATTTTGATGAAAATGCTTTAAGAGATTATGTAGAAAATGATCTTTATAAAGGCAAGGCGGGTTGTATTATGTGTGAGGGTTTTCATCAAAATTTCATCACCCAACAAGTAGGAAATCTAAGCACTGCTTTAGGGCTTGATATCCAAACTTTAAAGGCTTATTTATGAAAATATTAAAATATATTTTTTCATTTTTTACTCTTTTGTTTATAGCTGGATTTATTTATGTGGCTTATCTTTTCACAAGTGCTGATACTGAGGGTTATACTTTTAAAGAATACAAACCTCCTCTTACAACACAAATTTACGATAGAAATGGCAAGCTTGTGGCTAATATTTTTGAACAACATCGTTTTTACGCTCCTTATGAAGAGCTTCCTCCACGCCTTATAGAAGCTTTGGTTGCTATAGAAGATACAAGCTTTTTTGAACATAATGGAGTTAATATCGATGCCATTTTTAGAGCTGCTGTAAAAATCATAAAAAGCGGTGGAAAAACCATGGAAGGAGCTTCCACTCTTACCCAGCAATTTATTAAAAACACGGAATTAACCCCTGAAAGAACTATTACGCGTAAAATTCGCGAAGCTTTGCTTGCTTATAAAATGGAAACCATTTTAACTAAAGAGCAAATTTTAGAAAGGTATTTAAATTTTATTTTTTTTGGACATGGGTATTATGGAGTAAAAACCGCAGCTTTGGGGTATTTTCATAAAAATTTAAATGAATTAAGCCTTAAAGAGATTGCTATGTTAGTAGGTATGCCAAAAGCACCTAGCAGTTATGATCCTACAAAGCATTTAGATCTTTCCATTTCAAGAGCAAATAATGTTATTTCAAGAATGTATAATCTAGGTTGGATTTCAAAAGCAGATTATGATACAGCCATTAAAGAAATTCCGCAAGTTTATGATGATACGCTTACTCAAAATGCTGCTCCTTATGTCGTAGATGAAGTGATTAAACAATTAAGCCCTAATATCAAAGACTTAAAAACAGGTGGATATAAAATCATTTTAAATATAGACTTAGATGTTCAAAATATGGCACAGAATGCTTTAAAATTTGGTTATGATGAGATAGTAAAACGCGATAAAGATGCAAATTTAAGCACTTTAAACGGAGCTATGGTCGTGGTAAATCATCAAAGTGGTGATGTTTTAGCTTTGGTAGGTGGAGTTGATTATGAAAAAAGTAATTATAACCGTGCTACTCAAAGTATGCGTCAACCTGGAAGCTCTTTTAAACCTTTTGTGTATCAAGTGGCGATTAATTTAGGATATTCGCCTATGAGTGAAATTGCTGATATTTCTAGAATTTTTGAAGGTGGAGCGGGTAATAATGAGGATTGGAAACCTAAAAATGAAGGGGGTAAATTTTTAGGTTTAATTACCTTAAAAGAAGCTTTAACAAGATCAAGAAATTTAGCTACCATTAATCTCGCACTTGATATGGGGCTTGATGTTCTTTACTCTAAACTAATGGAATTTGGATTTAAAGATATACCGCCTAATTTATCAATCGTATTGGGAAGTTTTGGTATTTCTCCTTTGGAGTATTCGAAATTTTATACCATGTTTGGGAACTATGGTACGATTAAAGATCCTCAAATTATCAGACAAGTTCAGGATAAAACCGGTAAAACCATCATGGAATTTAACTCAAATGAGCGTAAAGTCAGCGATGAAGCGCAAAGTTTTCTGGTTTTAGATATGATGAGAAATGTTGTTGAAAAAGGCACAGGGCGTAATGCAAGAGTAAAAGATATAGAAATAGCAGGAAAAACAGGAACAACGAATAAAAGTGTTGATGCTTGGTTTTGTGGACTTACGCCTGAAATAGAAGCAATCATTTGGTATGGAAATGATAACAACAAGCCTATGCGTTATACAGAAGGTGGGGCTAGAACAGCTGCTCCTGTGTTTAGAGAATTTTTAACTCAATATATAGAAAAATTCCCTGATACAACTAGAAAATTTAGCATTCCTAATGGAGTTTATCGTGGAAATTATAAAGGAGAAAGTGCTTATTATACCACCAAATCACCATTACCAAAAGCAAATATGAAATTTAATGAAAGCGAGATTATATTTTGAAAGTAGAAAGATCTACTTTCAAAATGATTAAGCTTTTTTGATGATTATTTCATCATCTTTTGCATCAATGATAATGCTATCATTTTCATGAAGTTCATCGGCAAGTATCATATCGCTTAATTTATCTTCTATAAGATCATAAATAGCTCTTCTTAAAGGTCTAGCACCAAAATCAGGGTCAAAACCATCTTTAGCGATTAAAAGGGCTGCATTTTCGCTTAAACTTGCTTTTATTCCCTTGTTTTCTAAGCTCATTTGTAAATCTTTAAATAAAAGCTTGACTATTTCATAAGCTTCATCTTTTCCAAGTGGATTAAAGGTGATAATATCATCTAAACGGTTTAAAAACTCAGGTTTAAAGAAATTTTTTAACTCATTTTTTACCGCATCTTCTTGTTCTTTTCCACTTAAATTCATAATGGCACTTGAGGCGATATTAGAAGTTAGAATGATAATGGTATTTTTAAAATCCACTGTTACACCTTTGCTATCGGTTGCTCTACCATCATCTAAAATCCCTAAAAGCACATTAAATACATCTTTATGTGCTTTTTCAACTTCATCAAACAAAAGTACGCTATAAGGTTTTCTTCGTACAGCTTCAGTAAGCTCTCCACCTTCTTCATGTCCTATGTATCCTGGGGGCGCACCTAAGAGTCTTGAAACACTATGTTTTTCCATAAATTCACTCATATCAAAGCGAATCATTGCTTTTTCATCGTCAAATAAAAATTTTGCCAAAGCTTTGGCTGATTGTGTTTTTCCTACCCCTGTTGGTCCTAAAAATAAAAAGCTTCCTATAGGCTTATTGTCCGTATTAAGTCCCGCTTTATTACGTTTAATGGCTCTAGCTAAAGCACTTAAGGCCTTATCTTGTCCTATGACACTTTCTTTTAAATGTTTTTCCACTTCTAAGAATTTTTGTTTTTCAGAAGTTAACATTTTTTGCACGCTAATACCCGTCCATTTGCTTAAAATTCCAGCAACCAAATCCTCATCCACTTGATTTTTAAGTAAAACTCCATTTTCACTCATTTTTTTCCATTTATCTTCTAAGATTTCTACTTCTTTTTCAAGACTTGGAATTTTTCCATACTCTAGCTCGGCTGCTTTTTGAAATTCACCTCTAGCTTTAGCCAAAGAAGCTTCATTTTTAAGCAGATCAATTTCTTTTTTCTTAGTACTTATACCATCAAAAACACTTTTTTCATTTTCAAACTGTGAATTTAAGGCATTTTGTTTTTCTTTTAAATTGGCTAGTTCTTTTGCGATTTCATCAAGTCTTTTTTGATTTTTCTCGTCATTTTCCATTTTTAAAGCTTCATTTTCAACTTCTAAAGTTTCTATATCTTTGCGTACTTTTCTTAAAGAACTTGGTTCGCTTTCAATTTGCATTTTCAGTTCAGCTGCAGCTTCATCGATTAAATCAATGGCCTTATCAGGTAAAAAACGATCCGCTATATAACGCTTTGAAAGTTTAGCTGCAGCTACTAAAGCGCTATCATTTATAGTTACATTATGATGAATTTCAAGCTTTTCTTTTATACCCCTTAACATAGCCAAAGCCTCATTAACACTTGGCTCACCTACATTTACAGGTTGAAAACGGCGTTGCAAGGCTGCATCTTTTTCAAAATATTTACGATATTCTTTTAAAGTAGTTGCGCCTATGGTATGGAGTTCACCTCTTGCAAGAGCGGGTTTTAAAATATTTGCCGCATCCATACTGCCTTCACTCGCTCCAGCTCCTACTATAGTGTGAATTTCATCGATAAAAAGAATGATATTTTCACTTTTTATCACTTCATTAACCACAGCTTTTAATCTATCTTCGAATTCTCCTCTGTATTTTGCACCTGCAATTAAAGCACTCATATCAAGAGCGATAACTTTTTTATTTTGCAAAGATTTTGGAACATCTTTTTTGATAATTCTTTGTGCTAAAGCTTCTACTATAGCTGTTTTTCCTACGCCTGGTTCACCTAAAAGTATAGGGTTATTTTTGGTTTTGCGTATTAAAATTTGCATCAAACGTTCGATTTCTTCTTCTCTGCCTATAACAGGATCAAGTTTACCCTCGCTTGCTTTTAAGGTTAAATCTATACCAAATTTATTTAAGCTGTCTAAGGTTTCATCGCTTGTTTTGCTATCGATTTTGCGTCCCGCTCTTAGACTTTCAAGCTCTTTTTGAAATTCTCTTAAATCTAAAAATTGCGCCAAAATTTCTTTAATAGGACTTTTTTGACTTTCACTTATAAGCCAAGTATCCACACTTAAATAACTATCTCCATTAGCACTCATTAATCCTTTAGCATTTTCTAATGAATTTATAAGTTCATTGGAAAAGCGTATATTTTCACGGTTTACATTTGAACTCGTTGCAAGTTTTGAAATTCTGCTTTTAATTTCAAGCTCTAAGGCTTCTTTAGAAATATTTAATTTATTTAAAATTTGATTTAAAATACTTGCATTATCTACGCTTAAAGCCCATAAAAGATGTAAAGGTACAACTTCATTATTTTTAGAATGTATAGCTAAAGATACTGCACTTTCAAGGTTTGAAAGCATATTATCAGTTAAAAAATCTTGTATATTTGCCATGTTTTATCCTTTATTTAGTTTATATACTTGCTATTATATAACTTTAGTCATATAATGTCAAGTTAATTGAGTAAAATTTTTTAAATAATAGGACAAATGACTAATTTTAGATTATTTCATAAACATATCTATAGCCTTGTTTAATTCTTCTATACTTTGAATATCATTTTCTTCTATAGCATGTACCATACAATGAGCTAAATGTTCTTTTAAAACTACTTTTGCAGTATTGTTAACTTCGGCTTTTACGGCAGCAAGCTGGATTAAAATTTCACTACAGTCTTTGTCATTTTCAACCATTCTTTTAATAGCGCTTAAATGTCCTATGGTTCTACTTAGACGATTACAAACTGCTTTAAGATGTTTTTGAGAATGTGTATGAGTATGTTTTTCTTGGCACATTGTATTAACTTTCTTTTTGAAATTTTTAGTCTATTTTAACATATTTTTAAGAATTTAAATTTATTTACGAATTTTTAAGCAATTTTTATTAAAATTTACTCTTTAAACTAATTAAACTAAAACTCAATGATGGAGCTTATTTTGAAAACAAAACGATTTTTTGCGGGTCTTGCAGGCTTTGCTACTACTTTCATTTTATGTCTATTTTTAACAAGTCATTTACAAGCTAAAGTTGATCAAAAAGAAGAGCAGGTTCAAAAACGCCTAGAAGCTTTAGATAAGCTTACAAAAACTCTTGCTATAGTAGAGCAATACTATGTGGATGATCAAAATATCAGCGATTTGGTGGATAAATCTTTATCAGGGCTTTTAAGCAATCTTGATGCGCATTCTTCTTTTTTAAATGAAAAAGATTTTAATGATATGAAAATTCAAACTAATGGTGAATTTGGCGGCCTTGGTATAACCGTAGGTATGAAAGATGGTGCTTTAACAGTTGTTTCTCCTATAGAAGGAACACCAGCAGATAAAGCAGGGATAAAATCAGGAGATATTATTTTAAAAATTAATGATGAGGCCACTTTAGGAATTAATCTCAATGATGCTGTAGATAAAATGCGTGGTAAGCCAAAAACTCAAATCACTTTAACCATTTTTAGAAAAGGTGCAACAAAACCTTTTGATGTTACACTTACAAGAGAAATTATTAAGATAGAAAGTGTTTATGCAAAAATGATAGAAAATGAAAACATTCTTTATCTTAGGGTTACAAATTTTGATAAAAATGTTGTAGATGTGGCAAGTAAAGAACTTAAAAAATATCCTAATGTTAAAGGAGTTATTTTAGATCTTAGAAATAATCCTGGTGGACTTTTAAATCAAGCCATAGGACTTGTAAATTTATTTGTAGATAAAGGTGTTATTGTTTCTCAAAAAGGACGCATCGCAAGTGAAAATCAAGAATATAAAGCCGATCCTAAAAACAAAATTTCTAATGCTTCTTTGGTTGTGCTTGTAAATGGTGGAAGTGCTAGTGCAAGTGAAATCGTAAGTGGAGCTTTACAAGATCTTAAACGCGGTGTTATTGTGGGTGAAAATACTTTTGGAAAAGGTAGTGTTCAGCAAATCATACCTATTAATAAAACTGAAGCTTTAAGGCTTACTATTGCAAGATATTATCTTCCAAGCGGGCGTACTATTCAAGCAGTGGGTGTAAAACCTGATATTGAAGTTTTTCCAGGTAAAGTAAATACTCAAGAAGATGGTTTTTCTATAAAAGAAAGCGACTTAAAACAACATTTAGAAAGTGAGCTTGAAAAAATAGATAAAAATAAAAAAGAAGATAAACAAGAAAATAAAGACAATAAAAATCTAATCAGTCAAAAACAAATCAATGATGACGCACAGTTAAAATCAGCTATTGATACTATTAAAATTTTAAATATCAAACAAGGACAATAAAATGACAAAAAAAGAAATGCTTTACGAAGGAAAAGGTAAAAAACTTTTCAAAACTGATGATGAAAATTTACTAATTAGCGAGTTTAAAGATGATTTAACTGCTTTTAATGCAGAAAAAAGAGGCAATGAAAGTGGAAAAGGCGCATTAAACTGTAAAATCAGTACTGAAATTTTTCATTTGCTCGAAAAAAATGGGATTAAAACCCATTTGGTAGAAACTATAAGCGATACAGAACAAGTGGTTAAAAAATGTAAAATTGTTCCTATTGAAGTTATAGTACGCAATGTTGCAACAGGTTCTCTTACAAAAAGACTGGGCATTAAAGATGGCACTGTGCTACCTTTTGCTTTGGTGGAATTTTGTCTTAAAGATGATGCCTTAGGCGATCCTTTTATCAATGATGAGCATTGTTTGATTTTAAATTTAGTGCAAAATGAAGCTCAAATTAGTGAAATTAAAAATATGGCTAGAAAGATTAACTCTATTTTAACTCCATTTTTTGACAATAAAAATTTAAGGCTGATTGACTTTAAAATCGAACTGGGTTTAACTAAAGATAATGAACTTGTTTTAGCCGATGAAATAAGCCCTGATAGTTGTAGATTTTGGGATAAATTTAGTAATGAAAAATTAGACAAAGATAGATTTCGTCAAGATCTAGGTAATGTAAAAATGGCTTATGAAGAAGTTTTAAAAAGAATATTAAATTAAGGAAAAATATGGAAGTTATTGTAAATATTTCTTTAAAAAATGGGGTTTTAGATCCACAAGGCAAAGCGGTGGAAAAAGCTTTGCATTCTTTAAATTTTAATAGTGTTAAAGAAGTAAAAATAGCAAAACAAATCAAAATTTCTCTTGATGAGAAAGATGAAAAATTAGCCAAAGAACAAGTAAAAAAAATGTGTGAAGAGTTGTTGGTAAATAGCGTCATTGAAGATTATGAGCTTATAATTGAGAAAGAGTAAAATGAAAGTTGCTATTATTAGATTTCTAGGGACAAATTGTGAATTTGATACAGCTTATGCCTTTGAAAAACTTGGAGTAAAAACGCAGATTATTTGGCATGAAGAAAAAGAATTTGATGCAGATTTAGTTGTTTTGCCAGGCGGATTTTCTTATGGAGATTATCTAAGATGTGCAGCTATTGCAAAACTTGCTCCTGCTATGCAAGGTGTTTTTAATCATGCAAAAAAGGGAGGATATATCTTAGGTATTTGTAATGGTTTTCAAATTTTACTTGAAAGCGGTCTTTTAAAAGGTGCAATGAAGCATAACAACAATCTTAGTTTTATCTCAAAAAACCAAAATTTAAGAGTAGTTTCTAATGGTAATGCCTTTTTGAAAAATTTCAAAAAAGATGAAATTATTAATTTACCAATTGCCCATGGAGAGGGAAATTATTACGCTGATGAGGCTACTTTAAAAGAATTGCAAGATAAAGATCTTATTACTTTAAAATACGAGCCAAATCCAAATGGTTCTGTATTTGATATCGCAGGAATTTGTGATGAAAACAAAAAAATCTTTGGACTCATGCCACATCCTGAGCGTGCTTGTGAAAAAGTCCTAGGTAATGATATAGGTTTGAAAATGCTTAAAGGCTTTTTATTTTGAAAATTTTATTAACTTTAATTTTTAGTGTTGTTGTATTGTTTGGCAGGGGTGAAATTTCTGTATTTAGCGGCCAAGATGAAAATATGCAAAAAGAATTACAAAAATTACCCCAAGAAGAACAAAAAATTTATCAAAATATTCCGCCAAGTGATGAAAACAATGACTTTGAAAGCAATGTAGATGATCCTTTTGTAGCTAAAGGGAGTTTGGTTCTTACAAATAATGAATATCCAAGTAGGGTATATGTTGGAGAAGTTTTTCCTATTACGATCTATGCTCGCACTACGGAAAATACAAAATTTGATTTTAACATAAGCGTAGAAAAAACTAACTTATCTTTTTTAAATCCAGATGCAAAATGGGAATTTATCAATAACGAATATAAAACAACTTTATGGTTTGAAGCCAAAAATTCAAATGCTAGTTTGAGTAAAATTTCTATCAAACTTCTTAGAAATAATGAAGCTTTTCAAGAGGCTGATATCAATCTTAATCCTATCAAATTTGAAAATACTTTATCCAATAAAGATTTTTCACACCTTGTGGCAAGTTCTTTGGAAATTAAAAAAGTTAAAGCGAGTTATTTTGATGATGCTAATATCATTATGATGGTAGAACTAAACGCAACCAATACAAATCTTAAAAGCTTTTTTATAGAAGGAATTCAAAAGCAAGGTATTGAAAATTTAAAAGGGGATTTTAATGCTTCTAGTGCTTTTTATTATGCTATTTTGCCATTAAGTAAAACAAATTTTGAATTTTCGTATTTTAATAAGGACAGTAAAAAGCTTGAAAATATAAATTTAAAACTAAAAATTAGTGACGATGAGATCAGCACTCAGAGTGATTTAAATCCTGTAAATAAAGACTTAAATATTTATAAACAATATACCTTATGGTTTTTAGCGGTTTTATTTGGAGCTTTATTTGTATGGAGAAAAAATTACATTATTCTGGCTTTGGCAGTTGTTTGTTTTGCACTTAGTTTTCTTGTAGATACCAATACTCAAAATGCAATTATCAAGACTGGTTCTAGGGCTAAAATTTTACCTACAGAGCCTTCAACTTATTTTTATACGGCAAATGCAGATGAAAAAGTAGAAGTTTTGGGCAAAAGACAAAATTATATTAAAGTATTGTTTTCTGATGGAAAAATAGGTTGGGTTAATAAAGATGATTTACAAAAAAATTAAAGCTCTTTATTTTTGGATTTTTTTTGTTTTAAGTGTTGCTTTGGTGATTTTTTGTTTTTGCTTTACAAAATCTCAAAACACACTTTGGAAAATCCGCAAAATTTGGGCTAAATTTCAAAGATATACTATCTCTTATAAACAAGAAATCATTGGTACTTTTAATCCGCAAGCTCAGATGATTTTAATGAATCATCAAAGTGCTTTAGATATCATCGCTTTAGAAGAATTATATCCTAAAAATTTGTGCTGGATTGCCAAAAAAGAATTAGGAGAAATTCCTATTTTCAAAGTTGCTATGAAAAAACCAAAACTTCTTTGTATAGATAGAAAAAATCCGCGTGATTTGGTACGAGTTTTAAAAGAAGCAAAAGAAAGAATTAGTGAAGATAGGGTTTTGGCTATTTTTCCAGAAGGAACTAGATCTAAAAATGAAAAAATGCTTAAATTTCAAAGTGGAGCAAAAATTTTAAGTGAAAAATTAAATCTTAAAGTTCAACCCATTTTAATTGTGGATTCTGCAAAAATTTTAGACACAAAAAGTTTTAGTGCAAGCAGCGGAGTGCTTAAAATCATTTGTATGGATTTAGTCGATACAAATGATGACAAATGGCTTGAAAACACTAGAAAAAAAATGCAAGAATTACTCGATCAAGAAAGAGCTAAGCTTTGCTAAATACCCTTTTAGTTGTTGGTTTTGGGGGATTTATAGGAGCAATCTTAAGAATGTTTTCTATTAATTTAGTGAATAAATTTTTTCCTTATTCTATCAGCCTTGGAACTCTTTTTGTTAATGTTTTGGGTTCTTTTATCATAGGACTTTTGTTTTCTTATGCACAAAATAAAGGTTTATCTCCTTTACTTAAAAGCTTTATAAGTACAGGTTTTTTAGGAGCTTTTACAACTTTTTCTACTTTTTCTTATCAAAATTTACTTCTTTTGCAAAGTGGAAATTATCTTCATTTTGCGTTAAATATTATCTTAAATGTCTTTCTTTGCTTATTTGCCGCATGGCTTGGTTTTATAATTTTCAAATAAATCTTTAAATTTACTTTAGAATTTGTATTTTTTGCTAAAATACCACTTTAAAAAATCACAAAGGAAGTTAAAATGCAATTTCAAACCGAAGTCAATCAGCTTTTACAGCTTATGATACATTCTTTATATTCTAATAAGGAAATTTTTTTAAGAGAACTTATTTCAAATGCAAGCGATGCTTTAGATAAGCTTAATTTTTTAAGCGTAAGTGATGATAAATATAAAAGCTTAAAATTTGAACCTAAAATTGAAATCAAAATTGATAAAGATAAAAAAACTTTAAGTATTAGTGATAATGGTATAGGTATGGATAAAGATGATCTTATCAACAACCTTGGAACCATAGCAAAAAGCGGCACTAAAAGCTTTTTAGAAAATTTGAGCGGTGATGCTAAAAAAGATTCTCAACTCATAGGACAATTTGGAGTAGGTTTTTATTCTGCTTTTATGGTGGCTAGTAAAATCGAAGTTTTAAGCAAAAAAGCTTTAGATGATAAAGCTTATCTTTGGAGTTCTGATGCAAATGGTTATGAGATTAATGACGCAAACAAAGAAGAACAAGGAACAAGCATTACTTTATACTTAAAAGATGATGAGTTTGCTAATACTTATAAAATCGAAAGCATTATAGAAAAATATTCTAATCATATTCAATTTCCAATTTTCATGGAAAAAGAAGAATTTACTCCTGCTAAAGAAGGCGAAGAAGAAGGAAAAACTGAACTTAAAATTTCTCAAATCAATAAAGCCAACGCTTTATGGAGAATGCAAAAATCAAGCCTTAAAGTAGAAGATTATGAAAGATTTTATGAGCAAAATTTTCATGATTCAAACAAACCTTTACTTTATCTTCACACCAAAAGCGAAGGAAAATTAGAATACAATTCTTTATTTTTCATACCACAAAATGCACCTTTTGATTTATTCCGTGTGGATTATCAAAGTGGCTTAAAACTTTATGTAAAACGCGTATTTATCAGCGATGACGATAAAGAACTTTTACCAACTTATTTGCGTTTTGTGCGGGGGATTATCGATGTAGAAGATTTACCACTTAATGTAAGTCGTGAAATTTTACAAGAAAATCAAATTTTAAAAGGTGTTAAAGAAGCTAGCGTTAAAAAGATTTTAGGTGAACTTGAAAAACTTAAAAACAATGATAAAGAAAAATACTTATCTTTCTTTAAAACCTTTGGCAAGGTATTAAAAGAAGGACTTTATGGTTTTGGCGGAGAAAAAGACAGTCTTTTAAAACTCATGCTTTATAAAAGCACCAAAGGTGAAAATTTACGCTCTTTAGAAGAGTATAAAAATGACCTTCAAGGCGAACAAAAGGAAATTTTTTATATAGCAGGAAATAATGAAAGTTTATTAAGAACCTCTCCTTTGCTTGAAGAGTATAAACAAAAAAATATAGAAGTTTTACTCATGGATGATGAGATTGATTCTTTGGTAACTCCTATGCTAGAATTTGAAGGTTTGAAATTTGTAGCTATTAATCAAGTAGAAGATAAAAATGAACTAAGCGATGAAGAAAAAAATACTTTTGCTCCACTTGTAGCTAAATTTAAAGAACTTCTAAAAGATCAAGTTGAAGATGTAAGACTAACCAGTCGTTTAAAAGATAGTCCAAGTTGTATAGTTTATGATAAAAATAAACCTGATTTTGCTATGCAACAACTCTTAAAACAAATGGGTCAAGAACAAAATTTCAAACCTATTTTAGAAATCAATCCAAAACATGCTATTTTTACAGGTCTTAAAAACAACGAAAGTTTTAGTGCAGATATAGCAACCCTAGTTTTAAATATGGCAAAACTAAGCGAAGGTATGGGAGTGGATAATCCTGCTGAATTTAATGCAAGCCTTACAAAAATTATCAATAAGGCTTTTTCATGATAGAAAATATCCCTGCAAGTCTTTGGACAAAGCAAGATTTAAACGCATATCAAATTTTTGATGTGCGTACTCCTTTAGAATGGGAAGAGGGTATTTTACCTAATGCGCAATGTGTGGCTTTATATGATAATCAAGGGCTTTTAAATGCTAAATTTTTAGATGAATTTCAAAGCAAAAGAGATGAAAGTAAAAAACTTGCTTTTATTTGTCGTAGTGGCCATAGAAGCATGGTTGCAGCTGAATTTATAGCTGAAAAATTGGGACTTGAAAGCATCAATTTAGATGGCGGAATGCTAGCCCTTAAGGGTTGTTAATGCTAGGAATTTATTTACTCATAGCAGCTTTGTCTTTTTTAGCTCTTTATTTTGCTGTTAAAAAGCTTACTTTAAATATAGACGAGCAAACCCTTTTAGAGCCTATTAAAATGGATGTTTATCCGAAATTTTGCGATTTAATCGATGAAAAAATCAGACAATTTAAAGAAAATGTCCAAAATACTAATTTAGCATTAAAAAATTCTGATCAAAAAGATGAATTTTTAGAAAAACTTGGGGATTTAAGCAGAGAGTTGACTTTCATACAAACCATGAATTTAAGCAATAAAAACGATAGTATCTGGCAAAATGAACTTTTTTCTTTTTTAAAGGAATTAGAAAATTTATTGCTTGAGTATCTAGAAAAAGGCGAAGAAGAAGCCGAAAATTTAAGAGAATTTCTGATGAATGAATTTGAAAAACTAAAAGGTTAGGCATTGCAAGAGGAAAGAAATTCTTTAAAATATTTTAAATTTATTTCATGGAGTATTTTTACTTTAGTTCTGATTTTTATTTTAATTCGTTATGACGAGCTTGCCAATCTTTTAGCAGGAGTGGCAATACTTCTTATTGGAATGACTAATTTAGGTATAGGTTTTAAAGCTTTTAGTGGTGGTTTGCTTGAAAAAATTTTAGCGAAGTCAACCGATACAAAGATAAAAAGTATACTTTTTGGTACTTTAAGTACTTTAATTATGCAATCTTCAACTTTAGTTTCTATTATTACGATTTCTTTTTTGAGTGCAGGGCTTATTTCTTTGGGTGCGGGCATAGGGATTATTTTTGGAGCAAATTTAGGAAATACGGCAAGCTCTTGGCTGATTGTTGGTTTGACAAATATTAAAATTTCAATGCTAGCTATCCCACTTTTGATTATTGGAGTATTATTTTTCTTTCAAAAAGATAGTGTTTTAAAAGGTTTGGGTAATATTTTTATTGGTATAGGATTTTTCTTTTTGGGTGTGGATTATATTAAAAGTGGTTTTGAAAATTTTAAACATATAATTGATCTTTCTCGTTTTGATTTTGCTGGTTTTAAAGGAGTTTTTGTTTTTTTAGGATTAGGTGCTTTGCTTACAGGAGTTATACAATCAAGCACAGCTACAATGGCTATGATTGTTGCTGCTTTACTTGCAGGACAAATCAGTTTGGAAAATTCCTTAGCAGCAACTTTAGGCACTAGTGTTGGAGGAGTTGTAACGGCTGTTTTAGCTTCTTTAAGTACCAATATTGAAGGAAAGAAATTAGCGTTTGCAAATTGTATTTTTAATTTTGGTATAGCTTTTTTAATAGTGCTTATTTTTCCTTATTTTATACATTTTCTTAATTTTTTATCCATTGTATTAAACATAGAAGATATAGCTTTGAAAGTAGCATTATTTCACACTTTGTTTAATTTAATTGGCGTTGTGCTTTTTTCATTCTTTACTCCTCAAATTGTTCTTTTTTTAAATAAGATAGTAAAAGCTCCTAAAGATAAGAATAAAGACAAGCCTTTATATCTTGATGGTAGTTTGGTTAAGTTTAGTGACACAGCCATCGAAGCTTTAAGGAAAGAAAGCGAGCATCTTTATAACAATACCTATGTAATTGTTGCTCATGCTATAGGTTTTAGTCGTAAAGATATACAAAGTGATAAAAGTTTTAAAGAAATTTTAGAAAATAAAAAGTGGTTTAGTAAAAATGTGGATTTAGACTATTTGTATCAAACTAGGATAAAGGTTCTTTTTGAAGCTATTATCGATTTTTCAACTAAAGCACAAGTTTATATTAACGATGAAACAAAGAATCATAAAATTTTTACCTTTAAGATGGCAGCTAAAAATTTAGCCGAAACAACTAAAAATTTAAAAATTATCCAAGCAAATATTAAGAAATATTCTAGTTCTTCTAATGAATTTTTGGCTTTAGAGTACAATAAAATTAGATCGAATTTAGGAGAGCTTTTAAGAAGTATCGAAGAGCTTAGAGTTGTTGAAGATCGTGAAAAGCTTTATTTGATTATTAAAAATCTTCAAAAAGGAAAAGAAATTTTAAAAGAAATCGATACTTTAACCTTGAGCAATGTTGAACATCTTATTTCAGTAAGAAAAATCACAACAGCTGAAGGAATTTCAATACTTAATGATACAACTTTTGCTGCTAAGATTGCTGAAGAACTTATAGGTGCTGTTGAGGTGATATTTTCTAAAGATATATCAAACTAGTTGTTTGTGCTAGTTTAGTTATTGTCTTGTATAGGCGTTAGAAATTCTTCATTGATTAAAATATCAACAACATCTTTAAACATAGGCAAAGCACTTTGTGCAGCATAATAACTATAAGGTTTAGTAGGATGTCTTACGAGAACTCCTATGGTATAGGCGTGATTTAAATCATTTGCAAAACCAAAAAAGGATGCATTGTAGCGATTTGAGGTGTAACCTTGTCTTTCGGCTATTCTTGCCGTTCCTGTTTTACCTCCTGCAATAATACCTTGTGTAATTGCCTTTTTTCCTGTTCCTTTTTCTATAACATTTATAAGAACATTTTGCATCGTTTTAGCGGCTTCGCTAGAAAGAATTTTTTCTTTTTTTACATCATCATCAAGATTTGTAAAGCGTCCATTTTGATAGAATTTTTCAGCTAAACGTGGTGTGATATAAAACCCATCATTGTTGAAAACATTATAAGCTGCAAGGAGTTGTATAAAGGTTGTTTTAAGTCCATAACCATAACTTAAAACAGATTTTTCTATATCTCTTAAGCGCTTAGGATTTGGAATTTCTCCTTTTTGTTCATAGGGTAGATCAATACCACTTTTTTCGCCAAATTTAAATATTTTAAGTCCTGATACGATTTCTATATTGTTAAGCCTTTTAGCAATTTGTATCATGCCTATATTTGAAGAATATCTTATAACTTCCTCCATAGTCATTTTGTCCATTTTGTGATCGTCTTTGATGGTGAAACGTCCTAGCTTGTAAGAACCGCCATAAGTATTAATCACTTCATCCATTTTTATTTTACCAAGTCTTAAGGCTGTTGTAAAGATAAAAGGTTTGATAACAGAACCTGCTTCATAGCCGTATTCTATAGCGCTTGCATTAAGAACTGATAGATCCTTTCCGCGATTTTGTGGGTCATAACGCCTTGAGCTTGCTAGAGCTAAAATTCTTCCTGTTTTACTTTCCATTACCCCAACGATGATTTCATTGGCTTTTAAATCCTCATTTCTTTGATCTATAGCTTTCTCTATACTTTTTTGCAGTTTTAAAGAAAGATTTAAATATAAATCACAACCATTGATCTTTTTTTGTTGTAGTGAATTTAGATTTAAAATAATATTTCCACCTATATCTTTAAGTCCTTGAATTTTTTCATTTTGAACAGGGCTTAGACATGCATCGTAGTATTTTTCTAAACCTTTAACTCCTATATTTTTTAAAATTCCACTTTCTGGATCTAATATCATTTTAGTATAACCGATAATAGGAGTAAAAGAATCTTTTGACATGTAAATTCTATCTTCTTCATGTTCGATGATATTTAATCCTCTTGTTTCAACTCTTCCTGAGTTATTTGTAAAAGCTTTGAAAAAACCTTGTATATAAAGTTTTTTAGCAAGATCTTTAAGGTAGCTTGCTTGCTTGGAGTCTAAGTTTTGTAAAAGAACAAAATTATAAGAGCGTTTTTTTTGATTTTGCATTCTTTTTTTAATATCTGCTACTTGATCGTTACTTATCCCACTATAAATTTGAAAAAGCTTTAAAAATAGATCAAATTTATCTTTGTTAATGCTTCTAAGATCAATTTCAGCACGATAAATTTGTTTAGAACTTGTGATAGTAAAATTATCTTTGGTTATAATCGATCCTCTTAGAGCAAGAGCGTATTGATCTTTTTCAGTGTTAGGTATATGACGTTTTGATGTAAGAAAAAAAGTAGAGCTGATAAAAATAATCATAAACAAAAGTGCCATGCAGTAGGCAAAGGCAACTTTTGAAACCCTATTTTTTTTATATTCTTGCATTAGGGTTTAAATTTGAGTTCTTGTGATTTCTTTATAAGCACTGATCGCTTTATTTCTTACTTCTAGCATAAATTTCATGCTGCTTTCAGCTTTAGTGATAGCTATAGCTGCTTGATGTAAATCTTTTACTTGTCCTGTGGCAATGTCTGTCATTGCAGCTTCTCCACTTTCTTGTGCTTTATTTAAATCATCGATTTCATTTTTAAGCATCTTGGCAAATTCATCACCAATTCCTGTGGAATTTTGACTTTTGTTGGTATTTGAAATATTATTATTTAACCTTAAATCATTAATATTGTTCATTTTTTATTATCCTCTTAATAAATCAATCGCACTTTGAGCTATAGTTTTTGCACTTGTAAAAGCACTTACATTGGCTTGATAAGCTCTTGTAGCTTCAATCAAATCTGCCATTTCAATAACAGGGTTTACATTTGGATACGCTACATAACCTTCAGCATTTGCATCAGGATGACTTGGATCATACTTCATACGAAAATCTTTGTCATCTCTGACCACTTTATCCACTACAACACTTTGAATAGCAGGTTTAGCTTCTTCTGGCGAACTTGGATCATTTAAAGGATTTTCATATTTTAAAAAATTATTATCTTTGTTAATTCGCTCATTTAAAAGCTTATCAAAATCTGTTGCTTTAAAGATCACTTCGCGTCTTCTATAAGGCCCACCTTCAGCTGTTCTTGTAGTGTTTGCATTAGCTATATTAGAGCTAATAACATTCATTCTAAAACGTTGAGCACTTAAACCATAACCACTAATATCAAAATCACTTAAGTATGCCATAATTTACCTTTAACTTAATTTAGAGCTTGCATCAAGTATAGAACTAAAGATATTGCTTTGTCTTCTTAAAACTCCATCAAGAGCTGTTATCATAACTGTATTTTTACTCATTTCTGTAGTTTCTACATCTAGATCAACAGTATTTGCATCATTTCTTGCCAAATGACCATCTCTTAAGTAAATAGTAGATTTACTAGGATCAGGAAATTTCCAAGGTTTTTGATGCCCTTCTTCGGTTACTGCCAATTCTAATTCTTTTTTGTCATTTTTTTTGAAAATTTCATTTGCACGATTTACCAAAGCTGTTTCAAATTCAATATCTCTTGCTTTATAAAAAGGAGTATCAACATTTGCAAGATTGGCATTGATGAGTTGATTTCTTAGATTTCTACCCGCTAAAGCACCAGTGACTAGTTCTTTTGATTTAAATGGGTTAATCATTTTTTATCCTTTTTATAATTTTTAATATTAACAAGCAAATACTGTTCCAATTTAACTATTTTGTATAAAAATATCAAAATTATTTTCCTTTTTGTAAATTTATGGCTTTATTGTGATCATCTATATTTGTGCTAAAAATATGAACTCCAGTATTTTTATCACGCACAAAATATAAATAATCTGTCTTTAAAGGAAAAATAGCTGCACGAATAGCAGCTAAAGAAACATTACAAACCGCTTCTTTAGGCAATCCTGTAAATTTATAGGTATTATAAAAGCTATTATCTTGTCTTATTCTTTGTGGGGTAACTTTTACATGGGAGTAAATTCCATAATTTAAAGTTCCATCCATTTGAAGCTTCATACCTTTTTTAAGTCGATTGTAAATTACGCTTGCAACTATAGGCATTTCATTGTCATTAGCAGCTTCTTTTTGTATTACAGAAGCGATGATGATATATTGGTGCCATTTTTTTGGATTATAATCACCAAAAATTTTCTCAGAAGTTTTTTTATTGGAAATTTCAGCATGGTTTAAAAGCATTTGAATGAGTAGATTTTCTGTAATGCCTTTCGGGATTTTATAAGTTTCTGGTAAAAAAACTCCTTCATCATAAGGAGCTTGAGCTTGAAATTCTTTTAAAAGTATATCTTTATCAAGTCCAAGTTGTTTGGCTGCTTGTTCTAGAAAGATTACGCTTGTTTCTCCTGGGATAAGAGTAATGGTTTGAAGTGCTGCTTTAGCAATAGTGAGTTTATGTAGAAATTCAGCTCTATTTAAATCTTTTGTACCTATGTTGATCCAGCCTGATTGAGGGTGTCCTAAAAAAAATAAAATATATTTATCAATATTACTCATCTGATATTTATTTTGCTTTAAATATGTTATAATTTGAGAAATTGAACCTTGGGGAATAAATACCACAGAATTGCTTTTTAAAGGCTGAGTTAGATAATAAAAAATCCCCAAAATAAATATCAAAAAGAAGTTGCGTATGAAAAAGAAAATTTTATATATTGTTGTATTTTTTGTTGTGCTTATATTAGCTTTGTTTATAGTGCTTAAAAATGGAATTGTCATCTCTAGTATCCAATTTGATTTTTTAAAATTGGAACAATTATATATTAAATTAGATAAAAAATTAATTGTACGAGCAAAAAATATCACTATAAATGAGACTCAAAATTCCGAAATTTCATCACAAACCCACTCTTCTGATAATGCTTCAACAGAGATTTTAAAAATAACAAAAAATTTAAAATATCTATATACTTTTGTTAAAGAGATTGATATACAAAATTTAAATATAAAAGATAATCATGTGCGTATTTTATTTAAAGATAATGAATTTTTTATAGATAATGATTTATTGTTTTTAAAATTAACATTACAGCGTCAAAATAAAGAACTTATAGCTGATATTAAAAAACTTTTATTAAAAGATTATGATTTAAGTATTGATGGAAATTTAAGTATCAATACTAAGAGCGAGTTTTATTATTTTCAAGGTAGAGCAAGTGGAGAATTGCTTGACTTTAACGCAAGCATCTCTTACAAAGATAAAAATTTAGCTTATAAAATAGAAGATTTAAACATTAGAAATATTACGGAAATTTTTAAAAGAGTTAATAAAAGAATAGAACTTCCGCAGAGTTTAAATCTTTGGGTAGCATATAGGGCTAAGGGAGAATTTTATCATTTAGATTATTTGCAGGGCTTTATAGATTTTACTAAAGATAATTATTATTTAGACAATATTAGTGCATCAGGTTATGTTAATAATGTCAAAGTTCGCTTGGATGATAAAATGAATGCTATTGAAATTCCAAAACTCGATTTAAATTTAAACAAACAAAAGCTCGATTTTGTCTTTAATAAAGCTTTCTATAATGGTGCTGATTTAAGTTCTAGTAAGGTTTATCTATATGATTTGTTTGATGAAAAAAAAGTTGGGATTTATTTGCGCATTAAGTCTGATAATCTAAAATTTGACGAAAAACTTGCTAAAGCTTTAGAGGATTATCATTTTTCACTACCTTTTTATCAAAAAAGCGGAAAAATTAAAAGTGATTTGGAGCTTAAAATTGATTTTCATGATAAGGGTGAAATTTCTTATAGTGGTATTTTAGCTTTAGAGAATGCTAGTATTTCTTTGGCTGATTTTAATATTACAAAAGCATTTGTAAAATTAAATCAAAATGATTTAAATATAGAAAATGCCAGTGTTAAAAATGGCTTTTTAGAAGCTGATTTTAATGCTAAATTTGACTTACAAAAACAGCAAGGAAATTTCAATACTCAGATTTCAAGGCTTTATTTTGACAATGGAGAGCTTTTAGATTTAAAAAATCAAAATGTAGAAGTAAAATTAGATTATTCGCAAAATGTTAACATTAGCATTCCTCAGTGGAATTTGATTTTAAATTTTAAAGATGGACTTGAGGCTAATCTTAATAATCCTAAGATTTTATTTTCATTTTCTCCATTACTTAAAAAGCTTGGGTTTATCGATGCTAAAAATGTTTATTATAAAACTTTAAATTTTGAAGATTTTAATGCAAGTGTTAATGATGCTTATTTTAAAAATAATTTACTTATCAACGGTCAAACTCCTTATGAAAATGATAGCTTTGATATTGTAAAAAATAAGGGCATTATGGAAATTCATACTCAAAGTGATACAGCAAGTGCTAAAATAAGTTCTGATAATAAAGAAATTCATTTAAAAAATTTAAGTTATATTTATAGAAAACATTCCAACTCTTCAAATTCAACATTTGATATTGCTACTAATACCCAAAATATTAGTTTTGGTGGAGCAAATGTAGCTTTAATTTTGGCAGATTCTAATAAAACTTTGGCTTTTGATAGAGTAGAAGCTGATTTAAAAGGCAATGCTTTAGATCTTAAAGGTTCTAGAGGAAATGCAAAATTTGATCTTTATTATTCTTCTAATGATTTAAATTTAAACGTTAGCAATATTGATGATAATTATTTAAATGAGTTTTTACAAAAACAAGCTGTTCAAGATGGAGTGTTTAACTTAAGTATAAAAGGAAGTGGATTGGAGTATTTTGATGGACAGATCGATTTTAAAAATACTTATGTGAAGGATTTAAGAGGTATAAATCAGCTTATTTCCTTTATCGATACTGTACCAAGTTTATTGATGTTTAAATCTCCAACTTTTAATCAAAAAGGTTTAAGCTTACATGATGGAAAGATTATTTTTAATAGAAAAAAAGATCTTTTAAGTGTTTTGGCTATTAATTTAAATGGCGATAGTGTAGATATATATGGTTTAGGATCAGCAAATTTAAGATTAAATACAGTGGATTTTAGTTTAGAGCTTAAAACTTTAAAATCAGCTTCAGAAGCTATATCCAAGGTTCCAATTTTAAATTATGTAATTTTAGGTAAAAATCAAGAAATTAGCACAAACTTAAAAATAGATGGAAGTATAGATGACCCTAAATTTCATACCGAAATTTTAACAGATACCCTAAAAACCCCTTTTAATCTTATTAAAAATATCATACAACTTCCTGCTAATTTACTTAATTAAAAATATTTAAAGTTTGTTTGAAAACTAAAACAAACTTTAAACTTACTCTTGCATTTTTTTTTATTTGTAATATACTTAAAAATGAAAATAAAAATAAGTATTTTAAAGGACTAAAAATGCAAATTACTTATACCTTAACAGATGAGTCTCCAGCTCTTGCGACTTATTCGTTTTTGCCTATAGTGAAAGCTTTTTTAAGTAGGGCACATATAGGAGTAAAAACCTCGGATATTTCTTTGTCTGGAAGGATTTTAGCTACTTTTAGTGAGTATTTAAAAGAGGAACAAAGATGTGAAGATGCTTTAGAACTTTTAGGTGAGCTTGTCAAAAGATCGGATGCAAATCTTATTAAAACCCCAAATATTTCAGCTTCTATTCCTCAGCTTAAGGCGGCGATTAAAGAATTGCAAGATAAGGGTTACATGTTACCAAATTACCCAGATGAGCCAAAAAATGATGAAGAATTGCAAATTAAAACAAAATATCAAAAAGTTTTAGGTTCAGCGGTTAATCCTGTATTAAGACAAGGAAATTCAGATCGTCGTTCAACAAAAGCGGTAAAAGATTATGCAAAAAACAATCCTTATCGTGTGGTTGAGTTTAATCCAAACTCAAAAACTCGTGTTTCTTACATGAAAGAAGGGGATTTTTTCTCTAATGAAAAAGCGGTTTTAATCGATCAAGATTGTGTGGCTAATATAGAATTTACAAGCGTTGATGGTAAAAAAGAAATTTTAAAAGAGGGCTTAAAACTTGAAAAAAATGAAATTTTAGACGCTACTTTTATGGATGTGCAAAAACTTCAGGAATTTTATGCAAAAGAAATTAAAGCAAGCAAAGATGATGATGTGCTTTTTTCTTTGCATTTAAAAGCTACAATGATGAAAGTAAGTGATCCTATACTTTTTGGTTATGCGGTAAAAGTATTTTTTAAAGAATTATTTATCGAATTTCAAGATGAATTTGAAAAATTAGGCATTAATCCAAATAATGGTTTAAGTGAGCTTTTAAGTAAGATCGAAAATTCAAGCAAAAAAGATGAAATTTTAAAAAAATACAATGAAATTTTAGCTAAATCTGCAGATATTTCTATGGTAAATTCAGATAAAGGCATTACAAATCTTCATGTTCCAAGCGATGTTATCGTTGATGCTTCTATGCCTGCAATGCTTAAAAATGGCGCAAGATTGTGGGATAAGGAAGGTAAGGAAAAGGACACAAATGCCGTAATTCCTGATCAAACTTACGCAACTATTTATGAGGCGGTTATTGAAGATTTGCATAAAAATGGTACTTTAAATCCTTCAAAACTTGGCAGTGTATCTAATGTAGGTTTAATGGCTAAAAAAGCTCAAGAATATGGATCGCACGATAAAACCTTTGTGGCTAAAGAAGAAGGAACTTTTAAAATAGTTTCTAACGGTAAAGTTTTATTAGAACATAAGGTTAGAAAAGGTGATATTTATAGAGCTAATCAGGCTAAATTTGATGCAGTGTTAAATTGGATTGATTTAGGTATAGAAAGATCAGAACTTAGTGGAGCCGAAGCTATTTTTTGGTTAGATAGCAAAAGAGCTAGTAATAAAATCATGATAACTTTGGTACAAAATCGTTTAAAAGAAAAGGGTAAAAATGTAGCCATTTTAACTCCAAAAGAAGCTTGTTTAAGAAGTTTAGAGTTAATCCGAGAAGGTAAAGATGTTATTTCTATCACGGGTAATGTTTTAAGGGATTATTTAACCGATCTTTTTCCTATTTTAGAGCTTGGAACAAGTGCAAAAATGCTTTCTGTTGTGCCTATGTTAAATGGTGGAGCTATGTTTGAAACAGGAGCAGGGGGTTCAGCACCTAAACAAGTAGAACAATTAGTCGAAGAAAATCATCTGCGTTGGGATAGTTTGGGTGAATTTTTGGCTTTGCAAGCAAGTTTGGAATTTTATGCAAATAAGTGTGGCAATCATAAAGCTAAGGTTTTAGCAGAATGTCTTGATGAGGCTATAGGCGAATGGCTTGAAAATAATAAAGCTCCATCAAGAAAAGTCAAAGAAGATGATAATAGAACAAGTCATTTTTATTTAGCAATGTATTTTGCAAATCATTTAGCAAGACAGGCAAGTGATATGGAGCTTCAAAGCTTTTTTAAAGATATTGCCCTAGAGCTTTCTTCTAATGAAGAAAAAATCAGAGCCGAATTTAACGATGCACAAGGTGTGAAAGTGGATTTGGGTGGGTATTATAAATTTGATGATGAAAAAGCAAATAAAATCATGCGTCCAAGTGCAACTTTTAACGCTATTTTAGAAAAAATAGGACAAAGATGAAAATCACTGTTATAGGGGCTGGCAATGTAGGTTCAAGCATAGCTTATGCTTTGATTTTAAGAGAAATAGCAAATGAAATTGTTTTAGTAGATATTAACGAGGATTTGCTTTACGCAAAAGAACTAGAGCTTACTCAAAGCATAGCTGCTTTAAATTTAAATATAGATTTACTTTGCACTAAAGATTATACTCATACCAAAAATTCAGATATAGTGCTTTTTAGTGCAGGTTTTGCTAGAAAAGATGGGCAAAGTAGAGAAGAATTGCTTCAGTTAAATACAAGCATTATGCTTGATTGTGCTAAAAAAATTAAAGATTTTACAGAAGATCCGCTTTTTATTATTTTAACTAATCCTGTGGATTTTCTACTTAATACTCTTTATGAAAGCGGGATTTTTTCATCAAAGAAAATTATAGCCATGGCGGGTGTTTTAGACAATGCAAGATTTAAGTATGAACTTGCCAAAAAACTTAATGTCAAAATGTCAAGAGTGGATACAAGACTTATTGGTTTTCATAATGATGATATGGTTTTGGTAAAATCTTACGCAAGTGTTAAAAATAAAAATATAAGCGAATTTTTAAATGAAGAAGAATTTGAGGATTTAGAAAATGAAGTTAAAACAGGTGGAGCTAAAGTAATCAAACATCTTAAAACTTCAGCTTATTTAGCCCCTGCTAGTGCTTGTATAAGAATGCTTGAGTCTATAAGAAGTGGCGAGTTTTTACCTATGAGTGTAATTTTACATGGAGAATTTGGAGTGCAAAACAAAGCCTTGGGAGTTATGGCAAGATTAGGACTTGAAGGTGTGATTGAAATCATGAAAATGGATCTTAGTTTGCAAGAAAAAGACAAATTAGAAAAATCTTTAATCAAATATCAATATAAAGGAGAATAAATGAACATACATGAGTATCAAGCAAAAGCAATTTTTGCAGACAATGGCATCCCTACCTTAAAGGGAAAAGTTGCATTTAGCGTAGATGAAGCTGTGGCTAATGCTAAAGAATTAGGCGGTAGTGTTTGGGCAGTTAAAGCTCAAATTCACGCAGGAGGCCGTGGTCTTGGTGGTGGTGTTAAAATCGCTAAGAATTTAGATGAGGTAAAAGATTACGCAAGTAAAATTTTAGGAATGAATTTAGTAACTCATCAAACAGGACCTGAAGGCAAACTTGTGCAAAAACTTTATATAGAAAGTGGCGCTAATATAGTAAAAGAGTATTATTTGGCTATTTTATTTAATAGAATGGCAGAGCAAATTACCATTATCGCTTCAAGTGAAGGAGGGATGGATATAGAAAAAGTAGCCAAAGAAAGTCCTGAAAAAATTGCAAAAGTAGGTATTGATCCACAAATTGGATTTAAAATGTTTCATGGACTTGAAGTAGCGAGAGTTTTAGGACTTGATAAAGATGAAGGCAAAAAACTCATTTCTATGTTAGCTAAACTTTATAAGCTTTACATGGATAAAGATATGAATATGCTTGAAATCAATCCTTTAATTAAAACTGCAGAAGGGGATTTTTATGCCCTTGATGCAAAATGCAGTTTTGATGATAGTGCGCTTTATCGTCATCCTGAAATTGCTGAGCTTAGAGATATTACTGAAGAAAATCCTGCTGAAAGAGAAGCGGCTGAATTTGGCTTAAGCTATGTGAAACTAGATGGAGATGTAGCTTGTATGGTAAATGGTGCGGGTCTAGCAATGGCAACTATGGATATTATTAATTATAGTGGTGCAAAACCTGCAAATTTCTTAGATGTAGGTGGGGGAGCTTCTCCTGAAACTGTTGCAAAGGCTTTTGAAATTATTTTAAGAGATAAGAATGTAAAAGTTATATTTATCAATATCTTTGGTGGTATTGTTCGTTGTGATAGGATAGCAAATGGAATTTTAGAAGCTACTAAGAATGTTGAGGTAAATATTCCAATTGTAGTGCGTCTTGATGGCACTAACGCAGCAGAAGCAAAGACAATTTTAGATAATTCAAATCTTAAAAATATCAAAGCAGCAACCAATCTTAAAAACGGTGCAGAGCTTGTAAAAAGTTTAGTAGGATAAGGATGGAAAATGAGTATATTGGTTAATAAAAATACAAAAGTAATAGTTCAAGGTTTTACAGGTAAAGAAGCAACTTTTCACGCTGAGCAATGCATGGCTTATGGTACAAATATAGTTGGAGGTGTCACCCCTCATAAAGGCGGACAAACTCATTTAGGTAAACCAGTTTTTGATACTGTTGCAGATGCGGTTAAAGCAACAAAGGCTGATGTAAGCTTGATCTTTGTCCCTGCTTTTGCTGTGGGTGATAGCGTGATTGAAGCAGCTGATGCGGGTATTAAGCTTGCAGTTGTAATCACAGAACATACGCCTGTAAAAGATATGATGTTTGCTAAGCAATATGCCAATAAAAAGGGTATGAAAATCATTGGACCAAATTGTCCAGGTATTATCACTTCTGAAGAATGCAAATTAGGAATTATGCCAGGTTTTATTTTTAAAAAAGGTTGCGTGGGGCTTATTTCAAAAAGTGGAACTTTAACTTATGAAGCTGCTAATCAGGTAGTTCAAGGTGGTTATGGAATTTCTACTGCAGTAGGAATTGGCGGTGATCCTATCATAGGTCTTGCTTATAAAGAACTTTTAAGTGAATTTCAAAAAGATGATGAAACTAAAGCTATTGTAATGATAGGTGAAATTGGTGGTAGTTTGGAAGTGGAAGCGGCTAAATTTATTAAAGAAAATATTAGCAAACCTGTGGTAGCATTCATTGCAGGCGCAACTGCTCCTAAAGGCAAAAGAATGGGGCATGCAGGTGCCATAGTGGGAAGTGCTGATGAAAGCGCTGCAGCTAAAAAAGAAGCTTTAAAAAGCTATGGAATTCATGTGGTGGATTCTCCGGCTTTAATTGGTGAAGAAATTCAAAAAATATTAGGTTAATAAAGGAAAAAACATGAGTATGATAGCTCCAAAAGATACCCCTGTTTGGGTAGATGAGCATAGATGTAAAGCATGCAATATTTGTGTTAGCTATTGCCCCGCTGGGGTTTTAGCTATGCGCGATGATGTGCATGCGGTTTTAGGACAAATGATAGAGGTAGTACACCCTGAATCCTGTATAGGCTGTACCGAGTGTGAGACACATTGCCCTGATTTTGCTATTATGGTGGCAAAAAGAGATGAATTTAAATTTGCCAAACTTACTGCTGAGGCTAAAGATAGAGCTGTAGCCGTAAAAAATAACAAATACAAAAAATTAGCATAGGAAAAATAATGAGAGAAGTTATAGCAACAGGTAATGTTTTAATCGCCAAAGCTGCGATTGATTGTGGATGTAAATTTTTTGGAGGTTATCCTATTACTCCTAGTAGTGAGATAGCTCATGAATTAAGCCATATGCTTCCTGCAAATGATGGAACTTTTATACAAATGGAAGATGAAATTTCAGGTATTAGCGTGGCTATTGGTGCGGCAATGAGTGGAGTAAAATCCATGACTGCAAGTAGCGGTCCTGGAATTTCTTTAAAAGCAGAGCAAATAGGACTTGCATTTATTGCTGAAATTCCACTTGTGATTGTAAATGTTATGAGAGGTGGTCCTTCAACAGGTCTTCCAACTCGTGTAGCACAAGGAGATTTGTTTCAAGCTAAAGCACCAACTCATGGGGATTTTGCAAGTATTGCTATTGCTCCTGCAAGTCTTGAAGAAGCTTATACAGAAACCATTAGAGCGTTTAATTTAGCTGAAAAATATATGACTCCGGTATTTTTACTTATGGATGAAACTGTAGGGCACATGAATGGTAAAGCGGTTTTACCTGATTTAAAAGATATTAAAGTATATAACCGTAAAAAATTTGAAGGCGATAAAAAGGATTATAAACCTTATGCAGCAGGAGAAAATGAGCCTGCAACTTTAAATCCTTTCTTTACAGGTTATCGTTATCATGTTACAGGACTTCATCATGGAGATATAGGTTTTCCAACTGAAGATGGAGTTATAGTGAAAAAAAATATGGAAAGACTCATAGGTAAAATAAAAAACAATCAAGAAGATATTTGTACTTATGAAGAGTATATGCTTGATGATGCTGAGTTTTTAATCATTGCTTATGGAAGCGTGAGTCGTTCAGCAAAAGAAGCTATACAAAGATTAAGAGAGCAAGGGATTAAAGTGGGGCTTTTCCGTCCGATTACTCTTTATCCAGTGGCTGAGAAAAAAATCGCTGAAGTTGTAAGCAAATTTAAAAAAGTAATGGTAAGCGAGCTTAATATGGGACAATATCTTGAAGAGATTGAAAGAGTAACTTCGCGTCGCGATTTTATTAGTTTGCACCGTGCAAATGGTCGTCCTATCACTCCAAGTGAAATTATTGCTAAGGTAAAGGAGAATATATAAATGGCTTTTAATTATGATGAATATCTAAGAGTAGATAAAATGCCTACTCAATGGTGTTGGGGATGTGGCGATGGTGTTGTTTTAAAATGTATTATCCGCGCGATAGAAAAACTTGGTTGGAATATGGATGATGTTTGTCTTGTTTCGGGTATAGGTTGTAGTGGCAGAATGAGTTCTTATGTAAATTGCAATACAGTTCATACTACTCATGGTAGAGCAATAGCTTATGCAACAGGCATTAAACTAGCCAATCCTAGTAAACATGTTATTGTAGTAAGTGGAGATGGGGATACTTTGGCAATTGGTGGAAATCATACCATACATGGTTGTCGCAGAAATATTGATTTAACACATATTGTAATCAATAATTTCATCTATGGACTTACAAATTCTCAAACAAGTCCAACTACTCCAAAAGGTTTTTATACAGTAACAGCTCAATTTGGAAATATTGATCCCAATTTTGATGCGTGTGAATTAACTAAAGCTGCAGGAGCTTCTTTTGTGGCAAGGGGTAATGTGATAGAAGCTAATAAGCTTGAAAATTTAATTTATAAGGCTTTAGCGCATAAGGGTTATAGTTTTGTAGATGTTTTTTCAAATTGTCATATCAATCTAGGCAGAAAAAACAAAATGGGCGAAGCTGTAGCTATGCTTGATTGGATTAAAAATCGTGTTGTGGATAAAGCTAAATTTGAAAGCATGGATTTTGAAGAAAGAAAAGATAAATTTCCAACAGGAATTTTACATGAAGATAATTCTCAGCCAGAATACTGCCACGCTTATGAAGAAGTACGTCGTGCAGCCAAAGAAAAAAGAATGGTGGATTTAGGAGCTTTAAAATGAAATATCAATTAAGATTTGGCGGTGAAGGCGGACAAGGTGTTATCACCGCAGGAGAAATTTTAGCAGAAGCAGCCATTAAAGAAGGTCGTCAAGCTTTTAAGGCTTCTACTTATACTTCACAAGTGCGTGGCGGTCCTACTAAGGTGGATATTATCATTGATGATAAAGAAATTTTATTTCCTTATGCTGTAGAAGGGGAAGTAGATTTTATGCTTTCGACTGCAGATAAGGGTTATAAAGGTTTTCGTGGGGGTGTAAAAGAAGGAGGTATTATAGTTGTAGAGCCAAATTTAGTACATCCTGAAAGTGAAGATTATAAAAAATGGCAAATTTTTGAAATCCCTATTATTACCATAGCTAAAGATGAGGTAGGAAATGTGGCTACTCAATCAGTTGTTGCACTTGCAATTGCTGCTTATATGAGCAAATGTATAGATTTAGATGTTTTAAAAGAAACTATGCTTCATATGGTTCCTGCAAAAACTCGTGATGCAAATGCTAAAGCTTTTGATCTGGGTGTAAAATACGCCACTCAAGCAAAACCATATTCATAATAAATTCCGCATCATGCGGAATTTAACTTCTAAAATTTTACACATTGCAAATAAAATTTAAATTTTAATTATTTTAATTTAGCTACTTTTAACGATTAAAATTTTATAATCAAAAACTTATATTTTCAAGGAAAATTAATGGATTTTTTTGATGAAATGTTTAATAAAACTCCAAAAGAAAAATTTATAGAAATTATACAAAATGGAAATTTAGGAGCCTTAGAAAAAGTTTTTGAGGAATTTTTTGCTGATCATATTGCCATGGTGGAACTTTTGGAAAAACAAGGTTTAACAGAAATGGATGTAAAAAATTTCATATTAGAAAATGGTGATTTTATAGAAGAAAGGCAAAATGATATTTATATAGAATTGGGCGCAAAAATTTTAGGACACGAAGGCTAAAATTGTTTAAAATAAGCCCTTGTTTAATTTGTATTTTTTTTATTTTTAGTAATGTTTTAGCATCTGAACCAACTTTTGATTATACTTATAAATTTATACTTAAAAAAGATGAGAGAGCTAGTGTGCAGATTAAAGAAATAGGCTATGAAGATAAGGTGCAAAATTTTGATTTTTATTGGACTTTGTTTGATAATACTAATATCATCGTACATTCGAAATTTCGCAAATATCCGCGTCAATTTGTGATGAGTTTAAGAAGAAATTTAGATTGGGTAACTCAAACTTTAATACCTGATTATACTAATCCACATATTGATAGAGCAAGACTTATTTTAGAATTTAGTGGTTATAATAAAGGTTTGGCAACTTTTACGGTTTATATAGAAGATAAGGAATCTCGCTTAATGGTAGAATTTTTAGATCCGAGAAAAAAAGCTTTACAAAATCCACCGCAAAATAATCAGGTTGTTCCTATGATTAATTTTAACGAACCTCAGGTAAAACCATTAACAAGCAAAGAAAATAATAATAGCAATTAACAAGGAAAAGATAGTGCAAAAAATAGATGAATTAATAAAACAGTTTTTACAAGAGCTTGGCTATGAACCTATTTTAAATATGCTTTCAAATGTAAAATCAGGAAAGAAATTACGCTCTAAATTATTATTGGCTATCGCAGATGAGAGTGAGATTGCTTTTAAAATTTGTGCGGCTATAGAATTGATACATCTTGCTAGTTTATTACATGATGATATTATCGATGAGAGTGAATTAAGGCGTGGAGCAAGATCTGTTAATGCTGAATTTGGTACAAAAAATGCTCTTATGTTGGGTGATATTTTGTATTCAAAAGCCTTTTATGAATTAAGCAAAATGGATGCTAGATTTGCAAGTATTATTTCAGATGCTGTTGTAAAGCTTGCTATAGGCGAACTTATGGATGTTGATTTGGGAGAGAAATTTAATATCAATAAAGAAGCTTATTTGAAAATGATCTATAATAAAACAGCTGTTTTGATTGAAGCAAGTGCTAGATGCGGAGCTATTTTGGCTGGATTATATGAAAAAGATTTTGCAGAATATGGTAAAAATTTAGGACTTGCTTTTCAGATGATTGATGATATTTTAGATATTAAGAGTGATGAAAAAATTCTTGGAAAACCTGCTATGAATGATTTTAAAGAGGGTAAAACTACCTTGCCTTATATTTATCTTTATGAAAATTTACAAGAACAAGATAGGATATATTTGCAGACTTTATTTAAAAAAGATTTAAATGAAAATGAAAAAGAATGGCTAAAAACTAAATTTGAAGAACAAAAAGCTTTAGAAAAAGCTATTTTAGAAGCTAAAACTTATGCAAAAAAGGCTAGAAAAGCAATTGAAAAATATGATAATAATAAGCTTAATGATATTATTAAAGCTATGATAGATAGGGAATTTTAATGTATTATTGTATATCTTTTACTCATAAAAATACAGATATTGCCTTAAGGGAAAAGTTAAGCTTTTCCAATGAAGCTAAAAAAAGTGAGTTTTTAAAAATCATTAGCACTCATGAAAATATTGAAGAATGTTTGGTTATAAGTACTTGCAATCGTGTTGAAATTGTTGCTTTTGTAAAAATGGCCTGTGCAGAGTTTATTGTTAAATCTTTGGCTTTACTTTGTGATGTTGATAAAGATATTTTACTTGAAAAAGCTGATATTTTTGAAGATAGTGGAGCAATCCACCATCTTTTTTCTGTAGCAAGTTCTTTGGATAGTTTGGTGGTTGGAGAAACTCAAATAGCAGGACAATTAAAAGATGCCTTTGCTTTTGCTGTAAAAAATAATTTTTGTGGAGTACACCTTTCAAGAGCAGTACATAGTGCTTTTAAATGTGCTGCTAAGGTACGCAATGAAACTCAAATTTCTAAAAATTCTATTTCTGTAGCTAGCGTTGCCGTGGCAAAAGCAAAAGAACTTGCAGATTTAACGCAAAAAAAAGCTGTTGTTATTGGAGCTGGAGAGATGGGAGAACTTGCGGCAAAACATTTAATTGCTGCGGGTGCTAAGGTGATTATTTTAAATCGTGATTTACAAAAAGCTAAAGATTTGTGTGAGAGACTTGGTGTTTTAAGCGAATATGATAGTTTAGAAAATTTAAAAAAATATTTAAATCAATACGAGTTTTTTTTCTCAGCTACCAATGCACCAAATGCTATTATTACAAATTCTTTAATAGAAGAACTTTCTTATAAAAGGTATTTTTTTGATATTGCAGTTCCAAGGGATATTGATATCAATGAAAATGAAAATATATCTGTTTTTGCTGTAGATGATCTTGAAATTGTGGTTCAAAAAAATTTAGCACTAAGAGAACAAGAAGCTCGTATGGCTTATGGGATAATAGGTCGTGAAACAAGTGAATTTTTTAGGTATTTAAACGATTTGGCTTTGATGCCTATTATCAAAGCTATACGCTTGCAAGCTAAAGAATATGCAGATAAACAACTTGAAATTGCGTTAAAAAAAGGATATTTGAAAAAATCTGATAAAGAAGAGGCTAGAAAGTTGATTCATCAAGTTTTTAAGGCTTTTTTACACACGCCTACTGTAAATTTGAAACATTTACAAGGTAAAATGCAAAGCGATACAGTGATTAATGCTATGCGTTATGTTTTTGATTTGCAAAATAATCTTGAAGGTTTAAATCAATATAAATGTGAATTTGATATGGAGAATAATGATGAGATTTACTAAATTTTATGCACCAAGTTTAAAAGAAGCGCCAAAAGATGCGAGTTTACCTAGTCATATTTTTTTAACGCGTGCGGGTTTTGTAGAACAAATTGGTAGCGGACTTTATAATTTCTTGCCTTTGGGAAAAAGAGTTTTAGACAAGATTAAAAATATAGTTAAAGAAGAAATGGATAAGGCTGGAGCACAAGAAGTAAATCTTAGTTTTATCACTCCTGCAAGTTTGTGGCAAGAAAGTGGGCGTTATAATGTTTTTGGAAAAGAACTTTTGCGTTTTAAAGACAGAAAAGAAAATGAATTTGTTTTAGGTCCAACACATGAAGAAGCTATGCTTTCTTTGGTAAAAAACAAAATCACAAGCTATAAACAACTTCCTTTGCACTTATATCAAATTGGACTTAAATTTCGTGATGAAGCAAGGCCTAGATTTGGGCTTTTAAGATGTCGTGAATTTCTAATGAAAGATGGATATAGTTTTCATGCTAATGAAGAAGATTTAGGGCGTGAGTTTGAGCTTATGTATAAAACTTATTCTCAAATTTTACAAAGAATGGGGCTTGATTTTAGAGCAGTTGAAGCTGATAGTGGGGCTATTGGTGGAAGTGGTTCTAAGGAATTTATGGTTTTGGCAAAAAATGGGGAAGATGATATTTTAATCTGTGAAAATTGTGATTATGCGGCTAATGTTGAAGCTGCAAAAAGAGCTAAAAAAACTTGTCAAGATGAGCGTCCTGAAGCAAATTATGCAAGTAAATTTCACACTCCAAATATTAAAACTATAGATTCTTTAGCACAATTTTTTAAAATCAATGCTTTTTATACGATTAAAGCAGTGGTAAAAAAAGCTATTTATGAAAATGAAAGCAAATTAGTTGTGTTTTTTATAAGAGGAAGTGATGATTTGCAAGAGGTTAAGGCTCAAAATGCTTGCAGTGCCCTTGAACTAGTCGATGCGAGCGAAGAAGAATTGGAAAAAGCTGGCTTAGTAGCTGGTTTTATAGGTTTTGTGGGATTAAAAGATATAGATTTTTATATAGATTTTGAGCTTGAAAACGAAAAGCAAATGATTATGGGTGCGAATGAAAAAGATTATCATTTAATCGGTATTGATGTTGTAAATTTAAATAAAGATCGTTTTAAAGATTTGATTGAAGTTAAAGAAGGGGATTGCTGTGTTAAATGTGGAGCAAAATTAAAACAAAGTAAAGGTATAGAAGTAGGGCATATTTTTAAGCTAGGACAAAAATATTCCAAAGCGATGAATGCAAATTTCTTAGATGAAAATGGCAAAAGTCAGCCTTTTTACATGGGATGTTATGGCATAGGTGTTTCACGCTTGTTGGCTGTAGCTACTGAAGCAAGTCATGATGAAAAAGGATGTATTTGGAATAAAACTTTAGCTCCTTTTGTGCTTGAAATTATTGTTTCAAATCTCAAAGATGAAAAGGCTTTAGAATTTGCTAATAAGCTTTATGAGGATTTAACTAATCTTGGATTAGAGGTATTGCTTGATGATAGAAATGAGCGTTTTGGGGTTAAAATGAATGATTTTGAACTTATGGGCTTTCCTTATGCGTTAGTTGTTGGTAAAGGATTAGAAAAGAATGAAATAGAGCTTATCCAAAGAGAAGGTTTGATAAAAGAACTTATAAAAACTGATGAACTTATGGAAATTCTTAAAAAGAAAGTGTTATGAATTATAAATTAAGTTTAAGCCCTTTATTTGTACTTGAAATTATTGCAAGTATACTTTTTATAGTGTTTTTTGGTTTTGGTAATTTTTTATTTTTCATACTTTTGAGTATGATTTTTGGTGCGGTTTTATTGGGAATTTTTTGGAAAAATATGCTTGAATTTCAAATGGGTGGCTTAAAGGATATGTTAACACAATTTTCTTTTGTTATCGCAGGGTTTTTACTTGTTTTTCCAGGGATTATTACAAGTGTTTTTGGAATTTTTGTATTTTTCTTTGGTATTGCTTTGAAATTAATAACTAAATCAAAATATCAATACACCAAGCAAGAGTATCAAAATTCTAATGAAGAAATTATTGATGTTGAAATTATAGAGGATAGAAAATGAAGCTTATTATTGCAACAAGAAAAAGTCAATTAGCTCTTTGGCAAAGTGAACATGTAGCCCAAATTTTAAAAAATACACATCAAATTGAAGTGCTTTTAGAAGGTTTTAAAACAAAAGGCGATGTTTTGCTTGATTCTCCTTTGGCAAAAATTGGTGGTAAAGGACTTTTTACAAAAGAACTTGAAGAAAGTATGTTAAGAAAAGAAGCACACTTAGCGGTGCATAGTTTAAAAGATGTGCCTAGTTTTTTTCCTCAAGGTTTAGTTTTGGCAGCGGTAAGTAAAAGAGAGCAAAGCAATGATGCTATGCTAAGTCAAAATTATAAAGATTTTCTTTCTTTGCCAAAAGGTGCAAAAATAGGCACTACTAGTCTTAGACGCAAGATGCAGCTTTTATTATTAAGACCTGATTTAGATATTATTTCTTTGCGTGGTAATGTCAATTCTCGTATAGAGAAATTAAAAAATAATGATTTTGATGCGATTATTTTGGCAATGGCGGGAATTAAACGCTTAAACTTAGATAAGCAAGTGAATTTTGTTTATGAATTTAGCAAAGATGAGCTTATTCCTGCGGCTTCTCAAGGAGCTTTAGGTATAGAAAGCATAAATGATGAAAAAATTTTAGAACTTTTAAAATGTTTAAATGATGAAAATGCTTTGATTGAAACAAGCATTGAAAGAGAATTTATTGCTACTTTAGAAGGAGGTTGTCAAGTTCCTATAGGTATTAACGCAGAGCTCTTGGGAGATGAAATTTGTGTGCGTGCGGTACTTGGACTACCCGATGGAAGTGAAATTTTAAAAGATAAGAGAATGATTAAAAAGAATGATTTTAAAGGTTTTGGAGAGAGTTTGGCTAAGGAGTTTATTGCTAAAGGTGCTAAAGAACTTTTAAAAAAAGCTGAGAGTATGATATGAAAGAATTTATTCAAATTTTAAAAGAAAATGATCTTTTAAGGGTAATTGAAGAACCTGTAGATGTAGATCTTGAAATCGCTCATTTAGCCTATATAGAAGCTAAAAAAGGAGAAAAAGGGAAGGCTTTATTATTTAAAAATCCTATAGATAAAAAATTAAATAAACAATATAAATTTCCTGTTTTGATGAATACTTTTTGCAATGAAAAGGCTTTAAATTTAGCTTTTGGACATGATTATGAAGAGGTGGCTGAAGAAATTTCAAAACTCACCAAGCTTCATATTCCTACGAGTTTTAAAGCAAAAATGGATTTTTTTATGAATTTGTTAAGTTTTAAAAATATTCCTCCTAAAAGACTGAAAAAAAATAAAGCCTTGTATGATTATGAAATTTTAAACTCACTTGAAGAGCTTCCCATACTAAAAACTTGGGAAGATGATGCGGGTAAATTTATTACCATGGGGCAAGTTTATACACAAAATTTAGATAAAACTCAAAATAATCTTGGAATGTATCGTTTGCAAATGAGTGATAAAAATGAACTTTTAATGCATTGGCAAATTCATAAAGATGGGGCAAATTTTTATCACGAATACAAAAATGCTGGTTTTAAAAAAATGCCTGTAAGTATAGCCATAGGTGGAGATCCGCTTTATATTTGGTGTTCTCAAGCACCTTTACCTAAGGGAATTTTTGAACTTTTACTTTATGGTTTTATTAAAAAAACTCCTGCAAAAATTACTCCTTGTGAAAATGGTATTTTTATACCTTATGATAGTGATGTGGTTATTGAAGGTTATGTGGATTTAGAAGAGTTTAAAATCGAAGGTCCTTTTGGAGATCATACGGGTTTTTATACTCCTGCTGAACTTTTTCCTGTGATGAAAGTAGAAAAAATTTATGCTAAAAAAGATGCGATCTATCAAGCAACGGTTGTAGGAAAGCCTCCTTTAGAAGATAAGATCATGGGGCTTGGTACCGAAAGAATTTTTTTACCCTTGCTTCAAACTTCAGTACCTGATTTAATTGATTATAATATGCCTGAAAATGGGGTCTTTCATAATCTTATCTTAGCAAAAATCGATGCAAAATATCCCGCTCATGCGCAACAAATTATGCATGCATTTTGGGGAGTAGGGCAAATGAGTTTTGTTAAGCATGCAATTTTTGTGGATAAAAATGCACCTTCTTTGAAAGATTATGATGCTTTAATTCCTTATATGTTAGATCGTTTTAATACAAAGAAAATTTTAATTTCAGAAGGAATTTGTGATCAATTAGATCATGCTTCACCTAATTCTTGTTTTGGGGGTAAAGCAGGACTTGATGCTTGCGAAGAAATACAAGTTGAAGAGCTTGAAATTTTAGAAGATGAAAAATTACTAGAACTTTTTAAAACTAAGGTAGAACTTTTAAATTTAAAGCAATTTTATAAAGAAAGTAAAAGTCCTATAGTTTGTATTTTGCTTGATAAAAAAGAAAAAATCGAACAAAGTTTTGACAAACTTTTAGAATTTAAAAAACATTTTAGGATTTTAGTATTTTTAGATGCTGAAAATAAGCTTGAAAATTCTTATATGCTTGTTTGGCGTGTGGTAAATAATATAGATGCTAAAAGAGATATTTTTATCAAAGAAGAAAGACTTGGAGTAGATGCAAGTGCTAAAGGTGAAGCTGAGGGTTATTTAAGAGCTTGGCCTAAGCAAACAGATTGCACTAAAAGCGTGATAGAAGATTTGATCTTGCGTAATATTTTAGAAAATAATCCAGATCTTTTTAATAAATTTGAAATTTTTTAAGATAATTGAGATTTATTTTAAAATTTTGGCACAGTTTTTGCTTATTATTTTTTATTATTGAAAAATAAAATTTTCTTTATAGGTGTTCATAAATTTATAAATTTGTCGATATAAGCTTTTAACTAGCAATAGGAAATTTTAAAAAGGATTTTAAAATGGAAATATCGAAGGCAAATGGGCAAATGGATACAGCTTTGGCAAACATTAGCCAAAGAACAAGTGAGACACAGGCTAGTTTAAACATTCAAACCGATAGAAGTCAAGGCCAAGAAGGCGATGATGGACAGCAACGAGGTGTGAGTGAAAAGTTGGCTGATATTACAAAAAAGTTAAATGAGCAAATGGATTCTCTAGATACCAATGTTCGTTTTGGTTATAGTGATAAAATCGGTTCTATGTATATTAGCGTGACTGAAAAAAGTACTGGAAGGGAAATCCGTCAAATTCCTAGTGAAGAAGCTATGAGATTAGCTGAGTATTTTAGGGATGTGATAGGAATGATATTTGATAAGGAGAGTTAAAAATGGCATTTGGTAGTCTATCTAGTTTAGGATTTGGTTCTGGGGTTTTAACTCAAGATACTATAGATAAATTAAAAGAAGCAGAGCAAAAAGCTCGTATTGATCCTTATACTAAAAAAATTGAAGAAAATACAACCAAACAAAAAGATTTAACAGAAATCAAAACTAAATTACTAAGTTTTCAGACGGCTGTTTCATCATTAGCCGATGCTACGGTTTTTGCGAAAAGAAAAGTTGTAGGAAGTATTAGCGATAATCCTCCAGCAAGTCTTACAGTTAATTCGGGTGTTGCTTTACAAAGCATGAATATCAATGTTACTCAACTTGCACAAAAAGATGTGTATCAAAGCAAAGGATTAGCAAATGACAGTGGTTTTATTAATGCAAATTTAACTGGAACCACCGATCTTACTTTTTTTTCAAATGGCAAAGAATATACTGTTACGGTAGATAAAAACACAACCTATAGAGATTTAGCTGATAAAATTAATGAAGCTAGTGGAGGAGAGATTGTTGCTAAGATTGTAAACACAGGAGAGAAAGGCACTCCTTACCGCTTAACTTTAACCAGCAAAGAAACAGGCGAAGACAGTGCGATAAGTTTCTATGCAGGAAAAAAAGATGCGCAGGGTCAGTATAAAAGTGATTCAGAGGCAGAAGAAATATTCAAAAGTCTTGGATGGGAATTAGATACAGCGAGTTCTATTGATCCAGCTAAGGATAAAAAAGGTTATGGTATTAAGGATCCTTCTTTGCATATCCAAACTGCGCAAAATGCAGAATTTACACTTGATGGTATTAAGATGTTTAGATCAAGTAATACTGTTACCGATCTTGGTGTAGGAATGACTTTAACTTTAAATAAAACAGGTGAAATTAATTTTGATGTACAGCAAGATTTTGAAGGTGTGACAAAAGCCATGCAAGATTTGGTGGATGCTTATAATGATTTAGTAACCAATCTTAATGCTGCAACTGACTATAATAGTGAAACTGGAACAAAAGGAACTTTACAAGGCATCAGTGAAGTAAATTCAATACGCTCAAGTATTCTTGCTGATTTGTTTGATTCTCAAGTTGTTGATGGAACTACTGAAGATGCAAATGGTAATAAAGTAAACACTAAGGTTATGCTTTCTATGCAGGATTTTGGCCTAAGTTTAAATGATGCAGGCACTTTGAGTTTTGATTCTTCTAAATTTGAACAAAAAGTTAAAGAAGATCCAGACTCTACTGAAAGTTTTTTTTCAAATATTACTAAATACGAAGACATTAATCACACAGGAGAGGTAATTAAGACAGGAAGTTTAAGTAAATATCTTACCAATGGTTTAGAATTTAAACCAGGAGATTTTACTATAGTTTTTAATAATCAAACATATGATTTATCTAAAAATTCTGATGGTACTAATTTTAAATTAATAGGGAAAACAGAGGAAGAATTGCTTCAAAATTTAGCTAATCATATAAACAGTAAAGGTATTGAAGGCTTAAAAGTTAAGGTTGAATCCTATAATCAAAACAATGTTACAGGGTTTAGGTTGAATTTTAGTGGAGATGGTAGTTCGGATTTTTCAATCAAAGGAAATGCTAGCATTCTCAAGGAATTAGGTTTGTCTGATGTAAATATAACCTCTAAGCCTATAGAAGGTAAAGGTATTTTTTCAAAATTAAAAGCCACGTTGCAAGAGATGACTGGAAAAGATGGTTCAATTACAAAATATGATGAGAGTTTGACAAATGATATTAAATCATTAAATACCTCTAAAGACTCGACTCAGGCTATGATTGATACAAGATATGATACAATGGCGAATCAATGGTTGCAATATGAGAGTATTTTAAATAAACTCAATCAACAGCTAAATACTGTAACTAATATGATTAATGCGGCAAACAATTCTAATAATTAAGGATAAAAAAGATGCAAAATAATTTAGCCTATAATGCTTATTCTCAAAATCAAGTGGGGATAGAGTCTCCGCAAAAACTTATTGAAATGCTTTATGAGGGAATTTTGCGTTTTTGTGCAAGAGCTAAAGTAGCCATAAGAAATGAAGATATAGAACAAAGAGTGTATTTTGTAAAAAGAACCACGGCTATTTTTATAGAGCTTATTAATACTTTAAACTATGAAAAAGGCGGAGAAGTGGCACATTATTTAAGCGGGCTTTATACAAGAGAAATTCAACTTTTATCTTTGGCAAATTTAGAAAATAACGAAGATAGAATCAATGAAGTTATAAATGTAACCAAAGGTTTGCTAGAAGCTTGGAGAGAAGTGCATAACAATGAAACAGTGGCTCAGTGATTTTAAACTTGCATTAATCCAAGAAGATGTTAATAAACTTGAAAATTTACTTAATGAACTTGATATGAAAGCTTTTATTAAAAATTTAGCCAAAGAATCGCCTTCAGAAGATTTTTTAAAAGAAAATGCAAATGATGTATTCTATCAAGTTCAAGCTCTTTTGCAAGAAGCTGTTATACTGATTGAACAAAAGAAAAAAACAAAAGCTGTTGAAATTCAAAAATTTCAAAAAGCGTTGACATATTTTAAATCTTAAAAAAGCATAGCGATAAGCCGAGTTCTGTCTTGAATGCTCATTTATCTAGTTTTGTTTTTGCAAACAAAATCAAGCGAAGGGTTAAAACAAAGACGCTAACCATCCCTTCTTGCTGCACATTGGGTTTACATAGCCGAAATTGTTACCAAAATCGCTGGTGGGCTTTTACCCCGCCGTTTCACCTTTTCCACTTGCGTGGTAGTTTTCTTTCTGTTGCACTATCCCTTAGGTTACCCTAGCCATCTGTTAGATGGAATGTTTGTCTTTAGCAGCTCGGACTTTCCTCTCCTAAAAAGAAGCGAGCATTTACTATGCTTTAAATTTGGATTTTAGCGTAATTTTACTTATTTTTTCATCAAATAAAATAATTTTATTGTGATATCAATCAAAATTTGATAAAATTGTTTTTTATTTTTTAACAAAGGAAATTTATGGCATCTTATTCAATGGGTGATTTAAAAAAGGGACTTAAAATAGAAATCGATGGAATTCCTTTTAAAATAGTCGAGTATCAGCATGTAAAACCAGGCAAAGGTCCTGCTTTTGTGCGTATTAAAATCAAATCTTTTATTGATGGTAAAGTACTTGAAAAAACTTTCCATGCAGGTGATAAATGTGAAGCTCCAAATTTAGAAGATAAAACTATGCAGTATCTTTATGATGATGGTGAAAATTGCCAATTTATGGATACGCAAACATATGAACAAGTAGCTATTAGTGATGATGATGTAGGTGAGGCGAAAAAATGGATGCTTGATGGTATGATGGTAGATGTGCTTTTCCATAATGGTAAAGCTATCGGCGTAGAAGTTCCACAAGTTGTTGAACTCAAAATCATCGAAACAGCTCCAAATTTTAAGGGTGATACTCAAGGATCAAATAAAAAACCGGCTACATTGGAAACAGGCGCAGTAGTGCAAATTCCTTTTCATGTGTTAGAAGGTGAAGTTATACGCGTTGATACTGTGCGTGGTGAGTATATAGAAAGAGCGAACAAATAATACAAAAAAAGCTTTTGGACTATTCCAAGGCTTTTTTAAATTTATATAAAATTTATTTTGTTACTTAATTTCTCATTCCATTCTTAAAAATATTTTTTTAAACTTTTCTTCAATTTAAAATTTCTATAATATTTCTAATTCATATTATGGAGATGGTTGATGGAATGGTTACTTCTTGCTTCTATACCTTTGATTGTTTTAGGTTTTGCTTTAAAGATTAACCCCTTTTTAGTGGTAACTTCAGTTGGAATTTATGCTGGACTTGTTTCAGGTTTTGATTTTGTTAAGGTTGTTAGTGATATAGGAAAATCTTTTGTAGATAATCGCTATGTTGCTATAATTTGGCTTATTTTACCTTTACTTGCTGTTTTGGAACGCAAAGGCTTAAGAGAGCAGGCTAAAAATTTAATATCCAAAATAAAAGTTGCCAGTACAGGACGAATTTTAATGTGTTATTTTGTTTTTAGACAAGTTACTGCAGCTTTAGGGCTTTTATCTTTAGGCGGACATGCGCAGATGATAAGACCTTTAATAGCCCCTATGGCAGAAGCTGCAGCTAAGCTTAAATTTAAAAACTTAACACATAAAGATAGTCAAAAAATCAAAGCTTTTTCTGCGGGAACGGATAATGTTGCTGTATTTTTTGGAGAGGATATTTTTATAGCCGTGCATTCTATTTTATTTATTAAAGCTTTTTATGAGAGCAATGGTATTATTGTTGAGCCATTGCATTTATCAGTTTGGGCTATACCAACTGGAATTTTGGCTTTAATTATCCATTGCTCTAGACTTTATTTATTTGATAAAAGATTGGAAAAAACTTATAAAGGGTTGAGTGATGATAAGTCTTGATTTACTTTATTATATTGTAGGAATTTTATTTTTAGTTTTTGGAATTTTAAGTTTTTCTAATCAAGCTAAAGATATAAAATCAAGAATAAGCGGCGGGGTATTTTGGATAAGTTATAGTTTTACTTTTTTACTAGCAGGAGTTTTGCCTCATTTTGTGATGGGTTGTATAGTGATTTTACTAGCACTTATAGCAGGGTTTAATTTATTAAAACCAGCAAAGATCGAAGTTAGCAAAGAAGAAAAAGAATACGAGATAAAACATGCAAATATTTATAAAAATAAACTTTTTATTCCTGCTTTAATGGTTCCTTTGATTACACTTATTGGGACTTTTTTATTTCCCCATTTGAGTTTTTTTGAAAATAAAAATGCTACATTGATGGCTTTGATTATAGGTATAATTATTTCTTCAATAGTTGCTTGTTTTATGTTTAAAGCTTCTCCTAAAAGAGCTGTTAAAGATGCAGCACATACTATGGATCACATTAGTTGGGCGGCGCTTTTACCGCAAATTTTGGCTACACTTGGGGTAGTTTTTGTTTCTACAGGAATGGGCGATCAAGTATCTAAACTTTTATCTAGTTATATTAGTTTGGATAATGCTTTTATTGCAGTAGCTGTGTATTGTATCGCTATGGCGCTTTTTACTATAGTAATGGGCAATGCTTTTGCAGCTTTTCCTGTGATTACTGCTGCTATTGCTTTGCCGATTTTAATCATACAAATGCATGCAAATCCTGCTATTATAGGTGCGATTGGAATGCTTAGTGGATTTTGCGGAACTTTAATGACGCCTATGGCTGCAAATTTTAATATAGTTCCTGCGGCACTTTTAAATTTGGATGATAAAAATGGCGTAATTAAAGCCCAGTTTATGTCAGGACTTGTTTTGCTTGTAGCTAATATCTTTTTAATGTATTTTTTAGCTTTTAGATTTTAAGGAGAAACAATGGAAAAATTTATAAAACAATTTAGCTTTATTGCACTAGAAAATATTTTTAGAGAATTGCCAAATAAAATCACACATTCTTTTAATGATATCAATGATATTAAACCGCCAAAACTTATGTATCCTATATTTTATGGTTCTTATGATTGGCATTCTAGCGTGCATTCTCACTGGCTTTTGGTGAAAATTTTAAAAGATTTTTCTCATTTTGCTCCAAAGGATGAAATCATCAAAGCTCTAGATTCTCAATTTAGCAAAGAAAAAGCAGAAGGAGAGCTTAAATATCTTCAAAACCCTGCACACAAAGGTTTTGAAAGACCTTATGGATGGGGATGGTTTTTAAAACTGACTTTGGAGATAAATTTACTTGCTAAAGAAAATGACAAAGCTGAAATTTGGGCTAAAAATTTAGAAGGCATAGCTGATTTCTTTGTTAAAGAATTTAAGGAGTTTTTACCTAAGATGGATTATCCTATACGAGTTGGAACCCATTTTAATAGCTCTTTTGCTTTGTATTTTGCTTTAGAATATGCAAGATTTAAAAAAGATCAAGAATTGGAGTATTGCATCATCCAAAGTGCTAAAAAGTGGTTTTTAAATGATAAAAATATGCAAGCTTTAGAGCCTTGTGGAGACGAGTTTTTATCTCCTGTTTTGATGGAAGCGGTGCTTTTAAGTGCTGTTTTACATAAAAATGATTTTGTAAAATTTTTTAAAGCATATTTGCCAAATTTAGAAGCAAAAGAGCCTGCAACTTTATTTACCCCTGTGAGTGTGAGTGATAGGAGCGATGGTAAAATAGCACATCTAGATGGGCTAAATTTAAGTCGCGCTTGGTGTTTTAAAATACTTTCAAATTTTTGCGATGAAAATTTAAAAATTCTTTTAAGAAACAATGCTACAGAGCATTTTGATAAAGCTATAGCTCATATAGAAGATGATTATCTTGGGTCGCATTGGCTAGGAAGCTTTGCTTTGCTTGCTCTGGATGTGGATATTTTATAAAAAATTTCATAAGATGAGTAAATTTGTTGCTAAATAGATATTTTTTAAATTTAGATTTTGTTTTTATGCTTTGAAAAATATATTTTTTGATATTATAAGCCCTATAATATTTTAAAGGATGATAATGGTTTTTTTAATCATCTCTAGTATTATAGTGGCTATTATTTTGGGCTATATTACTAGACATAATGTTGGAATTTTTGCTATGATTTTTGCTTATATTATAGGAGCTTTTTTTATGGATTTAGCTCCTAAAAAAATCATAGCTTTTTGGCCTATTTCTATATTTTTTGTTATTTTTGCTGTCTCATTGTTTTATAATTTTGCAACCGTAAATAGAACTCTTGAAAAATTAGCTGGACATTTGATGTATCGTTTTGCTAATCATCCTTATTTGCTTCCTTTTGTTATTTTTGTGGTTAGTGCTATTATAGCTGCTTTAGGAGCAGGTTTTTATACAGTTTTAGCTTTTATGGCACCACTTACTTTTTTACTTTGCGATAAAATCGGTTTAAGCAAAATTGCTGGAGCTATGGCTATAAATTATGGTGCTTTGGGAGGAGCAAATTTTATGACTTCTCAAAGCGGGATTATTTTTCGAGGATTGATGGAAAATTCAGGCATTGAAGCAAATGAAGCTTTTGTAAATTCTAGTATTATTTTTGCTTTTACTATAATCTTGCCTATTGTGGTATTATCTTTTTTTGTGTTTAATGCTTTTAAAAATAATATAAAAATTAGTGTTATTTTAAAACCTGATCCATTTGATTATAAACAAAAAACTACTTTAATTCTCATGTTTATGATGATTGTTGTTGTTTTAATCTTTCCTGTGCTAAATATTATTTTTCCACATAATGAGACAATTAGTTATTTTAATAAAAAAATAGATATAGCCATGATAGCCATGATTTTTGTTGCCATTGCTTTATTTTTAAAATTAGCCGATGAGAAACAAGTTGTTGCTTTAATTCCTTGGGGAACCTTGATAATGATTTGTGGAGTAGGGATGTTAATTAGCATAGCAGTTGAAGCAGGGGTTATAAAATTATTTTCAGATCTTGTAGAAAATGAGATCAATGTGATTTTTATTCCGTTAATAATGTGTGCTATTGCAGCTTTTATGTCGCTTTTTTCAAGTACTTTGGGTGTGGTTACTCCAGCGCTTTTTCCTATAGTTTCAAGCATTGCTGCAAGCAGTGGATTAAGCGAGGCATTGCTTTTTTCTTGTATTGTTGTAGGGGCTCAAGCTTCTGCTATTTCTCCTTTTTCTTCTGGAGGAAGTCTAATTTTAGGATCTTGTCCTGACAAATATAAGGAAAAATTATTTAAAGATTTACTTATTAAAGCTGTGCCTATAGGATTTATAGCGGCGATTTTAGCCACTATTATAATGAGTTTTATTTTATAAGGATAATTTAATGAAGATTGATACTCATGCACATATATTTTTGAAAAAGTTAAATACGGTTGCAAATGCAAGATATAAACCTGATTATGACGCTAGTTTTAAAGATTATAAGGCAAATTTAGATCATTATGATTTTGATAAAGGGATTTTAGTTCAGCCAAGTTTTTTAGGTGTTGATAATGAATTTTTACTTCAGAGTATCGAAAAAGATGAAAATATAAAAGCTATAGTTGTGGTTGATGAAAATATTAAATTTGATGAGCTTAAAAAACTAAAAGAAAGAAAAGCTTGTGGAGTTAGATTAAATTTAATTGGCAAAGAATTGCCAAATTTTAAAAGTATGGTTTGGACTCAATTTTTTGAAAATTTAAGTAAGCTTAAAATGCAAATAGAAATTCAAAGAGATTTAGATAATAATCTTGTTGATATTGTTGAAAATTTAATTCCTTATGGTTGTAATATTGTTATCGATCATTTAGCAAGAGCTAATGCAAACTTAACAAATTTAGAGGATTTAATTTGCTTAAAAAACTCTAGAATATTTTTTAAAATTAGCGGTTTTTATAGAGCAAAAATAGATTATGCTAATAATGAACAAGCTGTAAAATTTGCAAAGAAAATATATGAAATTTTAAAAGAACATTTTCCACTTAGCAATTTTGTTTTTGGAAGCGATTGGCCACATACAAATTTTGAATCAAATGTTAATTTTTCATCGGCTCTAGTAGCTTTTAATGAAGTTGTCGTATCTAAAAAAGAACAAGAGCAAATTTTAGGGGATAATGCTTGTGCTTTATTTGGCTTTTAAGCTTTTTGTTTTATCCTAAAGATGTATTTTGCAATGCGTTCAAAATGCACTCTTAGATAAGGTTTGTAAATCACAAAACCACCTAAAAGCCCTAAAATGCTTCCTATTACAACATCAATTAAACGAGCGAGTATTAATTTATCTGCATTTTCACTCATAAAATTAGCTGCTTCCGAAAGATAAGTAGCATAAGGAGTAAAGAAAATCATAGCTAAAGCATAGTTTCGATTGACTAAAAATTGTCCTATAAAAAACAAAGACATCATAAGTAAAATAAGCTCTATATCGTGAAATTGTTTAGATAAAAGCCACCATGCAAAACATACTCCTAAGGCCGTTCCTATGATGCGTTGAATTTGTTTAATCCATATAGAATTTAAAGTTACACCTTGCATAATAGCTGTACAAGAAATGGCTATCCAATAACTTCTTTCAAGTTCTAAAAAAGTTCCTATAAATATAGAAAAAGCCACAAAAGAACCCATGATCAAAGAATCCACAAAAACTGCATCAAAACCTATGTATTCTCTAGGTGGAATTTCGCTAGGTAAAGCATTTTTAAATCCATAAATCACAACGATAGAATATAACAAAGCCATTAAATTAGCTACCATTGCTCCAAGAAAAACAAGACCTACTAAAAAGATAAAATCCTTAGCTTCAAAAGGAGAATAGGCTCCTAAAACACAAGAAAATACAAAGAAAAAATATCCAGGTGCACCAATGTTATAGTATCTAATTAAAATAGAACTTCCCATGGCCATAATTCCTATAGGGATGAAGGCAAAAATTGCAGGCAAAAAATGAGTTAAAATTCCTAAGAAAAAACTAGAAACTATGCCAAAAGAACAGCACATCACAACAGCCATTCTATGATATAAAGGAGTGTTTGGAACATATAAAAAAGACAAAGCTCCTATCATGGCAATGAGTCCATAGTTTAATTTTCCAAAAAATACACTAAGCCCTAAAACTATACCTACGCCTAAAGCCGCAAAAAAAGGCATTTGCCAAACTTGTTCGCTTGAATTTAATTTAGCAATTTCTTTAAAGTGTTGCTTTAGTATTTCTATTTTATTCACTCTCGAATTTGTCCTTCCCCATTGATTATATATTTATAAGTGCAAATATCTTCAATCCCCATAGGACCTCTTGCATGCAATTTGCTGGTTGAAATTCCAACTTCTCCACCAAAGCCAAATTCTCCTCCATCGCTAAAACGCGTTGAAGCATTAGCATAAATACAAGATGAGTTTATAAGGCGTTGAAATTTAGCGATATTTGAAGCATCATTTGAGATAATGGTTTCAGAATGCAAGGAGCTGTGTTTATTGATATGCTCTATAGCTTCATCGCAATCTTTTACTAATTTTACACTTAAAGCAAAATCAAGCCATTCTGTATCAAAGGTATTTTCATTTGCTTTAAAAATTTCTAAATTTGAGTTGTTAAAATAAGCCAAAGCATTTTCATGGGCGTGAATTTTTACCTTAAATTTTTCAAATTCAGGTATTAAAAGACTTATAAAATTTTTAGCAATTTTTTCATGGATTAAAAGTGTTTCTAAAGCGTTACAAACACTTACTCTTTGACACTTTGCATTAAGGATTATTTTTAAAGCCATATCTAAGTTAGCACTTTGATCTACAAAAGCATGACACAAGCCTTTATTTTGCTTAATGAGAGGAATTTTGGTATTGTTTGCAATTTCTTGTATCATATTTGAACTTCCGCGAGGTATGATCACATCGATTAAATCATCAAAGGCTAGAATTTGCAAGATTTCATCTCTTTGGGTAAACATAGCAAAACAATCTTGCAAATCAAATTCCTTAAGTACTTTATTAACAAGAGTAAATATAGCCTCATTTGTAAATTTTGCTTCACTTCCGCCTTTAAATACACAAGCATTGGAACTTTTTATCATTAAAGCTGCGATTTCAGCGCTAAGACTAGGCCTTGCTTCGTAAATAACACAAATGAGTCCTAAAGGAATGCTTATTTTTTGTATGTTTAAACCCGCATAATTTTTCCAGCCTTTAGAAATTTTGCCTATAGGATCTTCGATGTAAGCGATTTTTTCTAGGCCTTCGCAAAGAGCTAAAATACGTTTTTCATCTAACAAAAGCCTATCTTTCATTGCTCCGCTTTTTGTGAAATTTGCCATATCTTTTTTATTTGCTTCTAGGATAATTTTGAAATTTTCTCTTAAAATTTGAGCTAATTTTAGAATAATTTTTTCTTTATCTTTGGGCGTTAAGTTAAGTAGTTTTTGAGAATTTTTCTTAATATTTTCAAGCAAATTTCGCATTTTTAATCCTTTATTTACAAAAAACTTGATAAATTATACAAAAAAATTTAGAATTGAAAGGTAAATATAAATGAAAAAAATAGATTTAATTGTAGTAGGTGCAGGTCCAACAGGGATAGGCTGTGCAGTTGAAGCCAAGCTTAAAAACAAAGAAGTTTTGATACTAGAAAAATCAAATAACATTTGTCAAACTTTAATGCAATTTTATAAGGATGGCAAAAGAGTAGATAAAGCTTATAAGGGATGCGAAGGAACCAATCACGGACATGTTCCTTTTGAAGATGGCACCAAAGAAAGCACTATAGAAACTTTTCAAAACGCTTTAAAAGAGCACAATATAGAAGTTGAATTTGGTTCTGAAGTTGAGAGCGTTAAAAATGAAAATGGAGTTTTTTTAGTAAGTACAGCTAAAGGTGTTTATGAGTGTAAAAACATTATTGTTGCTATAGGTAGAATGGGTAAACCTAATAAACCTGATTACAAACTTCCTATGACTTTAACAAAAATCATTAATTTTAATGCCAATTCAGTTTTGGGAAATGAAAAAATTCTTGTTGTAGGTGGCGGAAATTCAGCAGCAGAATACGCTGTGGATTTGGCAAATTCAAATCAAGTTAGCCTTTGTTATCGTAAAAAAGAATTTACAAGATTAAATGATATAAATCTTAAAGATATTCACGAAGCTGGAAATTCGGGTAAGGTAGAGTTAAAATTAGGAATTGACATTAATGAAGTAGAAGATGATAATGGCAAAGCTAAAGTAAATTTTACCGATGGTACAAGCGATATTTATGATAGAATCATTTATGCTATTGGTGGTTCTACTCCACTTGATTTTTTACAAAAATGTGGGATTAATGTTGATGATAAAGGCGTGCCTTTAATGGATAAAAACAAACAAAGCAATGTTAAAGGCATCTTTGTAGCAGGAGATATTGCTACTAAAAATGGAGCAAGTATAGTTACAGGGTTAAATGACGCTGTGAAAATTCTTTCTGTGCTTTAAAATTTAGCCTTTGGGCTAAATTTTTATTTTAGTTTAATCTAGAAAATTTATATGCAAAATAAAATAAATATTAATAAACTTATTGCGAAATTACTTTATTTAAATTCTTACATACTAGGACTTTTGGCATTTTATTAGCGGTTTAAAATATTTTTAATTTTAAATATTTTAAGGATTATTATGTCAAGTATTTTTAGCACCTTAAGCCCTTTTAGGCTTTTTATAAAATGTGCCGTGCCAAATGTTATAAGCATGGCTTTTATTTCTTTTTATTATATAGTTGATGGAATTTTTGTTGGAAAATATCTAGGAAGTGATGCTTTAGCGGCACTAGCCTTGATTATTCCCTTTATCATGATGTCTTTTGCTTTGGCTGATATGATAGCCATAGGATCAGCAGTGCAAATTTCTATGCATTTAGGTTTAGGCAAGAAGAATTTAGCTAGAAAGATATTTAGCTCAAGTATGTTGATTATCTTTATAATCTCTTGTTTTATCGGAATTTTAGAGTATTTTTTAGGACCTGTTTTGATTGATTGTTTAAATGTTAGCGATGAGATTAAAACGATGGCTAAAGAATGTATGTTTGTTTTTGCTTTGTTTGCGCCCTTTACTATGCTTTCTTTTGCTTTGGATAATTATTTAAGAATTTGCGGAAAAACTGCTTATAGTATGGTAATGAATGTGATTATAGCATTAAGCAATATAGTGCTTGATTATATTTTTATAGTCGAGTTGGGTTGGGGCTTATTTTCAGCTGCTCTTGCAACTTGTTTGGGGCTTGTTTTAGGTGGTATTTTTGGAATTTTTCCTTTCTTGTTTCAAAATTTAGAGCTTAAAATTTCAAGCCTATACATGAATTTAAAAATTTTTAAAAATATTCTTTATAACGGAAGCAGTGAGTTTTTTGGCAATATTTCAGGATCTTTATATAGTATTTTTGCAAATTTTGTTTTATTAAAAATTTCTGATACTCAAGCCGTGGCAGCCTTTTCTATAGTTTTATATATTGATAGTTTTATTATAATGCTTATTATTGCTATGGGTGATGCAATGCAGCCTGCGCTTAGTTACAACTATGCTAAAAAAGATTTTTCAAGAATCAAAGCTATTGTAAAAGTGGTATTTTTTGCAGGGGGATTTTTATCTTTATTCTCTATAGTGCTTATATTGATATTTGGAGAAAATTTAATCACGCTTTTTACAAAAGAAAACAATCAAGAATTTAAAACTTTTGCTTATACAGCTTTGATGCTTTTTGCTTTTAATTATTTTTTTGCATGGTTTAATGTTCTAAGTGGTTCTTTTTTGACAGCTTTTAATAAGGCAAGCTTTTCTTTGGTTTTAAGTTTGGCGCAAAATTTATTTATACCTTTGTTTTTTCTTTTGTTTTTATCTTGTTTTATGGGTTTAAATGGAGTATGGCTAAGTCCATTTTTTGCTGAATTTTGTGTTTTGATTTTAGCTTGGATTTTTCTTAAAAGAATTTTTAAAGATCTATCTTTATAGGAGATAGATCTTTTTTAAATTTTATCAAAGGAGCTTTTTTATAATTTTTTAGAATTTATATCCTATACCAGTTAGGACAATTTGATAGGTTTCATCATAAAATCCTATATCGCTATTTCTTTTTTCTATGCCATAATTTGCAAAACCATAAAGTCCGTTATAACCCAAAAATTGATTTTTAACAACTTTTAGATTAAGCTTAACTATATTACCATCTTGTTTTTTGTGGAAGATAGGATCAGTTCCTACTGCTTCATATTTGCTAAGATTTAAATTTGGAGTGAAGATGTAATCATTAGCAAAAGCCAAATTTGTTCCTATACTAAAACCATATCTTGAATAGCTTTGAGCTTTTCCGTCTGCATCATTGTAATCATAATTTAGTCCTAGGTTTAATAAGCTATAATTATAGTTTAATTCAATTTCGTGATAATATCCCTCCCTTTTTAAAGAGCTTTGTGCGATAGTGTCTTTATCATATTTGTTTTTGCTAAATAAATATGAAGTGGTAAATTTCCCAAAATCACTTTCATAAAGTTGAGAGATTTTAAAACCATATCTATCAACATCAGTTTCTTCTCTATTTCCTATTACATAAGGATTTGCATAAGCTTTTTCTCTTAAAGAGGAAATTACAGAAAAAGAAGTGCTAAAACGCTCTAAATAAGCTCTTTCGTAGCCTAAAGCTATACCGCTGATATCTCTTCCATTGTAGTTTTTAATAAAAATTCTATCATTATCTATAAGATTACCATAGTAAAGTTCTGCACCGATAAAAGGAATGAAAGAGGAGTCTGAATTATCAGCATTGTGACTGCTTAGATAATCACTGTTTGCCAAGGTTGAAATATTACTTTTAATATCCCTTGCACCCACACCTATGCTTAAATTTCCACTAAAACCTTCTTGAAATTCTACAGCCGTAGCTGATTGGGTTAAAATGGAGGCTAAAACACAGGAAAATAAATATTTTTTCAAATGTTCTCCTTGAAATGTTTGTTGTTTGTAATTAAATTACATTTATAATTGTAACTAATATTACATTAAATATTTATAAAAAAATTAAGTTTTATAATTTAAGTTTTTTTAGATAGAATTTTTAGAATTAATTTATATTTATAAGGAAATTTAGTGCAGCAAGAGTATTATGACTTGGATTTAGAACGAGCTATTTTAAGCAGTTGTATCATGAGTGAAGAAGCTTATGCTAGTATAGCAGGTGATATTAGCCCAAAAGATTTTAGTCTTAAAGCTCACCAAGATATTTTTAAAGCGGTTATAGCTTGTAGTAATAACAAAGAGCCCATTTCTGTAAGTTTTTTAAGAAAACATAAAAAAATAGATGAGCAAATTTTAGCAGAAATTCTTGCCACTCCTTCTATGATAGATTTGCCTGCTTATGTAAATGAACTTCACGAAAAGTCCGTAAAAAGACAACTCTTGAGTTTTGCACATCTTTTGCCAACTCGTATCAATGAAGATCGTGCTGTAAGTGAAATCGCAGATGAAATTGGTAAAGAAATTTTTAGCATTACAAATCGTGTGAATTCTAGAGATATTAAAGATGTTGATATGGTAATATCAGAACTTTTTGAAGAATTTAAAAAGCAAAAAACTTTAGAAAATAAAGGTATTATAGGGCTTGATACAGGTTTTGAAGGTCTAAATAAAATGACAAAAGGTTTTAAAGGGGGTGAACTTATAATAATCGCTGCGCGCCCAGGTATGGGAAAGACAACTCTTTGTTTAAATTTCATTGACAAGATTTTAAGACAAAAAAAAGGCGTGGCTTTGTTTTCTCTTGAAATGCCTGCAACTCAAATCATGCAAAGAATGCTATCTTCCAAAACTTCCATTCCTTTGCAAAAAATTTTAACTGCAGATTTAAATGATGATGAATGGGAGCGTTTAGGAGATGCTTGTAATGATTATAGTCAAAAGAAATTATATATTTACGATAGTGGTTATGCAACTATTGCTGATGTAAGGGCTATTTTAAGGCGTTTAAAATCTCAAGATGAAAGTATAGGACTTTGTGTGATTGACTATATAGGGCTTATGATGAGTAATTCAAATTTTAATGATAGACATTTGCAAGTTAGTGAAATTTCAAGAGGACTTAAGCTTTTGGCTAGGGAGCTTGATATGCCTATTATCGCACTTTCACAACTTAATCGTGGCTTAGAGCAAAGGGCAAATAAGCGTCCTTTGATGAGTGATTTGCGAGAAAGTGGAGCTATAGAGCAAGATGCGGATGCTATTTTGTTTGTATATCGCGATGAGGTTTATAGAGAACAAGAAGAAAAAGAAAGAGAGAATAAAGCTAAAGCTGAAGGCAAAGCTTATCAAAGGCTTTTTATACCAAATCCTATGCAAGAAAATGCTGAAATTATTGTTGGAAAAAATAGAAATGGACCTGTTGGAACTATAGAAGTTGTATTTTTAAAAGAAAAATCTTGTTTTGTAGATAAACCTATAGGCTATGAAACTACTGAATTTACAGGCTAGCTTTAATAAAATAAGTTTTTAATATTTTAAAGTTATTTTTTACGACACAACCTGTCGCAAGGGTGTTTTATACTTTCTTTGTTATTTTAAAACAAGGAGAGAAAATGTTAAAACAAATCGCATTTGGTAGTATAGCTCTTACAGCTACAGGATATGGCATAAAAAAATTATACGAAAAATTATCCAAGCCAGAAAGAAAATTTGATACACATGCTATTGTTCCAAGCTGTAAGGATGTAATCAACACCGAAGAATATAAACTCAAAAGAGAGCTTGAAGTCGAACAAAAGAAAAATCAAATTCAAGAATTTCTTTGTGAATGCATGGAGTGTTATAGCGGCTTTTCAAAATATTTTAATTCTAAGGAATTTTTAGAATTTGAGCAAAATTTTACCTCTAAAAATAATCACAAAACAGAATTTCTTTTGTCGTCTTATAAAGATCAAATGATAAAAGTGATCGACTATGCTAAAAAATTTAAATGCTTGAGTGCTTTTTTGGAAACACAAAGCGAAAAAAATGACTTAGCGGTTGTAAAAATGATAAGTGAAAGTATGGAGAGAAAAACACAGAGATTTTATTTGCAAACAAAATTTCAAACTTTTCCTCAGTATATTTTTCCTTCTGTGTGGAGTTCTCCTATGTGGGATAAACAATGGGAATAATACTTGGAATTTTAAGCCTTATAGCTGGCTTTGTTGCCATAGTGTTGATGTGTGGTTTGTATTTTATAGCGTTTATGGTTTTTGTTGGCATAGCGATACTTATTTTTCTTTCTATGCAACCTTATCCTTATAATATAATATTTTGTGCTATATATTTAATCACAATTTTAGCGCTAGTGCTATGGTGTAAAACTTAAAAATTTCACTTCCCCCTTGACTGGGGGGGGGGATTTGATAAAATACAAAAATTAAAAACAAGGAATTATTAAAATATGAATAATTATATACATTTAGAAGAATTGGATTTAAAAGCCAATTATGCGGATTTAGAAAAAGAGTTGGAAAATTTATCTAAAAAAGAATGTCTAAGAATAGAAATTGATAAAGGTTTGGAAAATTCACTTAAAGAACTTGAAGATTTAATGGAAAAATTACCCGAACAGCAAACCCAAACACTTTTTGAACAATGCACTAAAAATGCTATGGATGCTGTGACAGGGCATTTTGGACTCGCTTCAACGATCTTAAATGCAAAAGATGGTGGGAATGTAACAACACTACATAACTTTGAAAAAGGTATTGTAGCAACAGAAGAAGATTTACAAAAGCTTACAAAGTATCAACAAGGCTATAAACGAGATTCAAACTATGATAAAATAAAAGATAATATAAGAGATAATTCTCCAAAAATTGTACGTAGTGAATACACAGGTGAAGAAATGGAAAGGGGTGCTGGAAAGAATAAAGCGCAACTAGATCATGTTATTTCTTTAAAGGAAATTGATAGAGATCCTAATATGCATTTATTTTTGGATGATGCAATTAGGGCAGAAATAGCAAATCACCCTGACAATCTTAAGTGGCTTGATGCAAGTGCTAATGCTTCTAAAGGTGATAGAGATCTTATGGAGTGGGGTAAAGAAATTGATCCAAAAACAGGAAAAACCAATTTTGAAAAATATGGAATCGATGAAAAAAAAGCTGAAAAAATTTACAATACAGCCAAATCAAACCTAAAAAAGAAAGTTATAAAAGAAAAAATTGTCAAATATTCTAATGAAGTTTTAAGTACAGGTGCTAAAGATTCAATGAAAATCTTTGTTTATTCTGCCTTTGGAGTTGTCTTAAAAGATTTTATTGAAGCTGTTGTTATTGAATTAAAAACCACCTTTAGAGAGTTTGGAAAAGAAAATATTAAAGAAATTTTTAAACGATTTGCACGCAGAATGGAAAAAGTTTGGGAAAAGATAAAGGCAAAATGGAAGGATATATTCAAAGGTTCTTTAGAAGCAGGAATTCAAGCATTTTTTTCTAATTTGTTGGTTTTTATTATTAACACTATTTTTACAACTTTAAAAAAAATAGTGCAAATCATACGTGCAGGCTTTACTTCTCTATATCAAGCTGTAAAAATCATTATTAATCCACCTAAAAATATACCAAAAGATGAAATTTACTTTGAAGCATCGAAAATTTTTGTTAGCGGGATGATTTCTGCAATTTCAATGTTAGGAAGTGAAATGATCCACAAGTTTCTGCTGTCAATACCTGGATTTAATGTATTTTTGTCACTACCTATCCCTTTTACCGATGAAACAATAGGGGATGCCCTTTCTTTATGTATTTCAGCGGCTGGTGGTGCTGTATTGAGCACTATAGCTATTTTTTATATGGATAAGTGGAGAAGCAATTCCAAAATTGGCAATTTACAAATACAAATTGTAACTCAAAAAAATTTGATAGTACAATACAAAATTGCCAAAACTTGGTTTGCATTGAATGATGCTTATCATATTGTAAAAAACGAAACTTTAGCAACTATACAACAAATCAAAAAAGATAACCAAATGAGAGAGCAAAGTTCTCAAGAAGTAGAAACAGCAATTGAAGAATTTGAAAATTGTAATATCACTAAAAAATTATACAAAAAACTTAATCAAACTAAGGAGAACTGATGCTAGAACTTATCACACAAAAAGATCAAGATTTTTTGCAAAATATTGAAAACCTTGATGAAGAATATATTCAAAAATTTATTAATAAAAAAATCAGTGAAATAGCTATAGCTATTGAAACAGCAGCAGAGAATGCTGATAAAGCAAAAGATAGAACACAAAAAGCCAAAAATCTTAATACAGATAGTGATTGGCAAACTTATATACCAATTTTTGGACGTTGGCTTGGAGAAACATCAGAAGAAAAAAAAGAAATTAAATCCAATATGATCCTTGAAGTAGCAGAGTTACAGAATGAATCAATGAATCAAATGACAACAATTCTAAAAGAAGTTGTAATATTTTTTACTTCCAGTTTTTGTATTGCTACGCGTATGAATCAAGCTTTATCTCTTATTATTGCGCAAGGTTTTGTAAAGAGCGATGGCAAGGTAATTCGTTTATCTAAAGCCGCTAAAGAACAATTTCAACAAATACAAAAGTTCACACTGAGTTTTATAGAAGATCATGAAAAACACAAAGATACGATAAATAATATCCAAGTAGAATTAGATAAAAAAAATCAAATTGATGATGAGCAATATAAACTCATAGAAAAACATTATCAAGAATTTATACAATATAAAAATTATAATGACAAAATTGTTCAAGAGCAAGAATGTAAAATCAATGAACTGAAAGATATTTTAAATAAAAGAAAAAATGTTTTTACAAATAGCATTTCAATTTTAGCTTTGATAGTTTCTGTTGCGTCGATTGTATTATATTTTATAGGGCGTTAATTTATGAATTTTTTAAGTTCTTTAAAAGATAAGGCGGTAAATGCTTCAGAAGCAATTAAAGACAAAACTATTAAGACTGCTGAAGTTGTTAAAGATATTGGAATGGAAGTAAAATGTGGGATTGGTTGGCACGCGGGTGAATATCAAAATGAAAAAGATAAACCAAAATGTTTTTTTTCCAAAATTTGCCCTGATTGCGGAAAATATCTTACAAAAAATCAACATGATTTTGAAGCTCCTGAAATATTAAATCCTGATAATTGTTATGGATATAGACGATGTACTCTTTGTTCTATTCAAGTGTTTGATAATTTTCATAATTATTATGAAATCAAAAAAGATGCAAAATGCAGAATGCACGAAAAATGTAATTTATGCGGACATGAAAGATTGGGACAAACAAGACACAATTGGAAATATGACGAAAACGGGCAAAAAATTTGTCTAGATTGCAAAGAAACAGTATAAAGACAGATGTTTTCTAAGATTTTCTCATCTCTTAGCCTTGCAAATGCGTTTAAAGGATTTTTATTTAAACGCATTTCAAGCCCTATGCAAAGTGCTCGTATTATTAGTATGGTTTTGGATATAAAAAATGCTTTTAATGACAGCAAAGATCAAGCAAGTAGTATTTGCAAAACTTTGGATTTGATAGTAAATTTTAAAAAAGAACATCCGCAGGATTTTAACGAGTTGTTTGAAATTTTAAAAGATCTCATACAAGAATACGAGCAAAATCCTAATGAAATCAAGCAAAATCTCAAAGAAATCCTAAAATAAGGCAAAACATGAACCACCTTTTAATCCTTTATAATCCCTATTATCAAGAAGATGTCATCAAGCAACATTTAAGCATTTTACAAGAAAAATCCCAAGTTGCCTTTGGCAAAATCAAATCAAAACTCAACGATCAAGAAAAGCAAAATTCCTTAGAAGAAATTTACCAAAATACAAATGAAGAAAATTTCTTGCAACTTTTTTTAAGCGATTATGCTAATTTATTTGTCGCTAAAGTGGTAAAAATTTCTAAAAATGTCGATGAAAGTTTGATTCCTAGTTATTATAAAGAAAAAAATTTAGAAGTGGAAGACTTTTTTATCATCAGTGATTTAAGAGAATTAGTCAGGGAAGATTTTAGTCTTTTAAGAGATAAATTTTTAGCCAATTTCATCACCCCAAACGATCACACCTATGCCATTTATGGCAATAATTACACCTATCCTTTGCCTGTGAGATTAAAAGAAGAGTGTTCTTATTTTTTAGGAGATGAAAAGCATTATCTAAGCGTGTATAAAAGCAAAGAATACCTAGCCATGCAAGAAAATTTCATACGCTTTGTTTTTGGCAAAAGGATTTTTTATCTCTTGCACCCTGATAGCATAAGCAATATCATTCATGCAGAATTAGAACTTTTACAAAGCGAAAACGATCTTTTAAATGATTTTACAAGTATTGTAGTCAAATACTCCAAAACCTTAGAATATGAAATTTACGCTTTTGCCAAAAAAGTTCTTTTAAAAGCTTGTATGAAAGATCCTAGCCTTTATGATTTAGCTTATAATGTCCAAGGCAAATCTTTTATACTTAAAGATTTTTTTACCCAAAAACCCAATCTTGGAAGTATTAAATTTCTACTCAGACATGAAAATATCCAATGTCATTTAGGAAAAAGTTTAACTCAATTTATCAATTATCCTTTTTCAAAAAGTCTTACTCTCATTCAAGAAATCCGCAATGAAGCCGTTCATGCAAAAGCCCCAAGTTTAAATGAAGTCAAAAAACTTAGAAATGAAATTTTAGGCATAGAAGGCGTAAGTTTGTTAAAAAGCATTTTAACTCACAAGGAAATTTCATGAAAGAATACGACAAATTAAGCATACGCTTGGTGCAGATTTTATCAAAATTTAACAATGGGGAAAGTCTAAGCGCCCAAGAGCTTGCACAAGAGTTTAATGTCGATACAAGAACCATACAAAGGGATCTTAACGAAAGACTTACTTTTATGCCTATTAAAAAAGAAAATGGAAGATATGTTTTAGAAAGCTTTGCTTTGGGAAAATTAAGCTTTAAAGATATACAGAATTTCGCCACCTTAAGTGGCATTGCTGAGCTTTATCCAAAACTCGATCAAGGCTTTATAGTTGATCTTTTAAGCCATAGGGTAAATAAAGTTTTGATGGTAAAAAATGAAGGTTTTCAAAAGGTGGATTATGAGCTTTTTAAAGATCTTGGTGTGGCTATACTCAAACACAATGTATTAAATTTTTTCTATAAGGAAAAAGAACGCCAAATCAAACCTTACAAACTCGTAAATTACAAGGGAATTTGGTATCTTTTAGGGGATGAAAACGATAAATTAAAACATTTTAATTTAGATAAAATTTCAAAACTTCGCACTAAAAATGAAAATTTTATTCCCAATGAAAAACTTGAGGAACAAATCCAAAATGATCCTAATATCTGGCTTGGAGAAAGCAAAGAAGTGATTTTAAAACTTGATAAAAATGCTAAGGAATATTTTTTTAGAAAAGAAATACTAAGCAATTATCAAATCATTGATGAAGATGAAACAAGCTATACTTTAAGCACTCAAGTTTCCTATGAAGATGAAATTTTGCATTTGGTTAAGCAGTGGATTCCTTATATAAAAATTCTAGCTCCTATAGAACTGAAAACACAGCTGGAGAATATTTTAAAAAGTTATTTAAACAATCTATCTAAATAAAATTTATTTTAAATCCATAACTGGTTGCGAAGGGGAGATTTGAACTCCCGACCTTCGGGTTATGAGCCCGACGAGCTAACCACTGCTCTACTTCGCGGCATATAAGATACTTTGAAATATAAAATAAGAAGTGGATGGGGTAAAGGGATTCGAACCCCTGAATGACAGGACCAAAACCTGTTGCCTTACCGCTTGGCGATACCCCAATAAATATTTTTTAAAAGTGTGATTATAATGAATTTTAATTTATTTGTCAAGCAATTTAAGTTATAATTTTAAAAATTTTAAGGAAATAAAAATGAAATTTGTTAGCGTAGAACAAGCGATTAAGGATTTACAAGCAGGAAAAATGCTTGTTATGGTAGATGCAGAAGATAGAGAAAATGAAGGCGATTTAATCTTTCCTGCGCAATTTAGCACTCAAGAAAAAGTAAATTTCATGATAAAAGAAGCTCGTGGTGTGGTTTGTGTAGCCTTAGATGAAACTTTGGCAAAAAAATTTGAACTTCCTTTAATGGTGCCTAAAAATACTTCAAACCACGAAACTGCTTTTACTATAACCGTAGATGCAAAAGATGCTACAACGGGAGTTAGCGCCTATGAAAGAAATATGACTATACAAATTTTTGCCGATGATAATGCTAAGGCGAGTGATTTTGTAAGACCAGGGCATATCAATCCTTTAATCGCAAAAAAAGGTGGGGTTTTAGAACGCACAGGTCATACAGAAGGCACGGTTGATCTTTGTAAATTAGCAGGATTAAAAGGTGCTTGTGTGATTTGTGAAATTGTAAAAGATAATGGAGATATGGCAAGAAGAGAAGATCTAGAAATTTTTTGCCAAAAACATGATTTAAATATGATAGCCGTAAGCGATCTTATAGAATATCGCCTAAAACATGAAAGCCTTATTAAGCTTGAAGAAAAAAGTCAAAGTGTTTTAGCAGGCTTTAAAGCAGAAAAATTTATCTTTAGTGATCATAATCAAACCCAACACATAGCTTTTTGCTTTAAAGATATCAAAAAATGTGAAAATGTTAAATTTCATATCAGTGGTAGTGATTTTGAGCTTTTAACTTCAGATAAATTTTCAAAACTTTTAGAGCAAATCAAATTTCTTAGTGAAAATGGTGGCGTTATAGTTTTCATGCAAGGAGAAAAATCCAGTACTACTCAATACAAAAACTATGGTATAGGAGCACAGATTTTAAGATATTTTGGTATAGAAGAAATTAAACTTTTATCTCAAAGTTGTGATAAAGACTATATAGGTTTAGAAGGTTTTGGTTTAAATCTTAAAGCTTGTAATTTTAACTAAAAAGGAAAAAAATGACTTTAAAAGAACAAATTTTAAACGATATCAAAGAGGCAATGAAACAAAAAGATGATTTTAAAAGAGATAGTTTAAGAACTCTAAATGCAGCTTTTAAGCAAATAGAAGTGGATGAAAGAATAGAGTTGGATAATGAAAGAATTTATAAAATCATTGCAAGTGAAATCAAAAAACGCAAAGACGCAATCGAACTTTATCTTAAGGCAAATCGTGAAGATTTAGCACAAAAAGAACAAAATGAAATAAGTCTTTTTGAAATTTATCTGCCTAAACAACTAAGTGATGAGGAGTTAACTTTAGCCTTAAAACAACTTATAGAAGAATTGGGCGTAAGTTCACTAAAAGAACAAGGTTTGGTAATGAAAGAAGCTAAAATAAAATTAGGTGCGAGTGTTGATGGCAAAAGACTTAATTTAGCACTTAAAGAGCTTTTACAATAATTTTTTGGAGTGTTATTATGAAAGAGTTAAGCGGTTCGGCAATGATTTGCGAGGCTTTAAAAGAAGAAAATGTTAAAATTGTTTTTGGTTATCCTGGAGGCGCTGCGCTTAATATTTATGATGAAATTTACAATCAAAAGTATTTTAAACATATTTTAGTGCGTCATGAACAAGCGGCTTTGCATGCTGCTGATGCTTACGCAAGAATGAGCGGAGAAGTGGGCGTAGCTATAGTTACAAGCGGACCAGGTTTTACAAATACTATTACAGGTCTAGCTACGGCTTATAGCGATTCTATCCCTTTGGTGTTGATTTCAGGGCAGGTGGCAAATTCTCTTATTGGTACAGATGCTTTTCAAGAAATTGATGCAGTAGGCATTTCAAGACCTTGTGTAAAGCATAATTATTTAGTTACTTGTATAGAAGAGTTTCCACGCATTTTAAAAGAGGCTTTTTATATAGCAAGAAGTGGTAGACCTGGGCCTGTGCATATAGATGTGCCAAAAGACGTAAGTGCAACTTTGGGACTTTGGGAATACTCTAAAGAAATTTCCATGAAGACTTATAAGCCCGTTTATAAGGGTAACTCAAAGCAAATTAAAAAATTTGCAGAGCTTTTAAAAGAAGCAAAAAGACCTTTGTTTTACTTAGGTGGAGGTTGCATCAGTTCTAATGCAAGCGAGCAAATCAGAGAGCTTATAAAATTTACAAAAATTCCAGCAGTTGAAACTTTGATGGCGCTTGGAACTTTAAGAAGTGATGATGTTTTTAATCTTAAAATGGCAGGCATGCATGGAAGCTATGCTGCTAATATGGCTTTAAGTGAGTGCGATTTGCTTGTGAGTGTAGGAGCGAGATTTGATGATAGGATTACAGGAAAAACAAGTGAATTTGCTAAACATGCGACTATAGTTCATGTTGATATTGATCCTAGTTCTATTTCAAAGATTATCAATGCGCATTATCCTATAGTAGGAGATATTAAAGAAGTTCTTAAAGAGCTTTTAGAAGAGCTTAAAAAGGAAAATTTCAACACAACTTTTAAAGAATGGCACGAAACTTTAAAGCGTTATAATGAACTTTATCCGCTTTCTTATGAAGATAGCAATGAGATTTTAAAACCGCAATGGGTGATTGAAGAATGTGCGAAAATGGCTCCAGATGCAAGGATTATTACTGATGTGGGTCAGCATCAAATGTGGGTGGCACAGTTTTATCCTTTTAATTATCCAAGACAACTTGCAACAAGCGGAGGGCAAGGAACTATGGGATATTCTTTACCTGCTGCTTTGGGTGCAAAGCTTGCTGTGGGTGAAGAAGTGGTGATTAATTTCGTAGGCGATGGATCGGTTTTAATGAATATCCAAGAGCTTATGACTGCTTATGAGTATGGTATAAAAACTATAAATATTATTTTAAATAATGCCTTTTTAGGTATGGTAAGACAATGGCAAAGTATGTTTTATAAAGAGCATTTTTCACAAACTGATTTAAGCACTCAGCCTGATTTTATCAAAATAGCTCAAGGTTTTGGTTGTGAAGGTTATGAAATTTCAAACAAAGAAGAATTTATCCAAGCTTTTAGCCAAGCTTTAAAAAGTGATAAAACCTCTCTTTTAAATGTAAAAATTGATCGCTTTGAAGATGTTTTACCTATGGTGCCTGCAGGAGGTGCGATTTATAATATGATTTTACCAAAGGCAAAGGATAGACAATGAGAAGGGTTTTATCGGTAATTGTTTTAAATGAGCATGGGGTTTTATCTCGTATAGTAGGACTTTTTTCAGGAAGAGGTTATAATATTGACTCGCTTACAGTAGCACCTTTGGAAAATAAAGAATTTTCTCGTATTAATATAGTCACTTCAGGAAATGAAAGAACTTTTGAGCAGATAGTCAAACAACTTCATAAGCTCATTCCTACTTATAAAGTGATAGAAAGTGAAGAATTTATTGACAAAGAAATGGCTTTGGTGAAAATTCCTTTAAATGAAAATTTAGGTGGACTTGATGCCGTTTTGAAAGCTTATAATGGTACTATTGCAAATAGCAATGAGAATTTTTTATTTTTAATGGTTGCTGATGATGCAAATCGCATTGATAATTTTTTAAAAACAATTAAAAAATATAATCCTAGTGATATAGTTCGCAGTGGATCTGTTTTGATGGAGATTAAATGAAATTAAGTGAAATAGCAGAATTTTTAAGCTTGGAATATAAAGGCGAGGATATAGAAATCAGTGCTTTAAATTCTTTATTGAAAGCAAATTTTACAGAGCTTACTTATTGTGATGGTGAGAAAAATACCAAAGATATACCTCACACAGGAGCTGCTGCTATTTTAGTATCTAAAGAATATGAAAATTTAGTACCTAAAGATACTAAAGCTTTGATTACTCAAAGTCCACATTTGAGTTTTGCTTTTTTAAGCAAGCTTTTTGCTAAACCTTTGATAAGCACAGCTAAAGAAAAAGTACAAAATATCGCAAAAAGCGCAAGAATCATGCCTAATGTTTATATAGGTGATAATGTAAATATCGGTGAAAATGTAATCATTATGGCAGGAGCTTATATAGGCGATAATGTCAGCATTGGTGATGAGAGTATTATTCATCCTAATGTAGTGATTTATAATGATACTAAAATCGGTAAAAAATGTCATCTGCTTGCTAATTGTGTAATAGGAAGCGATGGCTTTGGTTATGCGCACAATAAAAACGGCGAACATTATAAAATTTATCATAATGGCAATGTGGTTTTAGAAGATTTTGTAGAAGTGGGGGCTTGTACAACTATAGATAGAGCAGTTTTTGATAGTACTATTATCAAAGCAGGTACTAAGGTAGACAATCTAGTTCAAATCGGACATAATTGCAATATAGGTCAAAATTGTATCATTGTGGCACAAACTGGAATTTCAGGTTCAAGTGAGTTAGGACGCAATGTTATTATGGGTGGTCAAAGTGCAACGAGTGGACATTTAAAAATAGGCGATTTTAGTACTATAGCTGCAAGAGGCGGTGTGAGTAAAAATTTAGAAGGCGGGCGTGTTTATGGAGGTTTTCCTATCATGCTTCAAAAAGATTGGCTAAAACTTCAAGCTAAAATAGCAATAAATTTTAAAGAAAAATCACAAGATTAACATCGCATCGCCATAAGAGTAAAAGCGATATTTTTCTTTTATGGCGAGTTCATAAAGTTTTAAACACTGTTCTCTACCGATAAAAGCTGAAACTAGCATGATAAGAGTAGATTTTGGTAAATGAAAATTGGTTAAAAGATGATTTTGTCTTATAGGTGGATTTTGCGGGTGTAAAAAAAGATCACAAAAACCATTTTTTGTTTTAGTTCTTGCATAATATTCTATGGTTCTTGTTACCGTTGTTCCTACGCCTAAAATAGCTTGTTTAGAATCTATAATTTCACATGCTTGCTGCGGAATATTAAAAAATTCGCTATGCATTTTATGCTCTTGTATATTTTCGCATTCCACGCTTTTAAAGGTTCCAGCTCCTACATGTAAGGTTAAATGATAAATTTCGTGTTTTTTTCTTAAATTTTCAAGCATAGTCTCACTAAAATGTAAACTTGCAGTCGGAGCAGCCACTGCACCTAAATTTTTTGCAAAGATACTTTGATAATCTTTCAAATCACTTTTTTCATCCTCCCTTTTAATATAAGGAGGCAAGGGTATATGTCCTATCTTGTCAAGCAGGTTGTAAAGATTTGAGGTGTCTAAGGTTTTATCATTTTGAAAAAATTGAACTTTTCGAAGACCATCATTTAAAAGTTCTACAACGCGTACTTTTAAATCATCTTTAAAATATAAGATTTCATCTTTTTTAACACGCCCTTTAATTTGAGCTAGAAAAAGCGGATCGTGAGAATTTAAAAAAGGTTGATGCAAGAAAAGCTCTATTTTTCCTCCGCTTGCTTTATTGCCATAAATTCTTGCTTTAATAACTTTGGTATCATTGAAAAAAATCGCGCAGTTGGGTAAAAAGTCTTGTAAATTTTTAAAAGTAGTATGAAAAATTTCTTTGTTTTTGCGATCAAAAACCAAAAGCCTAGCATCTTCTTTTGGATTTGTAGGATAGTTGGCTATGAGTTCATTAGCTAGAGTGTAATCATAGCTTGAAAGAAGTAGGTCTTTATTCATCGCTTTCTTTATCTTTTGGAGCAGGATTTACCTTTTGAACAATTAAAATAGAAAGTCCATAAAGTCCGCAAAGTGGTCCTGCCATTAAAAATTGAGATAAAACATCAGGTGGAGTCATAAAGGCTGAAAAAACAAAAATAACTAAAACAGCTATGCGAAAATGGCGTTTTAAAAAACTATCATCTATAAGTCCGATTTTAGCAAAGAAAAAGGCAATTACAGGCATTTCAAAAGCTAAGCCAAAAGCCACAACAACTTTGGTAAAAAAATCTACATAAGTTCCTATGGTAATCACAGGATTAAAATCTTCATTTAAACCAAAATTAATCAAAAATTTAAAAGCCAAAGGCACTACAACAAAATAGCAAAAACAAGCCCCAAAGGCAAACATAATGCTTGCAAAGCTAACAAAAGGCACTACAAGGCGTTTTTCATTATCATAAAGTCCTGGAGCTACAAATTTCCAAAATTGCCAAAAAATTACAGGTAGAGAAAAGATAAAGGCTGCAAAAAAACTAACCTTCATTGCGGTAAATAAGGCTTCTTGTACTTCAATTACATTCACATGTTTGGCTACTTCGGGTAAAACAGCTATAAGTGGAGCTTTTAGAATATCTAAGATATAGCTACGCAAGGCAAAACATACAATAAACATAACTACAATGCAAGCAACGCTTATAAAAAGGCGTTTTCTAAGTTCTATTAAATGAGGTCTTAATTCTTCAAACATTTATTTTTCCGTTTTATCTTGTGTTTCTAATCTGGTAAGATTTGGTTTTTCTTCTGTATTTAAATTTTGTCCGCTAAGGTTATTTTTTACTTTATCATCTCTGCTATCAAAGGTTAAATCTACCTTTGTTTTATCTAAAATATCTCTCTTAAGGTCATCAAATTCTTCAAAGCTGAGTTTTTTGCGTATATTTTCATTAGTGCTTGAAAATTCATCTTTGTATTTCTTAGCTTCTTCTTTTAAGTCATTGATGCGTATTTCTTTTTCTATGCTTGATTTTGCATCATCTATGTTGCGTTTTACAGCCTTTAGAATTTTTGCTATTTGTACTATAGCTTCTGGAAGTTTATCAGGTCCTAAGACTAAAATCGCTACAACTAAAATAACTATAATTTCACCAAAACTCATTAATCATTACTCTTTGATTTGATATTTTAAATAAATATTTTACTTAAAAAACTTAAATTTAAGATGAGAGATATAAAGTAAGTTCATCGCTAATGAGAAAATTAGGATTAAAATATCTTTTATTTTTGTAAAAAAGTTTTTTTTCTTTTAATAATATATTTATTTTGTCTTTTTGCCATTGATTGAGTTTTGTTTCATCAATCCCTACTATACTTCTAAGTCCTAAAAATAGGTGCTCTAAATTCAAGTCTTTGGAACTTAGTTGCTCTATAGATCTAAAAGTAGGATTTTCTATGTAATTTTTTAAATTTTTTGCTGTATAAAAACGCTTATTTTCATAAAATCCTACTGCACTTAATCCACAAGCTAGGTAGTTTTTTCCTTGCCAATAAGCAAGATTATGTTTGCAAATTTGGGCTTTGGTTTTTGAAAAATTACTGATTTCATATTGAAAAAAGTCAAGCTCTAGAAGTTGTTTGATGAAAAATTTCATTAAATTAGGAGCATTTTTTTTGAAATGTTCTTTTTTAGCAAAGGCTGTGTTTGATTCTATGGTTAAATTATAAGCACTAAGGTGTGTGATTAAATCCTTGATTTGTTTTAAGTGTAAGAGTTCAAATTCAAGCATTTTTTTATTGTCTAATTTCGTATCATAAATAAGATCTAAATTGATATTTTTAAAACCTACTTTATTTGCGTTTTCTAATGTTTTGATAATCATTTCTTGATTGTGAATTCTTCCAAGAAAGTGAAGTTTTTTAGGATGAAAACTTTGAGCTCCAAAAGAAATGCGATTAACTCCTAGATTTTTCATATTTTTAAGCCAATTTAATGTTGCTGAGTTGGGATTAGCTTCGCATGAAATTTCTACATTTTTATCTAGTAAGGGATATAAAATTTTAAAAATATCTTCATAATTATACGCATCGACACAACTTGGTGTTCCTCCACCTATGAATAAGGTTTTAATTTGATTTGATTGAATGTTAAATTGTTTTAATTGAAAAACAATATCTTCTTTTAAAGCCTGAAAATAAGCTTTTTCATAATCATTTTTTTTCAAACTTGTAAAAGCGCAATAATTACATTTGCTTTCACAAAATGGAATATGGATATAAAAATGCATAAAAACCCTAGAATATTTTATTAAATTTTTAATGTATTTTAATAAAAATTTGATTTGATTTAGGTTAAAATTATATTCTTGAGATTTAAGGAAAAATATTGTGGAAAACGAGAAAAATTATAGACCAAATGTTGCAGCTATTGTTTTATCAAGTTCTTATCCTTTTGAGTGTAAGATTTTTATAGCTAAAAGAAGTGATATGGATAATATTTGGCAATTTCCACAAGGAGGCATTGATAAAGGTGAAAGTGTCAAAAACGCTTTATTTAGAGAATTAAAAGAAGAAATAGGCACTGATGAGGTTGAAATCATTGCTGAGTATCCAGAATGGTTGAGTTATGATTTTCCGAGTAAAATTGTTAAAAAAATGTATCCTTATGATGGGCAGATTCAAAAATATTTTTTAGTGCGTTTAAAGCACGGTGCTACAATCAATATCAATACCAAGCATCCTGAATTTGATGATTATCAATTTGTGAGTGTTAAACAAATTTTTGAAATGATTAATCATTTCAAAAAAAATATTTATGTTAAAGTGATCAAATATTTTGAAGAGAAAGGTTATATCTAAAATGCTTATAGTTCAAAAATATGGTGGAACAAGCGTTGGAACACTTGAGCGTATCGAAGCAGTAGCCAATAGGGTTATCCAAAGTGTGCAACAGGGTGATCAACTTGTTGTTGTAGTATCTGCAATGAGTGGGGTGACAAATACTCTTATCGAGCAAGCTGAATATTTTAGTAAAACTCCTAATGGTAAAGATATGGATATGCTTTTAAGCAGTGGAGAGCGTGTAAGCTGTGCTTTACTTTCTATTGCTTTAAATGAAAAGGGTTATCCTGCTATATCATTTTCTGGGAGAAAAGCGGGAATTATTACAGATAGTGTTTTTACAAAGGCAAGAATTCATCATATTGATACAAAAGCGATAAAATCAGAACTTCAAAATGGTAAAATAGTCGTTATAGCAGGTTTTCAAGGTGTAGATGAGGAAGGTAATGTAACTACCTTAGGGCGTGGTGGAAGCGACTTAAGTGCTGTGGCGGTAGCAGGTGCCTTAAATGCGGATTTGTGTGAAATTTATACCGATGTTGATGGGGTTTATACAACAGATCCAAGAATTGAACCAAAGGCAAAGAAATTGGATAAAATTTCTTATGAAGAAATGCTTGAACTTGCAAGTTTGGGTGCAAAAGTTTTGCAAAATCGCTCTGTAGAGCTTGCAAAAAAATTAAATGTTAACTTAGTAACTAGAAGTAGTTTTAACAATAACGAAGGAACAATGATAACAAAGGAAGATGGAATGGAACAAGCTTTAGTAAGTGGTATTGCTTTGGATAAAAATCAAGCAAGAGTGACTTTAAGAAATGTAGAAGATAAGCCTGGAATCGCAGCTGAAATTTTTTCTGTTTTGGCAAATGAAAATATTAATGTAGATATGATTATACAAAATGTTGGAGTTGATGGCGCTACAAATTTGGGTTTTACGGTTCCTCAAAATGAACTTGAATTAGCCAAAAATGCTATGCAAAAAATTTTAAGCTCAAAAACAACTATAGAAAGTGATAGTGCTGTAGTAAAAGTTTCTATAGTCGGCGTAGGCATGAAATCACATTCAGGAGTGGCAAGTAAAGCTTTTAAAGCTTTAGCTGATGAGGGGATTAATATCGGTATGATTTCTACTAGTGAAATTAAAATTTCAATGATAGTTCATGAAAAATACGGAGAACTTGCAGTTAGAGCACTACATGAGTGCTACGGACTTGATAAATAAATGAGTGATTTTTTAAGTTTTACTCTTGAAAATATTCGCAATGGCGGAGCTTTTATGGCATGGTTGGAGTCGCGTCGTTTAGAATGGGCTCCTTTGATGGCTGCAAGACTTAAATATCTTTTAGAGGGACGCACTTTTGTCTTAATGTGCGATGAACAAAGATCTTGGTATGAAGAGTATTTTTTAAAAAATATAAATTCAAAAGCCGCTCGTCCTATGCTTCCTTTTGTGTCGTTAAATTCTTTATGCAAGAAGAAAGTACAAAGTTCAGAAGATATAGCTTTACTTAATGACTTGCTTGACATTTCTTTTCCTAATGGTTATGTGTATTTTTATATAGGAAGTGCTTCTGATAATAAATCTTTAATCGCTAAATCAAGAGATGATAGTTTATTGTGGCTTTTTGATGAGCAGTTACAAGATAGTTTTTATTTAAATTCTAAAGATAAAGACTTGGATATCAAGCTTATTAGTTTATATCAACTTTTTGATGTAAGTTTGGATGCAATATTATTTTCCAAGGTGCAATTAGGATAAATATTTTGTTTATTAGTAAGATTATTATCAGCGAAGATTTTTTAGGTATTAAAGAAGAAATGATTAATAATTTTGGTATTAAAAAATTAAGATTTTTTATGCCACAAAATGAATTTTTACTTGATGATGCAAGAGCGGTTGAAAAAGAAAGCTATATTGCAGAAACTGAAGAAAAAATTATTGTTTTAATGGCGGATTCTTATAGGATAGAAGCACAAAATTTTTTACTTAAACTTCTTGAAGAGCCTCCAAAAAATACTAAATTTCTTATTGTGGTACCTTCTAAAAATTTACTTTTACCTACCATAAAATCGCGTCTTATTTGCGAAAAAAGAAAAGTTGAAAAGGAAGTTAAAAAACTTGATTTAGATCTTAAAAGAATGGATTTAAGAATGCTTTTTGATTTTTTGCAAAAAAATGAAAATTTGGATAAAAATGAACTTATGGATCAAATCGCATTACTTGCTAAAGAATGTGTGAAATATAAAGATTTTAATGCTGAAGAATTAGAGTTTTTTTATGAAGGCTATGAGCTTGCAAAATTAAATTCTAAAAGCGGGGTGCTTTTAGCTACTCTTTTGTTAAATTACTATACAAAGAAATAAAATGAAATTTTTTAAAATCAATCCAAATACCGATTTTAATTTGCTTTGTTCTTTCATAAATCCCCATAAAATGGGACAAAAAATTATGAGTGAAAAAACAAAAATTCATTTTATTTTTATCAAAGATATTTCCACTCCTGCGGCAAATATTTTAAAACAAGATGCTTTAAGAGTAGGAGCTGAACTTATTACTCATAAAGAAGTAATTACTGCAAAAATCACTCATTCAAATGCGCTTTTAATGGCAAGTAAAGAGCAAATTCAAAAGCTTGTTGTCAAAGAAAAACTTCAAGATTTTGGACTTAAAAATTTGGCTCTTTTTTTGCAAAAAGATTTTTTAAAACAGAAAAAAGCCGAGCTTATGGCAGTGATTAATGTCAATGAAGACAGTTTTAATGCAAAAAGTCGTGTGAGTGAAGAAGACTTTGAAAAAAGGCTTAATGACTTTCTTGCTTTAAAGCCTGAATATATCGATATAGGTGCGGTAAGTTCAAGACCTGGGAGTGAGTATTGTGGCAAGGAAGAGGAATTTAAAAGACTGAAAAAAGTACTTGACTTAATTTATGAGAAAAATTATTACGAACAAGCAATTTTTAGTTTAGATAGTTTTGATGAATATTGTCTAGAATATGCTTTAAATAAGGGTTTTAAACTCATTAATGATATTACAAGTTTAAGAAATCTTAATCTAGCCAAACTTGCAAGTAAATATGGGGCAAAATATTGCTTAATGCACATGCAAAACAATCCAAATAACATGCAAGATAATCCTTTTTATGAAGATTTGCTTGATGAGATGACTTTGTTTTTTAAAGAAAAACTTGAGCTTTTAGAAAGTTTTGGAGTAAAAGAAAGTATTTTAGATGTAGGTATTGGTTTTGGAAAGAGTGCGGGGCATAATATGATTTTAATCAAACACTTAGAACATTTTTTGCAATTTAATAAACCTTTACTTATAGGTGCGAGTCGTAAAAGTGTGATTAATGCGTATTTTCAAAGCGAGATTAAAGATCGTTTAGCGGGAACTTTATATTTGCATTTAAAGGCTTTTGAAAATGGTGCTAGTATTATAAGAGTGCATGATTTATATGAGCATAAACAACTTTTTGCTTTAGCGCAGGCAATGGATAATATAGGAGTTTAGATGAAAAAAGAAGAGTATTTAGAAAAAGTTGCTTTAGCTAATTTGTGGATGAGGGCATATTATGAAAAAGATGAACCCTTGGCTAGCGATGAAGAATACGATGCTTTAATCAGAGAATTAAGAGTTTTTGAAGAACAAAATAAAGATGAAATTTCAAAAGACTCTCCAACGCAAAAAATAGCTCCTACTATACAAAGCGAGTTTAAAAAAATAGCTCATTTAAAGCGTATGTGGTCGATGGAAGATGTGTTTGATGAGAGTGAGCTTAGAGCTTGGGCAAAACGCGCAAAATGTGAAAAAAACTTTTTTATAGAGCCTAAATTTGATGGAGCGAGTTTAAATTTGCTTTATGAAAATGGTAAATTAGTAAGCGGCGCCACTAGGGGCGATGGCGAAGTGGGTGAGGATATAACGCTTAATGTTTTTGAGATAGAAAATATACCTAAAAATATAGCCTATAAAGAAAGGATAGAAATTCGTGGAGAAGTGGTGATTTTAAAAGATGATTTTGAGAAAATCAACGAAAAAAGAGCCCTTTTAAATCAAAGTTTATTTGCCAATCCACGCAATGCTGCAAGTGGGAGTTTAAGGCAGCTTGATACAAGCATCACTAAAGAAAGAAATTTGAAATTTTATCCTTGGGGAGTAGGGGAAAATACCTTAAATTTCACCAAACACAGCGAGGTGATGCAATTTATCAGAGAGCTTGGTTTTTTAAAGGATGATTTTGTAAGACTTTGCGCTAATTTAGACGAAGTTTTAAAAGCTTATGATGAGCTTTTAGTTCTAAGAGAAAAAAAACCTATGATGATGGATGGAATGGTGGTAAGAGTTGATGATCTTGCACTTTGTGAAGAATTAGGCTATACGGTAAAATTTCCAAAATTTATGGCAGCTTTTAAATTTCCTGCGCTTGAAAAAACCACGCGTTTAATAGGGGTAAATTTACAAGTAGGAAGAAGTGGAGCGATCACTCCTGTGGCAGTTTTAGAACCTGTAAATTTAGATGGGGTTGTAGTAAAATCAGCCACCCTTCATAATTTTGATGAAATTGCAAGACTTGATGTTAAAATCAATGATTTTGTAAGCGTGATAAGAAGTGGCGATGTTATCCCTAAAATCACTAAGGTTTTTAAAGAGCGTAGAGAAGGTTTAGAGATGGAAATTTCACGCCCTAAGCTTTGTCCTACTTGCCAAAGTGAGCTTTTGGATGAAGGAACTTTAATAAAATGTCAAAATATAGATTGTGAAGATAGACTTGTAAATTCTATCATTCATTTTGTTTCTAAAAAATGTCTTAATATCGACGGACTGGGAGAAAATATAGTAGAACTTTTATACAAGCACAAAAAAATCACTACGCTTGAGAGTATTTTTCATTTAAAATTTAATGATTTTGAAGGTTTGGAAGGCTTTAAAGAAAAGAAAATTAACAATCTTTTAAATGCCATAGAACAAGCAAGAGAATGTGAGCTTTTTCGTTTTATCACAGCTTTAGGAATAGAGCATATTGGCGAGGTTGCGGCTAAAAAATTAAGTTTAAGTTTTGGTAAAGAGTGGTACAAGCAAAGCTTTGAAGCTTATGCTAATTTAGAAGGTTTTGGAGAGCAAATGGCTTTAAGTCTTTGCGAATTTACGCGTGTTAATCATACAAGAATTGATGAGTTTTACAAGCTTTTAAATTTGAAAATAGAAAAACTTGAAATCAAAAGCGATGGTGTGATTTTTGGTAAAACTTTTGTGATTACAGGCACTCTTTCACGCCCAAGAGATGAGTTTAAGGCTTTGATAGAAAAGCTTGGGGGTAAGGTAAGCGGCTCGGTTTCTAAAAAGACTGACTATGTGCTTTTTGGAGAAGAGGCAGGTTCTAAGCTTAGTAAGGCTAAAGAGCTTGAAGTAAAATGTATAGATGAAAGTGCTTTTAATGAGCTTGTTAAAGAATAGTTCTTATATTTTAACGCTTTTAAGCCTTTTTGGCTTTTTGCTAACTTGGCAAAGGAGTGCTTTTTCTTTATTTTTTTTAATTCCTATTTTTTTAACACTTTTTTGGGAATTCTTTTTATTTTTAAAGCTTAGAAAAAATATTATAAAAGAAGCTACTTTGATTAAGGGAAGTTTGTTTTATCGTATTAGTATGGGGGATTTTTATCTTTATATTTTTAGCTTTTTTTTGGCGATTTTTGGACTTGTTTCTTTATTTTTAAATTTTTTAAATCTTGAAAAAATTGATTTTGTTTTTATATTTATAATTTTACCTTTATTGATGATATTTTTAAAAAAAGAATTGCATTTGCAATTTATAGATAATGCTTATAATGATTTTAGAATAGTTGTTATCGCTAGTTTTTTTACTGCTTTATTTTATGCATTTTATGGGCTTTTTTTTACTTACAATGAACTTTTAAATTTAGAACTTTTTTCTAGGAAAATCATTGCCTATAAGAGTGCTTCTTTTGTTTATTTTGATTTTTTATCTGAATTTTTACATTTTGTTTCAAATTTAAAATTTTTTATTTTTTCTTATTTTGGATATTTGGGGTTTAGGGCTTTAAATTTTATTTTTGATTTTTTTAATTTTTTTATGTTTTGTTCTCTTTTGGCTTTTGTTTTTAATTTTGTTTTGAAAATAAAGATAAAAATAATTGTTTTATTTTTATGTTTTATCATGGTTTTAGGAAATTATTTTTTAAAAGAGCAAAGAAATAATGCCTTAAAATCCGAACAAGAGCAAATACTTTTATGGATGAATAATTTTAATTTTTTAAAAGATAATAACTTAAGTTTAATTCAAAAAGAAAAAGATCTTTTTGAAAAAGATCTTAAAGATCTTAGAGAAATTTTTAAAAAAAATGCTTTTGAAATAGGTATTTGGTGGTTTTCTAAAGAAAAAGAAGACTTAGAAAAAAGAATAAATGAGAGTTTAAAATGAGATTTGATTTTTTTGTTTCAAAGCGTTTAAATATCAGTAGAAATAAAGCCTTAGAGCTTATAGAAAATGAAGAGATTTTACTTAATGGTAAGAGTTTTAAAGCTTCTTTTGATGTGAAAAATTTTTTAGAAAATTTAAAAAAAACGCAAGATTTAAATCCTGAAGATATACTTTTAGCCAATGAGTTAAAATTGGATCTTTTAAGTGAAATTTATGTTTCAAGAGCAGCTTTGAAATTAAAAAAATTTTTAGAAGAAAATGATATTGAAATAAAACATAAAAATTGTCTTGATATAGGATCTAGTACGGGCGGTTTTGTTCAAATTTTACTTGAAAATCAGGCTTTAAAAATCACTGCTCTTGATGTGGGTAGTAATCAACTCCATCCAAGTTTAAGAGCAAATGAAAAAATTATCTTGCATGAAAATACAGATCTTAGAGCCTTTAAAAGTGAAGAAAAATTTGAACTTGTTACTTGTGATGTGAGTTTTATTTCTCTTATTAATTTACTTTATTATGTCGATAATTTAGCTTTAAAGGAAATTATTTTACTTTTTAAACCTCAGTTTGAAGTGGGAAAAAATATCAAAAGAGATAAAAAAGGTGTTTTAAAAGATGACAAGGCAATCTTAAAAGCAAGAATGGATTTTGAAAAAGAATGTGCTAAGTTAGGTTGGCTTTTAAAAAATACGCAAAAATCAAGCATTAAAGGAAAGGAAGGTAATGTTGAATATTTTTACTACTATATCAAAAATTAATATTACTTCTTTAGCCATAGGTTGTTTTGATGGTATGCATTTAGGACATCTAAAACTTGTAAAATATTTAGATGAGAATGGGGCTTTGCTAGTTATTAATAAATTTAAAGGTCAATTTCTTTGCTCAAATCGTCAAAAAGAAGAAATTTCAGGAAAAAAAGTTATAGAAGTGGATTTTGAAAGTATAAAATCTTTAGATGGTAAAGATTTTTTAAGCTTTTTGAAAAAAGAATTTACCAGTTTAAAATTTATAGTCGTGGGTTATGATTTTTCTTTTGGGAAAAATAGGGCTTATAGTGCTAAAGATATTGAGTTTTTAAGTGGGATAAAAACTATAATAGTTGATGAATTTAGCATAGGTGGAATAGGTGTTCATGCAAGTTTAATTAAGGATTTTTTATCAAGAGCAAATTTGCAAAAAGTAAAAGAATTTTTAGGGAGAAATTATAGCATCAAAGGAAAGGTAATTAAAGGACAAGGCTTAGGTTCTAAAGAACTTTTTGCAACTATAAATTTAGATTGCGAAGGTTATTTTTTGCCTCAAAATGGTGTTTACGCTACTTTGTTAAAAAGTCAAAGAAAAACTTATAAAAGTGTGAGTTTTTTAGGTGTAAGATCAAGCGATGAAAATTTTGCTATAGAAAGTCATATTTTAGAAGAATTGGGTGAAAATTTCACGCAAGGAGAGTTTTTTGAACTCGAGTTTATATCTTTTCTAAGAGAGAATCAAAAATTTCAAGATCTAAAAAAACTTAAAAATCAAATTACTAAAGATATAGAACAGGCTAGAGAATTATTAAGGAAAAATGATGAAAGATGAACTTTTTAAACAAAGCCCTAAAAAACAATTTGAATTTGATAAAAGCGTGGCTAGTGTTTTTGATGATATGATCAATCGTTCTGTACCATTTTATAGAGAAAATTTAGAACTTTGTGGCAATTTATTGGCTAAAATTTTACCTACAAATGCAAGTGTTTGCGATTTGGGCTGCTCAAGTGCTAATTTTTTGATTTTTTTGGCAAATCTAAGAAAGGATTTTAAACTTTTTGGCGTGGATAATTCTGCTTCCATGCTTGAAGTTGCAAAATCAAAAGCTAAAGCTTATGGGCTTGATATAAGTTTTTTTGAAGCTAATTTATGCGAATTTGATTTTTTTACTTGCGATGTTTTTGTAGCAAATTATACCATGCAGTTTATTCGTCCTCCTAAAAGACAAGAATTGCTTGATCAAATTTATAAAAATTTAAACTCTAAAGGCATTTTGATTATGAGTGAAAAAATCCTTTATGAAGATGCTTTTTTGTCTAAAAATATCATAGAACTTTATGCTGATTATAAAGAAAAACAAGGCTATTCTAAGTTTGAAATCGCAGCTAAAAGAGAAGCTTTGGAAAATGTTTTAATTCCTTATAGTCAAAAAGAAAATTTAAATATGCTAGAAAAGGCAGGTTTTAAGAAAATAGAAAGTATTTTTAAATGGGCAAATTTTGAAACTTTCATAGCTTTTAAGGATTAGAAATATTTTCATCTTCCCATTCATCTTTTGGAAAACCTATCTTATATGCATTAACACAATCTTGACTAATGATAGCTTTGTGTCTGCATTCTAAACTTCTTTTTTTTGCTTCCTCGGGGTGATTTTGATAATATTCTACACTTTTGGTTTGTTCGCATGCTGCAAAAAATATACCAATAAGGCTTAAAAAAAGAGTTATTTTCATGGTCATTTTTCCTGTGTCATATTAACATCATCGCTAAAGATAGAACTTTGATTGTTTTCTGTTGTTTTGGAAGGATAAATTTCAGAAGGTGTTTCTGCTATAGGTGGTATTATAATACTTTCATTATTTTCTGAACTTTGGTTAATATCTTTTGTGGTTTTTTCTTTTTTTAAATCATTTTGTTTTAAAGCTTCTAATATTTGATTATCAGATTTTTTCGGTGTGTTTGGACTGTATTTACCCTCTTCATTTGTTGGTTTAACACCAACTTTTAATGCATTAATACAATCTTCGCTAAGAGTTCCGCTTTCTTTGCATTCTTTCGCTTTTTCTTTTGCTTTGCTAGGAAGATTTTTGTAGTAATTTTCTGTTTTACTATCACAAGCTGTTATATTAATAACTATTAAAATTGCAAGTAAAATACTTAGTCTTCGCATTTATCAATCTCCTAAAATTTTTAATATCTTAGCAAACTTGTATAAAGCAACGATAAATTATTTTTCTTCATTGTAAGAAAAAATAGGTAAAGACCATTGATATTTGATAGCTAAAAGCCTTGCAAAAACTCCTATAAAAAGAGTTAAAAGTGTGCAAACTAGGGCATTAAGCTCAAGCCAAATTATTAGAGAATAATAGATTGCTCCTGCAATTATGGCAATTCCTGCATAAATTTCTTTTTGAAACACCAAGGGGATTCTCATACATAAAATATCTCTTAAAATTCCACCAAAAACACCGGTAATTACAGCGGCAGCAACGGCTATGATAAAGCCATGGTTTTGATCTATAGCTATTTGAGCTCCAAGTATGCTAAAAACAACAAGTCCTATAGCATCAAGAGTTAGAAATAAAGTTTCAAGTTTGGTTACTACGCGCGGAATTTTTGTGGCTACAAGGGCGCAAAAACAGATTAAAATAATATATTCAGGATGTTTAACCCAAGTTAAAGGATAATGTCCTAAAAGCACATCTCGTATGCTTCCGCCTCCAATTGCTGTTACGAGAGCAATAAAAATAACTCCAAAAAGATCCATTTTGTGGCGTCCTGCAGCTAAAGCTCCTGTCATTCCTTCTGCGGAAATACCTATGATATAAAGAGTGGTTATCGTAAGAGCATTTATCTCCATAATTTATACCTTAAAATTTATCACAATTTATTTGATACTGTTTAATATTTTCATCATTTACTTCGTGGTTTGGTGCTTGATAGCATTCTTTAAATTTCGGAGTTTTAATAATTTTCACATAAAAACTTGGTATAGCAATACGGTTTTTAATGTATTGTGGTTCTTTATCGTAAAGTACTAAATTTAAAACTTCGATACTTTGAAATTCTAAAGCTAAATTTCTTTCTCTTTGTTCGATTTCATTCCAAATTTTATTATTTATTTGTGCATTTTGTGGGGTAATATTACTCATTAAAAATACTGAATTTTGAGCAGCTTTACTAAAGCTAAAAGAAGCATTGGGTGCAGTGTGTCCTCGTGTGTAACCACTGTTTTTATAATTACTCCAAGTAGTGCGGTATTTTTTAGGAATATTTGTATCATCTTCAAAGCGAGGGCGTTTTTTGATTTGTCTATCTTTCAAATTTGAAGCTTCTACCTTATAAGCAACAGCTTTTGTGCCTTTGAGTTTATAATCATAGCAATTTAGATAAAAAAACTTATCTAAGATTTGCGAGCAATTTATATTGTTAAAATAAGAAGAAAAATCAGCACTAGGCTTGTAAGGTTCTAAGGCAAAAATATTAAGAGATATAGTGAGTAAAAAGATGAAAATTTTCATTTAAGTTCCTTATCTTTACTTTTGCAAAGATGATTTAAAAAGCATTCTTTACATAAAGGTTTTTTAGCTTTACAGGTGTAACGTCCAAAAAGAACCATGGCTTGATGAAGATAGTTAAGATTATCTTTAAATGTGCGTGTTAAATCTTCTTCTGTAGCTTCTGGAGTTTTTGCTTTGCTAAGTCCTAAGCGGTGAGAAACTCTAAAAACATGAGTATCTACAGCCATGAAATTTGCTCCGCACCATTCTATTAAAACTACATGAGCGGTTTTTTGTCCTACGCCTGCTAAGGATTTTAAATTTTGTTCATCAAGGGGAATTTCTCCGTCAAAATTTTCACAAACTGCTTTTGCCATTTTTATAAGATTTTGTGCTTTATTATTAAAAAATGAACAAGTTTGTATATAGGTTTTAAGACTTGATAAATTTGCATTTGCAAGGGATTTAATATCAGGATAAGCTTTAAAAAGATCAGGAGTGATGAGATTAACTCTTTTATCAGTGCATTGGGCTGAAAGCATTACGCAGACTAAAAGCTCATATAAATTTGAAAATTTAAGCTCTGTTACAGGCTTGTCAAAATGTTTTAAAAAAAGTTCTTTGATTTCTAAATTTCTTTTCATTTTTTAATTTTAGTTAATTAGCTTTAAACCAAGTTTAGATATAATTGATTTTATATACATTTTATTAAAAAGGAAACCTAATGAAAAAATTTTCTTTAGTCGCAGCAACTTTGATTGCAGGTGTAGTTTTAAATGTAAATGCAGCTACAGTAGCTACTGTTAATGGCAAGAGCATTAGCGATACAGAAGTAAGTGAATTTTTTGCCCCTATGCTTAGAGGACAGGATTTTAAAACTTTGCCAGATAATCAAAAAAAAGCTCTTATTCAGCAATATATTATGCAAGATTTAATTTTGCAAGATGCTAAAAAACAAAATTTAGAAAAAGACCCTTTATACACAAAAGAACTTGATCGTGCAAAAGATGCAATACTTGTTAATGTTTATCAAGAGAAAATTTTAAATACTATTAAAATTGATGCGGCTAAAGTTAAAGCTTTTTATGATCAAAATAAAGACAAATATGTAAAACCTGCAAGAGTGCAAGCAAAACATATCTTAGTAGCGACAGAAAAAGAAGCTAAGGATATTATTAACGAACTTAAAGATTTAAAAGGTAAAGAACTAGATGCTAAATTTAGCGAGCTTGCTAAAGAGAAATCAATTGATCCAGGTTCAAAAAACCAAGGTGGTGAGCTTGGTTGGTTTGATCAATCAACTATGGTAAAGCCTTTTACAGATGCTGCTTTCGCGCTTAAAAATGGTACTATTACTACAACTCCGGTAAAAACGAATTTTGGTTATCATGTAATCTTAAAAGAAAATTCGCAAGCTAAAGGTCAAATCAAATTTGATGAAGTAAAACAAGGTATTGAAAACGGACTTAAATTTGAAGAATTTAAAAAAGTTATCAATCAAAAAGGCCAAGATCTCTTAAATAGTGCTAAAGTGGAATATAAATAATGGGTGTTTTAGACATTGTAAAAGCAGGGGTGATTAGCGGAGATGAGCTTAATAAAATTTATGACTATGCTAAAGCAGAGGGTTTTGCTATCCCTGCTGTTAATGTTGTAGGAACTGATTCTATTAATGCAGTTTTAGAAGCTGCAAAAAAAGTTAACTCTCCAGTTATTATCCAGTTTTCAAATGGTGGGGCAAAATTTTATGCAGGGAAAAATTGTCCTAATGGAGAAGTTTTAGGTGCAATTAGTGGGGCTAAACATGTACATTTACTTGCTAAAGCTTATGGTGTACCTGTGATTTTACACACTGATCATGCTGCAAGAAAACTTTTGCCTTGGATTGATGGGCTTATTGAGGCAAATGCACAATATAAAAAAACCCATGGACAAGCTTTATTTAGTTCTCATATGCTTGATCTTAGCGAAGAAAGTTTAGAAGAAAATCTTAGCACTTGTGAAGTTTATCTTCAAAAACTTGATGCTTTAGGTGTCGCGCTTGAAATAGAATTAGGTTGTACAGGTGGCGAAGAAGATGGAGTGGATAATACAGGTATTGATAATTCCAAGCTTTATACCCAACCAGAAGATGTAGCTCTTGCATATGAAAGACTTGGAAAAATTAGTGATAAATTTTCAATCGCAGCAAGCTTTGGAAATGTACATGGAGTTTACAAGCCAGGAAATGTTAGCTTACAACCTGAAATTTTAAAAAATTCGCAAAAATTTGTAAAAGATAAATTTGCTTTAAATAGCGATAAGCCTATAAATTTTGTATTTCATGGCGGTAGCGGTAGTGAGCTAAAAGATATTAAAAATGCAGTAAGCTATGGCGTAATTAAGATGAATATTGACACAGATACTCAATGGGCTTTTTGGGATGGGGTGCGTGAATATGAACTTAAAAATAGGGCTTATTTGCAAGGACAAATTGGAAATCCAGAAGGTGATGACAAGCCAAATAAAAAATACTATGATCCGCGTGTTTGGTTAAGAAGCGGTGAAGAAAGCATGATAAAACGTCTTGAAATCGCTTTTGAAGATTTAAACTGTATAAACAAAAACTAAGCATTTTAAAAGCTTAGTTTTATTTTGTTTTAAAAATTTTTATCAAATTAAGTAGCAATCTTTAAAATAAAATTTTTAATGAGGTATTGGTTTCATGGATATTAAATCAGATGAAATTTCAGAACTTGTTTTGCCTGAAGGCAAAGATGCAAGAGGTTCTTTGGTTTATTTTAAAATTATTTTTATTCCAGCTTTTCTTTATATTTTGATTTTATTGGGTTATTTTAATGTAATTGACTTTAAGGTCGAATTACATACGGTTATTATGACAGGTGTGATTTTTTTTACAGCATTGATTTTTGCTAGACATAGTGCTGAGTATGCGTATAGTATTTTTGAACAACAAAAAGATGAATTTAAACAGGCTTTAAAAAGACATATTATGAGGCATTTTCTTGCCATAGGGAAAGACACGAAATCAAATGCCAATTTTGATGACTTTGCTTATACATATATTAAGGGTGCAAGAAATGAGAATTTTGCTAGTATAGGTTCGGCAATTTTTCCAATGATGGGAATTTTAGGAACTTTTATCAGTATAGCTTTTTCAATGCCAAATTTTAGTTCTAGTGATACAGCCGCTTTAGAACAAGAAATTGCAGATTTGTTAAGTGGAGTGGGAACTGCTTTTTATGTTTCAATTTATGGAATTTTTCTTGCATTATGGTGGATGTTTTTTGAAAAATATGGTAAAAGCAAAATAGATCGTTTGCTAAATCGTCAAAAAAACGCTACAAGTGGATTTTTTTGGACAAAAGAAGAGCTTGATCAAAGATATTTAACTGAAAGTTTGCAACATTTTGAAAAAATTGGAGCAATTTTTAAACAAGTTAGTAATGATGATTTTTTTGCAGAGCTTGATCATGCTATTGATAGAAAATTTGGTATTTTCCAAGATATGCTAAATGTAGAAGAAAAGGCTATTAGATTAAGTAGTGAACATATCAAACAAACCATGGGTGAGCTTAGTAAAGCACAAAGAGATCAACGCGATCTTGGAAAGCTTTATAGTGAAATGTTAAATGGTATAGGTTTGCTCAATCAAAATTTAAAAGAAATCAATACAAGAATGTCAGAACAATATAATCGCTTGCTTGATATCAGTAGTGATAAAATTCATCATCTTGATAAGACGCTAAGTGCATTCGATGAAAAAATAGAGCGTTTTGGTAAAAATTTTGAACTTTATGAAAAAGCAATGTTGGAAAGTCAAGAAAAGGTTTTTGAGGGATTTAAAGCAAGCTTGTTTGAAGGTATGCATAAATTTAAAGAAGTATATGAAGAAGAAAAAAGTATTGATGCTAAAATCAAAATGATGGATGAGCTTAAAAAAGAAATGAAAGCACTTGATGAAGAAACAAGTCAAATGATGAGCAAGCTTTCTGGGGATGAAAATCAGAATAAAGAAAATGAAACCAAACAAATAGAAGATTTTTCAGAGTCTAAGACTGAAGAAAATCAAGATGAAATTCAAGCAGAAATATCTAAGCAAGAAAGCAATGATGAGCTAAAAAATGAAGATAAAGAAAATAAATGAAAAATGAGTCAAAAGAAGATAGCAATTTTTGGATAGCTTATGCTGATTTAATGGCAGGATTGCTGTTTGTTTTTATTTTGCTAATAGGTGCTATTGTTGTAAAATATGTTTTAACTCAAAGTGATTTAAAAGAAATCAAAGATAATCTCAATAAACAAGAGGCACGCTTAGAGGAGAGTAAAGAAGAGCTTAGAAATAAAGAAGCCATAGTGTTTAAACTAAGTTCTGATTTAAACAATGCTTCTAGTGCTTTAAATCTTGCTAATTCTCAAAAAGCAGAATTAGAGGCTAATATTACAAATTACAAGCAGTTAAGCAAAGATTTAAACTCAACTTTAGATAATAAAGATAAGCAAATTTTGATTTTACTAGGTCAACTAGAGAAAAAAGATGAAGAGCTTAAAAATTTACAAGAAGATTTTCAAAAAGCTAAAGAAAAGGTGCAAAATCTTGGTTTGATTCGTGAAAATTTAAGCAAGGAATTACAAAGCAAACTTGATAATAATATCACTATAGATGAAAAGACAGGATCTATTTCTTTGCCTGCTGAAGTACTTTTTGATAAAGATTCTTATGTGTTAAAAAATGAGGCAAAGGCAAGTTTGAGAAAAATCTTAAGCGAATATTTTGATGCTATTCTTGAAGATCCAAAAATTTTTTCTAACATTGAAAATATCATTATTGAAGGACATACTGATAGTGATGGATCTTATATTTATAATTTAGATTTGTCGCAAAAAAGAGCTTATGAGGTGATGAATTTTATCTATACTTTTTATAAGAGTGATAAGCTTCAGAAGCTTTTAATGGCAAGTGGACGTTCTTTTTCAGATCCTGTGTTTGTCAACGGAGTTGAAGATAAGGATAAGAGTCGTCGCATAGAAATAAAATTTAGCATTAAAAATGATAATGCTTTAAAAGATGTAGAAAAATTCTTTGAATTTCATTAAAACAATTAGTCCTATACAAAAAATCAATTTTAACGGATTTGAATTTTATATTAAAAGAGATGATTTATTAGGAGAAATTAATGGAAATAAAGCTAGGAAACTTGCTTTTTATATCCATCAAAGATATCCTAAAAATCAATCTTTTATAAGTTATGGAGGAAGCCAAAGTAATGCTTTGGCGGCATTAAGTATTTTTGCTAAACAAAGATCATATAAGCTTGTTTTTGCTTGTGAAAAAATTTCTACTTTTCTTAAGAATAATCCTTGTGGAAACTATGCTTTAGCTTTAGAAAATGGTGTTGATTTTGTAGAAAATATCCATTCTTTATCCTTAAAGCAATTTGCTTTGTCTTTGTGTAAAAAAGATGATGTTTTTATAGAACAAGGCATAGCTAATTTAGAAGCTCAATATGGCTATATGGAACTTGCTCAAGAAATTCAAATGCAAAGTCAAAGTTTAAAGCTTGATTTTGATATTTTTTTACCTTCGGGTACAGGCACTTCGGCAGCTTTTTTGGCAAAGTATTCTAAATTTAAAGTATTTACTTGCGCTTGTGTAGGTGATATTAAATATCTTAAAAAACAAATTTTAACATTAGATCCAAGCTATGATTTTTCAAATTTAGAATTTTTAACAAGTGATAAAAAATATCACTTTGCTAAGCCGTATAAAGAATTTTATGAGCTTTATATGGATTTAAAGTTAAAGTGCAATATAGAATTTGACTTGTTGTATGATATTTTAGGATTAAGTATAGCATTAAAACAAGAGTGGAAAAAACCATTGCTTTATATACATCAAGGTGGAATTTTAGGAAATTCCACTATGTTAGAGAGATATAAATTTAAAAAATCAGTTTAAAATTCCATAGATAAAAATGATTAAAATAATCAAAGGTACTATATATTTTACATAATAAAACCAAATTCCAAACCATGAACTTTTAAGTGTATTGTTATTGCTAAGTTCTTTTAGACTTTCTTGTTTGCCTAAAATCCAACCTACATAAATACAGCAAAAAAATGCAGTTAAAACAAACAAAATATTTCCACTAATGAAATCAAAACTATCAAAAATGTTTTTTCCTTTGATGATAACAATATCACGCCAAGGCCCGTAAGTTAGAATACAAGGAAGATTGCCAAGTATGAAGATAAACCCTAGAGTTAGGTTAATAGAAAGATTTTTAGAATATTTAAATTTTTCTTCTAATACGCTAATAATAACTTGATAAATTGGCAAGCTTGTGGTTAAAGCTGCAATCAAGAGTAAGACAAAAAATAAAATACACACAATAGTGCCAAAATGGATATGAGAAAATGCTATAGGTAAAGTTTCAAAAACCAAAGAAGGCCCGCTATCTGGAGCAAGTCCCGCTGAGAAAAGTGCTGGAAAAATCATAAAACCAGCCAAAACAGCTATGATAGTATTTAAAACCCCTGTATAAATAGCGGTTTTTGCCATATTTTCATTTTTATTAAGATGAGATGAAAGTGTTATCATTACCCCAAAACCTAGGGATAAAGCAAAAAAGACTTGTCCTAAAACATCGATTAAAAGTTTTGGTGATAAAATTTTACTAAAATCAGGTTCAAGATAAAATTTAACTCCAGCCATAGCTCCATCAAGGGTTAAATTGCGTCCTACAACAATAATAAGACAGATAAATAATAAAGGCATTAAAAATTTTACGGATTTTTCTATACCATCTATAATGCCTCTTTTTAAAATAATATAATTAATAATTACAAAAACAGTGGTAAAAATACCAACTCCTAAAGGATTGAAGGCTATTTTGTCGTTAAAAAACTGATGAGTAAATTCTTTGCTTACTACATTGGCAAGGCTAAAATTCCCTAGGGTTAATTCCCAAATATAAACTAAAACCCATCCTCCAAGTACCATGTAGTAAGCCATTATACCAAAGCTTCCTAAAAGTCCCATATATCCAATACTTTGCCATTTTTGTTTGAAAGCATCTACACTATTTGTCATCGCTTTTCTGCCTATGACATTTTCAACTAAAATAACAGGAATGCCTATGATAATCATAGCTATACAAAAAACTAATACATAAGCACCGCCACCATTTTCTCCTACAAGATAGGGAAAACGCCAAGTTGCTCCAAATCCTATGGTTGCTCCAGCAACTGTTAGAATATAAGTTAGTGTGCTGCTCCATGTTTGTCTTTGCATGATTATCCTTTCAAAAAAGAATTATTTTACCTAAAAATAACTTTAAAAACTTATAAGCTATCCATATAGCTTATATCGTAAGTATTTTTTAAGCGTTTGTGTATTGTTTCGTGCCAATTTTGAGATATGAGAGAGTTTAATTTTTCTAATTTATCTAATAAATTCGGATTTTGCTTAAGAATTTGATATGGGGAGTAAAAAAGTTGATTGAGTTCAAATACACTAAGTGAAGTAGAATTTTTTTCTAAAATTTTAATGTTTTCATGCTTTCGTATTTGTCCAACTTGTAAAACTTTATAATACCATCCACTCAAGCCCGTTTTAAAAATTTCATGTGTAAAATTTGGATTATTGTGAATTTTAGAAATTTTTACACAAGGTTTTCTAGGTTCGCTTACTTGCAGTATTGCATTTGAAAATTGATGTATATCACCTATGCAAACATTTTGTTCACAAAGCCCATCGATGCTCAAATTTTCACCCATTGAGCCAAAATTTAGCTTTTTATTAAGAAATCTTTCCCATATAGGATAGTTTTGACAAGAGTTGGCAAAAATAGCCTTATAGTAGCCTCCATGATGAATTTTATCAGCTATTTGATCATCTAAAACACCTAGAAAATCAATTTGTATTTCTTCTAGGTAAGTATCTTTAATAAATGCGCTTTGGAAATTTTTATAGTTTTTAATTTTCCCTATTTGCAAACTTTGAATTTTCATGGTTCTAGTTTTTTTAATAAATCATCAGCACTGATAAAACCCGTGATTTTTAATTTTTCTTTTCCATTTTCAAAGAAAATTAAAACAGGTGGGCCAAAAACATTAAATTCTTTCATGGTTTTAATTTGTTCATTATTATTTTCGCTTACATCAACTTTGATAAGTTTGTAATTTTGCATTTTTTGTATGATTCTTTCATCGCTAAAGGTTAATTCATCTAAAAGTTTGCAATTTTCACACCAAGATGCAGTAAAATCAAGCATTATGGGCTTTGTATTTGTTTGTATTTCTTGCTTTAATTGTTCAAAATTGTTGATATAATCATAGCTTAAAGCAGGTTTTGAGGCAGATATAGTATTGAAATTTAAAGGATTTAAGAAATTTTTAGCCCCAAAAAGTCCCCCTAGGAAAATACTTAGAGAATAAGCTAAAATAAGAATTAAAATACTTTTTTTAATTTTAGAAATTATTGTAAAACTTTTTTCAAAAATTCCCATAAAAACACTAAAAAATACACCTAAAATTCCATAGGCAATTAAAATGTAATTTTCTTCAATAATTCTAGAAAGTATCCAAATAGCCATAGCCAACATAACAAAACCAAAGAAAATTTTTACTTTTTCCATCCAAAAACCAGGTTTAATAAAACCTAATCCTAAGCCTATGAAAAGCAAAGGTATACCCATGCCAAAACTCATGATAAAAAGCGCACTACCACCTAATAAAGCATTGCCTGTATTGGCTATATAAATTAAAGCACCTGCTAAAGGAGCTGCTACGCAAGGACCTACTATTAAAGCAGATAAAAATCCCATGATGGCTATACCTAAAACTCCTTTCCCTTTTTCGCTTTTTTTATGTATAAAGGTTTGAAATCTTAATGGCAATTCAAAACGAAAAGCTCCAAACATAGCAAAAGCAAAAGCTATGAAAATTAGAGCAAAAAGAATTAAAATAATAGGTTTTTGTAAAATTCCTTGAATACTTGCTCCTAGAAAACTTGCTATAACTCCAGCAATAGCATAGGCTAAAGACATGAAAAAAACATAGATAAAAGAGAGAAAAAAACTATATTTTTTTGAAAATTTAGCATTACTTTTTGCTACGATAAGAGAAGATAAAATCGGAATCATAGGTAAAATACAAGGTGTTAAGGAGAGTAAAAGTCCATAGCCAAAAAAACTTAGCAAAATCCAAAAAAAGTTATCTGTTGCTAAAAAATTTGCTATAGAGCTTTCTTCAGATTCAATTTTAGTTTTTTTATCTGTTTTTTGAGCTTTGTAAGGTTTTGAAATTTCAAAAGCATCTTTTTTAGAAATGAGATCAAAGTACCAAGTTTGAGGATTATAACACAAGCCTTGTTCAGAACAGCCTTGAAATTCGAGTTTGATTAAATTTGTGGTATTTTTTGCAAAGCGCTCTAGTAATAAATTTGGCAAAGCTAAATTTAATTTTTGATAATAAATATTTTCATTACCTCTTGTAGAACTTTGAGGTAGATTAATCAAAGAACTTATATCTTTTTCGTTTATATATAATTTAAGTTTATTAGAATAAAGATAAATATCTTTTCCAAGTTCAATATCAATTGAGATAGAGTTATTATAAGAGTTTGATTTTACATTAAAAGCTTCATTTAAAGATAATATAGAAGCAAAACATAAACAAAAACTTAATAAAATAATACCAAAAATACGCATAAATTTCCTAAAAACTTATTTTTTCCTTTATTTTTAGCTTCAATTATAATTTATTATGGTAAATTTACTTTAAATACTTTATAAAGGTTTGAAAATGCAAGAAAATAATTCTCCAAAAGCGCAAGCGGTTGTTAAAAAGAATGAAATTTATGTTTCTGTTAAAAGAAAGAAAAGTACAATAGAATATGAAAAAGATTTAAAGAATTTGCAAATTGAGCTTTTGAAATTTCAAAATCATGTTAAAGCCAAGGGTTTAAAGGTTCTTATACTTATAGAAGGGCGTGATGCGGCTGGAAAAGGTGGGGCGATTAAACGTTTGATTGAGCATTTAAATCCGCGTGGTTGCCGCGTTGTGGCTCTTGAAAAACCTAGTGATGTGGAAAAAACACAGTGGTATTTTCAGCGTTATATAGCACATTTGCCCTCAGCCGGTGAGATTGTGATTTTTGACAGATCTTGGTATAATCGTGCAGGAGTAGAACCGGTTATGGGTTTTTGTACACCGCAACAACATAAAGATTTTTTAAGAGAAGTGCCTTTGTTTGAAAATATGATTTCAAATAGTGATATTATTTTTTTTAAATTTTATTTTTCAGTATCAAAAGACGAGCAAAAAAAACGTTTTGAAAAACGCCGAAGCGATCCACTTAAACAATATAAATTATCTCCTGTGGATCAAAAATCGCAAGAATTATGGGATAAATATACTTTAGCTAAATACTCTATGCTTTTAGCATCTAATACTCCAACTTGTCCTTGGACTATTATTTCTTCTGATGATAAGAAAAAAGCAAGATTAAATTTATTGCGTTTTATACTTTCTAAGGTAGAATATCCAAATAAAAAAACTGGAGATTTTTCCAAAATTGATGCAAAATTAGTGCGTAGTGGAGAAGAAGAAATACGAAAAATGGAGGCGAATTTGGAAAAACTTGACAGTAAAAAAGCAGATGAGAAAATAAAAGATTTAGATTAAGGAAAAGAATGCAAAAGCTGGTTGAAAATTTAGCACTAAAGTACTATGATAAAGTAGTTGATTTAAGACATCAAATTCATATGCATCCTGAGCTTGAATTTGAAGAAGAAAATACAGCCCATTTAGTGTGTAAAATTTTAGATGAGTTTGGCATTAAATATCAAAAAAATATTGCAAAAACAGGAATTTTAGCTATTATAGAAGGAAAAAAGAAGAGTCAGAAAAAACCAAAATGTGTTCTTTTAAGAGCGGATATGGATGCTTTGCCTGTGCAAGAAAAAACTAATCTAAGTTATGCTTCAAAAATTGATGGTAAGATGCACGCATGTGGACATGATGGACATACAGCAGGACTTTTGGGAGCTGCTTTGATATTAAATGAGCTTAAAGATGAATTTTGTGGCACGATTAAGTTTATGTTTCAGCCCGCAGAAGAGGGAAGCGGTGGAGCTAAACCTATGATAGAATCAGGTGTATTGGAAAATCCTTATGTTGATGCAGTTTTTGGTTGTCATTTATGGGGGCCTTTGCTTGAAAATACTGCTCAAATTGTAAGTGGTGAAATGATGGCTGGAACGGATATTTTTGATTTGGAATTTATTGGCAGAGGAGGGCATGGAGCTCATCCGCACACTTGTATAGATCCTATAATTATGACAACGCAATTTGTAAATAATATACAAAGTGTTATTTCTAGACGTTTAGCCCCTTATGAAGCAGGGGTGATTACCGTAGGTCAAATTTGTGCAGGAACTACTTATAATGTTATTCCTACAAATGCTTATTTAAAAGGAACTGTGCGCTTTTTAAATGATAAAACGCAAGATATTTTAAAAAGTTCTTTAGAAGAAGTGGCTGCTGCTACAGCAAAATCCAATGGCGGAGATTATAAGCTTAAATATACTAAAGAATTTCCTCCATTGATTAATGATGAAAAAGCTGTTTTAATAGCAAGAAAAGCTTTTGCAAAGGTCTTAGGAGAAGAAAATATCATTGTTTCTTCTAAACCTGACATGGGGGCTGAAGATTTTGCTTTTTTAACACGAGAAAGAATGGGGGCTTATGTATTTGTTGGAATTTCAAAGGATTTAAATCATCCAGCTTTGCATCATAGTTCTACTTTTTGTTGGGATGATGAAAATTTAAAAGTTTTAATGCAGGGTGATGTGATGATGGCTTTAGAATTTTTAAATTTATAAAATAGAATTAAAAATTCACAAAAAATTCACAAAAAATGAGTAAAATTTAATCTTGATTTTTCTTTAGGATTTGTTATTATGAAAAAGAAGATTGTTTTAATCATTTTAATTGCAATACTTGGAAGTGTTGGGGCTTATTTTATTTTTTTTAATAATGATGAAAAAATCAGCTATTTAACTCAAAAAATACAAAAAAAAGATATATCTCAAACCATAGAGGCAGTAGGAAAGGTATATGCCAAAGATCAAGTTGATGTGGGTGCTCAAGTTAGTGGACAAATTATAAAACTTTATGTTGATGTGGGAACTCATGTAAAGCAAGGTGATTTGATCGCTCAAATTGACAAAGATAAACAACAAAACGATTTAGATATTACAAAAGCTCAGCTTGAAAGTGCTAAGGCTAATTTAGAGAGTAAAAAAGTTGCCCTTGAGATTGCGAATAAGCAATATCAAAGAGAGCAAAAACTTTATGCAGCTAAAGCAAGTTCTCTTGAAAATTTAGAAACTCAAAAAAATAATTATTATACTTTAAAAGCCAATGTTGCAGAGCTTAATGCTCAAGTAGTTCAGCTTGAAATCACTCTTAAAAATGCACAAAAAGATTTAGGTTATACAACCATTACTGCTCCTATGGATGGTGTTGTGATTAATGTAGCTGTAGATGAAGGACAAACAGTTAATGCTAATCAAAACACTCCTACTATAGTCCGTATAGCTAATTTAGACGAAATGGAAGTAAGAATGGAAATAGCAGAGGCTGATGTGAGTAAGATAAAAGTAGGAACAGAGCTTGATTTTTCTTTGCTTAATGATCCTCAAAAAACTTATCATGCTAAGATTGCAAGTATAGATCCAGCTGATACTGAAGTGAGTGATTCTAGTACAAGCTCAAGCTCATCAAGTTCGAGTTCTTCAAGCTCAAGCTCATCAAATGCTATTTATTATTACGCAAAATTTTATGTAGCCAATAAAGATGATTTTTTGCGTATTGGTATGAGTATACAAAATGAAATTGTCGTAGCGAGTGCAAAGGCTGTTTTAGCAGTGCCAACTTATGCAATTAAAAGCGATCCAAAAGGTTATTATGTTGAAATTTTAGAAAATCAAAAAGCTGTTAAAAAATATGTCAAACTTGGCATTAAAGATTCTATCAATACTCAAATTTTAGAAGGCGTAAATGAAAATGAAGAATTGATAGTAAGCTCAAGTGCTGATGGCTTAGCCACTAAAATGAAGTTGAGATTTTAATGATTTTTCTTAAAAATATTTGCAAGAATATAGGTGAAAATGCCATTTTAAAAAATGTAAGTTTAAGTATAGAAAAAGGTGAATTTGTTGCTATTATAGGACAAAGTGGAAGTGGTAAAACTTCACTTTTAAATATCATAGGAACATTAGATACGCCAAGTAGCGGAACTTATGTTTTTGATGAGTATGAAGTCACTAAACTTAATAACTATGAAAAAGCAAGATTAAGGCGTGAAAAAATAGGCTTTATATTTCAAAGATATAATCTTTTAAGCTTGCTTAGTGCTAAAGAAAATGTTTCTTTACCTGCAGTTTATGCGGGAAAAAATTTACAAGAAAGAAGTCAAAATGCTAAAAAACTCTTAAATGATTTAGAATTAGCTCACAAGTTAGATTCTAAGCCAAACGAATTAAGCGGAGGGCAGCAACAACGCGTTTCTATAGCAAGAGCTTTAATCAATGGCGGAGAGCTTATTTTGGCTGATGAACCAACGGGAGCTTTGGATAGTAAAAGCGGTATTATGGTGCTTGAAATTTTACAAAAACTTAACGAGCAAGGTCATACTATAGTCTTAGTAACTCACGATCCAAAAATTGCAGCACAAGCTAAAAGGGTTATAGAGATTAAAGATGGAGAAATTTTAAGCGATACTAAAAAGGAAAAAGCTCAAGAAAAACTTATTTTAAAAACAATGCCCAAAGAGAAAAAAACACTTACTTTGCTTAAAAATCAAGCCTTTGAATGTTTTAAGATAGCTTATTCTTCCATACTTGCACACAAACTTCGTTCTATTTTAACTATGCTTGGAATCATCATAGGTATTGCTTCTGTAGTTTGTGTTGTAGCTTTAGGATTAGGCTCTCAAGCTAAAGTGCTTGAGTCTATTGCAAGACTTGGGACAAATACTATTGAAATTCGCCCTGGAAAAGGATTTGGGGATTTGCGTTCGGGTAAAACAAGGCTTAATTTTAGTGATTTAGAAACGCTAAGATCTTTAGAATATTTAGAAGCAGTTGATGCTCATTCAAATACTTCAGGAGTGGCAACTTATACCAATATTTCTTTAAGCGCAAGAGCTGAAGGAGTAGGGATAAATAATTTTGCTATAGAAGGTTTAAGGATAGATGCGGGAAGAATTTTAAATAATGATGATGTAAAAAATAGTACCAATGTTGCTGTATTGGATTTTAACGCTAAAAAAAATCTTTTTCCTGATGAAAAAAGTGAAAATATTTTAGGTCGTGTGGTGCTTTTTAATTCTCAACCTTTTAAGATTATAGGAGTTTTGCAAAAAGATACAGACAAGCCTATAGAAGATAATGTAGTACGTCTTTATATACCCTATACAACACTGATGAATAAGCTTACAGGAGATAGAAATTTGCGTGAAATCATAGTTAAGGTTAAAGATGATGTGAGTTCAACTTTGGCTGAAAATGCTATTATAAGAATTTTAGAAATTAAACGCGGACAAAAGGATTTTTTTACTTTTAATTCTGACACTTTTAAGCAAGCTATTACAGCAAATAAACGCACTACAACCATACTTACCGCTTGTGTGGCTGTGATTGCTTTGATTGTTGGGGGTATAGGAGTGATGAATATCATGCTTGTTTCTGTAAGTGAAAGAACAAGAGAAATAGGCATACGCATGGCTATAGGGGCTAGAAGAGAAGATATTATGATGCAGTTTTTAATCGAAGCGGTTATGATTTGTACTATAGGGGCGATTTTAGGTGTGATTTTATCGATTTTTGTTATTTTTGCTTTTAATACTTTAAGTACGGATTTTCCTATGATTTTAAATGCCTATTCTGTGCTTTTGGGACTTTTAAGTTCTATGTTTATCGGTGTGGTTTTTGGTTTTTTCCCTGCAAGAAATGCAGCAAATTTAAATCCTATTAGTGCATTATCAAAGGAATAAAATGAAAATAATACTTAGCATTTTTTTAGCATTTTTCTTGAGCGCTTGTGGTGTAAAACTTAGCTTGCCTAAAGAAGTTGATTTAACTCAAGAACAAATGAAAGATTTAAATCTTACTTATGATTGGTATAGATCTTATGATAATGCAAAATTAAATGAATTTCTAAATTTTGTTTTATTGAATAATAGTGATATTAATATTGCTAGAAAAACTTTGCTTTCGGCTTTGGCTAGAGCTGATTTGATTGATTATGATTTATATCCGACTTTAAGTGGAAATTTGGGTTTTGGTGGAGATAAAGATTTAAATTCAGGCAAACAAAGTAAAAATTTCAATAATTCTTTAAATTTAAGCTATGAGCTTGATATTTATGGAAAATTAAGAGATAGTGCAAGTGCGAGTGAATTTAGTGCAAAAGCAAGTGCTTATGATCTTGAAAATTTAAAAATAAGCATGATCAATACAGCTTTAAATGATGTTTTTGAGCTGGCTTATTTTAACGATGTAGATAAATTGCTTCGAGCTTATCTTTCAAATTTAGAACAAATGAAAGAGCTTTATAACTATAAATACAAGCTTGGAAAAATAGAAGAATTAGATCTTTTAAACATAGAACAAAGCTTATTAAGAGCTAAACAAAATTTATTAAGCAATGATCAAAATCGTAATTTACTCATAAAAAATTTACAAGATTTATTGGCAAAGCAAGAAGGTTTTGCTTACATAGAGTATTTTAAAACTTTATCTTTAAATGATTTTAAAACCTTAAGTCCTGATTTTAATATACCTTTAAAAGCTTTAGCGTACCGTGCAGATGTGAGATCTAAACTCAATAGCTTAAAATCAGCCTTTAAGGATTATTCTTCCATGCAAAAATCTATTTTGCCTAGTATTTCTTTAGGTGGAGCATTAAGTGGGAGTGATAAAAAAATTGATGATAGTTTTAAATTTGAAATTTTAAGTGGTAATGTTAAGATTTCTTTACCTTTCTTAGATTATGGTAGGGTAAAGCAAAATATCAAAATTTCACAATTTGCTTATGAGCAACTTTTAATTTCTTATGAGCAAACTTTGCAAAGCGCGATGAATGAATTTGCATTGAATTATAAAGATTATCAAAGCGACACCTTGCTTTTGCAAAATTTGCAAAATATTAACATTAAACAAGAGCTTATCACTAAGGCGTATTATGAAAAATATATTTTAGGAAAAAGCGAATTAAAAGATTATTTGGATGCAAACAATACTTTAAATTCTACCCAGCAAGAATTTTTAAGAGCCAGATTTAATCTTTTAAAAACCATTAATTCTTACTATCAAATCACAGCTTTAAGTTTTAATGATAAAAACTTAGAATTTCCTAAGTATTAAATTTAATAATCAATGATATTTTTTAAATCCTCGAGTAACTTTTTAGCCATTAGCTCATAGCCTTTTATAGTAAGATGTACATCATTGAGTGAAAGCTTTTGTTCTATCCATTTGTTTTTTCCCCCACTATCTTGCATAAACTGATGCATATCAAAGATAAGAGTTTTTTCTTCTTTAGCAACTTCATATAATGCTTTGCGTATGGTAAAAAAATCAGGAGCAAGCTTGTAGTTTTTACCTTGTTTTTGAACTACGGTTGGTGGAGAGATTAATATGATAACAGCGTTTTTATTGTAAGTTTTTAAAATACTAATCCATTTTTTTAAATTGTTTTTAAATTTTTGTTTTTCAAACCCTTTAAAGAGTGCATCATTAGAACCATAGGCAAGAATAATTAAATCATTGTGTAAAAGTTCTAGTTCTTTTTTTACAACTTCTTGATTCCAAGAGAGCCATAAATCACTTTTGGCACCATTGATTGCAATGGTATCTAAGAAAACATTATTATCTTTATTTGTGATGAAATATCCTCCTAGTTCAGCATCCTTTTGTAAGGCTGAAATTTGCAAAGGAAGATCAAGTTCTAGTTCTTTATAAGACCATTTGTTAATTTGTGTAGTTCTTAACTCATAGCTTTGATTTTTTGCATCTTTGATGCTAAAAGCATTGGTATTTTGCTTGGCTTTAAATAAAAATCCTATTTTGAAATTTTTTTTATCTAGGGTTGTATCAAGGTTGATTTTTGCGCCTTTAGTTTTTGCTTTGGCTATTATCCCACCTAGTGGAAAATTATGTCCAGCATTAGCAGGATTTCTTGAGTTTAAAATTTCAAAGTTTTTATAAGAATAAACAAGATTAAGATTTTGTTGATATTTAGGCTGTAAAGGATAGGCAAAACCTATAGAGTTAGAACGGATTAAATATCCTCTTATGACACGCGGAAAGAAATCAGCCGCCATATGAGAATCCCCATAAATTCTAATTCCTATGTTTTGATTTTTTTCTAATTTTTTTTCTAGATTTTTAAGATCTTTTTTTGATACATAACTTGTTAAAGCAGAGTGATTTTTGTTTTGATTGAGTATGGAATCTATTGTGTCATTTGTATTTAAATTTTGTGCATAAGAGCTAGTAAAAATAATAAAAAACAAGAAGATAATTTTAAATTTATTTACTAGCATTTTCTTCCTTAAGTTTTATGTGTTCTAATAAAAGTTTAGACATTTCTCTTGCGCCACTTGGAGTAAAATGAACCCCATCATCTGTTCTTACTTTTATACTTCTATTGTTTTCATCTTTTATATAAGCTGAGTATTGATCATTGACGCTAAAAAATAGCTTAGTGTTGATAAAAATTTCTTTATTTTTAAGAATTTCATCGCTGTAAATTTTGTTAAGTATTTGTATTTTTTTGTTTAGTTCCTCTCTTTTTACAGGAGGGATTTCAAACCAAAAAACTTTGGCTTTATGTTTTTTAGCGATCTTAATGATTTCATCTACACGACTTGTGTAAATATCTATCCAAGAAGGGGAGCCAAAACGATGATAACTTCCTCCTTTTTTAATATCCCAAGGATCATTAGCACCAAGAAGAACAACAAGATATTTAATATTTGAGTTTTTAACAAAAGCTTCATTGGTTGCTTTTGACCAATCAAAATAGGATTTATAAGAAAGGCCTGTATTTTGTTTGCTAAGATCGGTTACCTTAAGATTTAAATTTCTTAAATCTCTATTTAAGGCTATTGCAACACCTTGCATTAAAGAATCTCCGATAAATAAAAACTCATCTTCATTTTGTAGTTCTAATTTGGTATTGTCGATAAAACTAATATTTGCATCTTGGATTAAGGTTGGATTTGTTTCTTTATGAGAAGTGTTTTCATCATTTTCTAAAGTGTTTAGAACTTTATCTATTTTACTTAAGTTTTCATCTATTGATTTATTTTCTTGATTTGTAGTTTCTTCATTAGTTTGAGGCAAGGGTTCGTTGCTTAAAATTGCACGAATTTGTTCTAATTTAATTTTGAAGCCATTGGCTTCTTTTAAAAGATCATTATGAGGATAGAATGCAAAGTGATATTTTTGTTCTATATAAGAGCTAATACTCTGATTCATAACTACAACAACCAAGCCAAGCACTATAATCAAAATAAAGAAAAATCTAACCACACTCATCTAAAAACTCGAATAAATAAAATCAGGAATTCCATCTGGCATAAAAGCAAAAACCAAAAGTAAAATAAAAGCTATGATAAAAGGTTTTAGTAAAAATGGAGTAAGATTTAAAATCTTAATGCAATATTCTTTAAAATTAATAAATAAAGGATAGATCATAAAAAGAACCCCAAAAGCAACCAACATATAAATATCATTATAGGATGGAATTTGGAAGAAATTATAATAACAAGCTTTAAAATATTCTATTGCATCTTCTAGATTTTTGCTATAATAAAAGAAAATCCAAGTAAAACATACAAATTGAAAGGTTAAAAATCTTCCTAAAGCTGGAATTTTTTGTAAACTAAATTTGCTTAAAGTTAGCAAATGTATAAAAACTATGCCAATACCATGCAATAAACCCCAAACAATAAAAGCAAGTGTATTGCCATGCCACATACCTGAAAGTATAAAAGCGATGAGTATATTAGCTACAGTGCGTGGTATTCCTTTTCTATTGCCCCCTAAAGGTATATAGATATAATCTCTTATAAAGGTTGAAAGACTGATATGCCATCTAGCCCAAAAATCTTTTAGGTTTTTTGCAAGATAAGGCATGTTAAAGTTAGGCGGAAGGGTAAAACCTAACATTAAAGCAAAAGCACAAACTAAATCAACATATCCGCTAAAATCGCAGTATATTTGAATTGCATAGGCGTAAATTGCGCTTAAAAGTTGTATGAAATTATAAGATTGTGGAAAGTCTAAAATACTTTTAGCATAAATTCCAAGGTAATTGGCTATTAAAACTTTTTTAACTATACCAAAAACAAGCAAGATGATGATTAAATTTGCATGTTTAAATTCGCGTTTTTGATACGCCTGTTCAAAGAAAAAAGAACTTCGCATAATAGGCCCTGAAAGTAGTGTTGGAAAAAATGATAAGAAGGTTGCTAAATTTAAAAAACTTTCTAAACGGCGTTTTTGATAAACTTCCACAAGATAAGTGATAGAAGTAAAGGTATAAAAACTAATTCCTATTGGTAATACTAAATCAATATTTAAAAATTCTAAACCGAAAAAATTTAATATCTCATCAACACTTCCTTTGATGCTAGGAAAGTATTTAAAAAAACATAAATTTAAAATAATAAAAGCTATACAAGTAGCGAAAATATAACGCTTGCGACGCACAAAAATTAGCAAGGCGAAATAGTGTATAAAAAAGGTATATATAAATAAAACTAAGGCGAAATAAGGATTGATTAAAATATAAATAATATAAGAGAAAATTAAAATTAAAATATTTTGTATTTTATAATCATTTTTAAAAGTCCAATAAATAGCAAAAAAAGCTATCATTAAAATACTAAATTCTAGAGAAAAATAAGTCATACCTTCAATCCAAAGCGAGATTTGCCCATAATAGGGCAAAGATTATTTTTTTCTACTTAATGCAATATTTTTGATGTATTGATCAGCTAAATAAAGTCCATTTCCGTGTTCCCCGATTAATTTAATCTTGTCAACTATACCGCGGAAAAGTGCTTCTTCTTCGTGTTGTTCGCTTACATACCATTGTAAGAAATTAAAAGTAGAATAGTCTTTATGTGTTAGCATGTGTTCAACTAAAGTATTGATTGACTTTGTGATAAATTGCTCATGTTCATAGGTTTTTTCAAAAACATCAAGTAAAGATTTGAAATTTTGTTCAGGCTGTTTTACTTCTTGAAGCTCTACATGAGAATCTGTTTCATTAAGATAAGTGATAAGCTTTTTAGCATGATCGCTTTCTTCGCTTGCATGTGCAAACAAGAAGGCTCCAGCTCCATCAAGACTGTTTTCATAACACCAAGAACTCATACTAAGATATAAGTTTGCTGCATACATTTCTTTGTTTATTTGTTCATTGAGTAATTTTATAACTTCTTTAGAAAGCATTCTTATCTCCTTATTAAAATTTAAAATGTTTTGTAATGATATATTATTTTTTTAAAAACAAGCTAAATTTTTTGATAGTTAAAAATTATATTTAAGAAAAATACAAAATAAAAAATGTTTCCAAAATGTTTCCAAGTTTTTTTAAACTTCCATTACTTTTTTTAAAGTTAAGGAGAAAAAATGAAAAAAATTCTATCTTTAAGTGTGGCAAGTCTTGCACTTTGTGGTGCTTTAAGTGCAGCAGATTTAAAAATCGCAGGTTCATCGACTGTGTATCCTTTTACTTCTTTTGTAGCTGAAGAATATGCTTCGATCAAAAATACAAAAACTCCTATAGTAGAGAGCTTGGGAACAGGGGGTGGATTTAAGGTATTTTGTGAAGGAACTACTGATATTTCTAATGCTTCAAGACCTATGAAATTAAGCGAATTTGAAACTTGCAAAAAAGCAGGGGTAACTGATATAGTAGGGATGATGATAGGTTATGATGGTATAGTTTTAGCTCAAAATAAAACCAATGCTCCATTAAATATCACAAAAAAAGAACTTTTCTTAGCATTGGCAAAAGAAATTCCACAAAATGGAAAACTTATACCAAATCCTTATACAAACTGGAATCAAATCAATAAAAATTTACCAAATCGTAAAATTAGTGTTTATGGTCCACCATCAAGTTCAGGAACAAGAGATACTATAGAAGAGCTTGTAATGAGTGATGTGTCTAAAAAAATTCCTGAGTATAAAGGCGAGTATAAAACCATACGCCAAGATGGTGCTTATATCCCAAGTGGTGAAAATGATAATCTAATCGTTTCCAAACTTACTATTGATAAGGATGCTTTTGGAATTTTTGGTTATAGCTTTTTAGTGAGCAATTCAGACAAAATCAATGCTGCTAATATCGATGGTGTTACGCCAAGCGAAGAAAGCATCGCAGATGAAAAATACGAACTTGCAAGAAGTTTGTTTATTTATATCAATGCTAAGAAAAATCCAAAAGAAGCCTTTGATTTTGCAAAAATTTATATGAGTGATGATTTGGCAAAAAGTGGTGGAGAGCTTGAAAAAATAGGACTTGTTCCTTTAAGTGATGATAAATTAAAAGCTTCTCAAAAACACGTAGAAGATAGAAAAATTTTAAATGATGAGCTTGTAAAAGCTGGAAAAGTTTTTTAAGGAAAAACTTTGTTAAAAGAAAAAATAATCAAATTTGCACTTTTTTTATGTGCTTTTGTAAGCGTGATAGTAAGTTTTGCTATCATGCTTACAATTTTAATTGAAGCTTTAAAATTCTTTCAAAAAGAAAGCGTTGTTACCTTTTTATTCTCAAGTCAGTGGGCAGCTGATGCAGCTTTTATGAATGCAGATGGCACGAGTAAACAAGGTGTTTTTGGGGCGCTATCGCTTTTTTGGGGAACTTTTTATATTTCATTGATTGCTATGCTAACGGCTTTACCTTTAGGGGTTATGTGTGCTATATATTTAGGTGTTTTTGCTGGCAAAAAATCTAAAAATTACTTAAAACCTATTTTAGAAATCATTGCAGGGATTCCTACTGTTGTTTTTGGATTTTTTGCGGCTATAGTTGTAGCGCCTTTTATAGTGTGGTTTTTTTCTTTATTTGGCATACAAGCAAGCTTTCAAAGTGCTTTAGGTGCAGGTTTTATCATGGGGATCATGATAGTACCTATAGTGGCTTCTTTATCTCAAGATTGTATTGAAGCAGTAAGCGAGAAAAGGATTAATGGCGCTTATGCTTTAGGTATGACAAAAAAAGAAGTGGTTTTTGCCGTGATTTTACCTGAGGCTATTCCTGGTATAGTTGCAGCTTGTCTTTTAGGACTTTCAAGAGCCTTAGGCGAAACTATGATAGTGGTGATGGCAGCTTCTTTGCGTCCAAATTTAACTTTAAATTTTTTAGAAGATATGACAACGGTAACGGTAAAAATCGTAGAAGCTTTAAGTGGAGATCAAGCTTTTGATAGTTCTTTGGCTTTAAGTGCTTTTTCTTTAGGTTTGGTGCTTTTTGTCATCACTTTAATCATCAATATGTTTAGCGTTTATCTTATCAATCGCTTTCACAAAAGGAAAAATTTATGAAAAAACTTTTTAAAAAAAGACAAAAAGCTTCAAAGTCTTTTAAAAGACTTTGTAAAATGGGGCTTTATATTAATTTAATTTTTCTTTGTATCTTTTTAGGAAGTGTGGCTTATCTTGGATTTCCTGCTTTTAAGCAAACCTATATTTTTGTAGAGGCTAATAGAAATTCTCCTGCTTATGATCTTTTATCTCGTGCTGAGCAAAGAAAGATAAGAACAGGGCAAATCACTGAAAAATCTTGGCTTTTGGCAAATTCAGAAGTAGATCAATATATGAAGCAAAAATATAATCGCCTTAGTGAAAAACAAAGAACTTTAGTCGATGATCTTATGCAAAAAGGCGAGATAGAGCTTAAATTTAATAGCAATTTCTTTTTAAATGGAGACTCAAAATCTCCTGAAAATTCAGGAATTTTATCTTCAGTTGTAGGGACTTTGCTTGTTATGCTTGTTTGTATGGTTGTGAGTGTTCCTATAGGCGTTGCAGCGGCAATTTACTTAGAAGAATTTGCACCACAAAATATCCTTACGCATTTTATAGAAGTGTGTATTAACAACCTTGCAAGTATTCCTAGTATCTTGTTTGGACTTTTAGGACTTGGAGTGTTTATCAATCTTTTTGGAATGCCTCGTTCAAGTGCTTTAGTGGGTGGGCTTACTTTGGCGATCATGAGTTTGCCTATTATCATTGTTTCAACCAAAGCGGCCTTAAAAAGTGTGGATATCAATATGAAAAATGCTGCTTATGCCTTAGGTATGACAAAGGTTCAAATGGTAAAAGGCATTATGCTACCTTTAGCTATGCCTATGATTTTAACAGGTTCTATTTTGACTTTAGCAGGGGCTATAGGCGAGACTGCACCTTTGATGATTATCGGTATGATAGCATTTATCCCTGATGTAGCTAGTTCGATTTTTGATCCAACTAGCGTTTTACCTGCTCAAATTTACTCATGGTCGGCTATGCCAGAGCGTGCATTTTTAGAAAGAACCGCAGCGGGTATTATTGTGCTTTTAGGACTTTTAGTCGTATTAAATCTTAGTGCAATATTATTAAGAAAATATTTTCAAGGAAAATTAAAGTGATAGCAAAAACAACAAATTTAAATTTATTTTATGGAAAAAAACAAGCTTTATTTGATATCAATATGCAAATAGAGCAAAACAAAATTACTGCACTCATCGGTGCTTCAGGATGTGGTAAATCCACTTTTTTGCGCTGTTTTAATAGAATGAATGATAAAATTGCAAAAATCGATGGTTTGGTGGAAATTGAAGGAAAAGATGTTAAAAATCAAGATGTAGTAGCTTTGCGTAAAAATGTAGGCATGGTTTTTCAACAACCTAATGTTTTTGTAAAAAGCATTTATGAAAACATCTCTTATGCACCAAAACTTCACGGTATGATTAAAAACAAAGATGAAGAAGAAGCTTTGGTGGTGGATTGCTTGCAAAAAGTGGGGCTTTTTGAAGAGGTTAAAGATAAATTAAAACAAAATGCCCTAGCTCTTTCAGGCGGACAACAACAACGCCTTTGTATTGCAAGAGCTTTAGCAATAAAACCTAAGCTCTTGCTTTTAGATGAGCCAACTTCCGCACTTGATCCTATTAGCTCAGGTGTTATAGAAGAGCTCTTAAAAGAACTAAGTCATAATCTTTCTATGATCATGGTTACGCATAATATGCAACAAGGCAAACGCGTGGCTGATTATACTGTATTTTTTCACCTAGGTGAGCTTATAGAATTTGGAGAAAGCAAGGAATTTTTTGAAAATCCAAAACAAGAAAAAACCAAGGCTTACTTAAGCGGTGCTTTTGGGTGAGATTTATTTTTTGGAAATTTGATGATATAATTAATTAAAAATTTCCAAAAAAAGGTTTAATATGATTATAAACCAAATTTATTCTATAGATTCTTGTGATGATGTAGAATTAAATATCAAAAAGGGGAAGTAAATTAGAATTTAGATTGACTTATGATGATAGTAAAGAAATAGAAGCTATTGTTTGTATTATTCCAGGTGGTGCTGAAGATATGAATAGTTATATTTATATTGATGATTATTTGACTAGAAATTATAAAGTTGCTGTTATTAATATTAACTATCATTGTATAGGAAATAGACCTCATTTGCGTTCTAGTTTTTATTTGGATGATATAGATAAATTCATTTTAGATACTAGTTTAAAGGCTATAAATTTAAAATGTATAAATGTTTATGGTATAAATTCTTATGAAAATCTAAATAATGCTTTTATAAGAATAGATCAAGAAATTCAAAAATTAAAATTAAATCAAAAACTAAATCAAAACTATAAATTAAGAACGCATGTAAGCTTTTTACCATCTAAAAATGAATATCAAAATTTTGGCATAATGCAAGCTATGGATATTTTAAATGCTATTTTTTATATAAAAGAAAATTCTCCATTTAAACTAATGGGGGGGGGGTATTAGAACGATTTTGTTTGGAAATTCATATGGCGGATATTTAGCAAATTTATGTGCAAAAATAGCTCCTTGGAGTATTGATTTTATATTAGATAATTCTTCTTTTGTTAATTTGTTTGGAAATATTTTTAGACTTATAGGTTTTGGAAAAGAAATCGATTTTACTAGATATCATGGAACATATGATGATACTTTATTTAAAAATATATTTTTATATTTAAGTGATAAAACTTATTGGAATAATAATAAATTTTCAAAAAATTATTTTTCAAATGCTAGAAAAATCATAAGAGAACCATTAAACAAAGAACATCTAATAATACAAAGCTTATACCCAAATCCAAAATATATTGTATATCATAGTATTTTTGATGAAAGATCTCCTTTTAAAAATAAGGAAAATTTTGTACATATTTTAAAAGAATTAAATTTTAAAGTAGAATTTTTTGCTATTTCACAAGTTGATAATAAGTTTATTAAAAATTTAAATCATGGAATGGGATTGAGCACAAAATTATTTTTTAAAAAACATTTATTGCAAATATTAAAAGAACCTTTGCAAGATAAAATTTGCAAGAAGGAAGTCTCATATAAATGTGATGAGCTAGTGTATACTTTCAAAGAAGAAAATCATCAAATTATTTTAAATATAACAAATTGAGTATATTAAATATTTATATTTAAAAAAGTAATTTTTAAGTAGAATTGTTTTTTAAAAGAAATATTTAAAAAAAGAGATAAGATAACATCATGGCAAAAAAACAACTCTCCTTAACAAGACTTAGTTTTCCTATATTTTGGGATTTGCTTTCTAAGTATTTAACTGTGATTATCAATACCGCTATGGTGTCGCATTATTCTAATTTTCTTGTTGGTGCTATGGGCGCTGGAAATCAAATTTTAGATCTTTTTATCACTATTTTTTCATTTTTAAGTGTGGGTTGTAGTGTGCTGATCGCACAAGCAATTGGTGCAAAAGATCATGTTTTAGCAAGAAAAGTGATTCATCAAAGTTTGTTCTTAAATGCACTTTTAGGCTTTGTATGCGGTGTGCTTATTTTATGGCATGGGGAGTATTTGCTTTATCTTTTAAAAATTCCACAAGAATTGCTCAAAGATAGCGAAATTTACTTACATATGCTTGCAATTTGTTTGTTTTTTGATGCCATAGGTATTGTTTTAGCTGCTATTGTAAGGGTTTATAATATGGCTTATTGGGTCATGTTTATAGGTTTTTTGATGGATATAGTGGTGATTTGTGGAAATTATTATGTTTTGCATTATACAAAGTCAGAACTTTTTGGAATAGGGCTTAGTAATATTTTTGCTCGCATTGTTGCTATAGTTGCTTTGTTTGCGATACTTTTTTATAAACTTAAAATTCATCTTAAAATCAAAGAAATGATAAAACTTGAAAAAGAAGTTTTAAAAAAGGTTTTAAATATAGGTGGATTTTCAGCAGGGGAAAATCTTTTGTGGATAGTCCAATACACTATAGCTTTTGCTTTTGTAGCAAGTTTAGGTGAGGCGAGTTTGAGTGTGCAAACGATTTATTTTCAAATTTCAATGCTTATCATGCTTATAGGACAAGCTACGAGCATAGCTAATGAAATCATAGTAGGTAAATTAGTCGGTGCTAGATATGAAAATATCGCTTATAAACATGCTTGGCGTGCTTTATATTTTAGTGTAATAGCGAGTGCTTTAGTGGCGTTTTTAAACTATCTTTGTCAAGATTTTACTATGCAAATTTTAGGGCTTAAAGAAGAGCTAAAAAATTTAATGATACCTTTATTTGCTCTTTCAATCTTTCTTGAAATTTCACGAACTTTTAATATAGTTATGGTTAATTCCTTGCGCGCAAGTGGCGATGCTAAGTTTCCATTTTTTAGCGGACTTGTTTTTATGATGGGGGTATCTTTGCCTGTGGGTTATGTGCTTTGTTTTCATTTTAATCTTGGAATTTTAGGGGTTTGGATAGGATTTTGTGCAGATGAGTTTTTGCGTGGAATGGTAAATTCATACAGATGGAAAAGTAAAAAATGGCAAGGCAAAGCTCTAGTTTAAAATCATTTATTTATAAAGATGAGTGCTATTTTTATTCTAAAAAATGCATAAAAACTTTAAGATTAAGGCTAAATGAAAAGGGTGAATTTGTTCTTAGTATTCCTTATTTTTGCACCTTTAAAAGTGTTTATGAGTTTTTAGATAAATCAAGTTCTTGGATGAATGAGGCAAAAGCAAGATTTGAAAAAAAAGTTTTAAAAGATGATGAGTTAATCTTTTTAGCTAAAAAATATCAAATTATTTTTGATGAAAATGCCAAAAAAATTTATTTTGATAAAGATAAAATAATTTGTCAAAATAAAGCAAAATTGGATTTATTTTTAAGACAAAATGCTAAAAAGATTTTTACTTTTTATCTTAAAAAATGGAGTAAAAAAACAGGCTTATTTTACACGCATTTAAGCATTAAAAATATGAAAACACGTTGGGGTTCTTGCAATCACAATAAAGCTTATATTAATTTAAATTTAAAACTCATTCAAAAAAGTTTAAGAGCTATTGAATATGTGATTTTGCATGAAATTAGCCATTTAAAATTTCCCAATCATAGCAAAGAATTTTATACTTTTATAGAGCATTTTATGAGTGATTTTAGGCAAAGAGAGAAAGAATTTTTAAGTTAAAAATGTTATATTTATAGTTTATTTTTCAAAAAAGGCATAATATGACTTTGGATTTTGATTTTATTTATAATGCAGATAATGATATTTTTGAATATTTATTGCGTTTTTATGCGAAAAATTACAATTATATCCTTAGTAAAGAAGAAAATACTTATCATTTTTCTATCGATGCAGATGAAGAAAATTTAAAGACTTTTTGCGATTCTTTGAATTTCATGAGTCATAGCGTTTTTTTGAAAAAATTTGATGTAAAAGCGGGGCAGGGTTTTAACCCTTGTATGCCAGAGGATAAAGAATTTTCAAGATTTTCTTATATTACTCATTTAAATTCTAATGCGTATCAAGAAAAAAAACTTTTAAACAAAAACGAATGGGGCGTGTTTTGTGAGTGTGAATTTTCAAGCAATTTATCAGAATTTGAAAAAATCAATGAAGAAAATTTCAATACTTTTTTAAATCTTGCTTTTGATTTGTTAAGTCAAGAAAAAAAGATTTATTTAAAAGATAAAAATGGTATTTATGAATTTTTTTTGTTTAAGAACGAATTTATAGGAGATTTTTTGCTTCCTTGTGATATTAAGGCTATAAATTCAGTTTTTGTTTGTTCAAATGAAAATTTAAAATTTCTTGCAAGTTTAGAAAAACCTTTGATGAAGCTAAGGCTTAATGCCATGTTTAGAAAAAATCACAATCTTGATTTTAATGATTTTAAAATCAGACTTGCTAGAGATTTGTTTTGTTTTGCTTTAGGTTTAAAACTTTTTGAAAATGAGTATAAATTTTTAAGTGTAAAAAAGATAGAAGAATATCAAAAAGATTTTTATATCAGTGCTTTAGATGAGCAAGTGGTGGTTTTGGAAGGCTTTGAATTTATCAATACTAAGGCAAGAGGGCTTATTTTTTCTAAAGAAGATAAAAATATGGCAAGAATTTCTTATCTTGTAAGCCGTTATAAAGAAAAGGCTTTTATTTTAGAGCTTAGTAAGGATTATGAAGATATTTTGCTTGTCAATAAAGAGCTTAATTTGCTTAAACTTTCCTTGCCAAAACACAGCAAAGAACTTTATGAAGAAATTAAAAAAGATGAAATTGGTGCAAGGCTTTTAGAAAATTTTAGCAAGGAATTTCCTCTTTTAGATGAAAATTTTGAGCTTCAAAATAATTTTTATTCTTTGCTTGGCTTAGTAGGAAGAGTGCTAAATTTGGGTAAAAATTTACAAGAGAGTGCTAGCGAGCTTTTAAAAATCGCTGATGAGTCAAAAATGCCTCGTGGAGTAAAGATTGATTATCGTTTGAAAGAAGATAAAAGTTTTGATTATACAAGAACCTTAAGATCTGCTATGAGTTTTATGTTAGCAGGTGTAGATAGTGCTAATATCGCTTATGGAGCGGTTGAGAGTTTGGCTTATTTCTTGCGTGATACTTATGATGAATTAAGAGAGAAAAAGCAAAGTGATTTAGCACTTATAAGTGGATCTTTGTTTGAACATAAATCTTTACTTAAAAATACTTTAAAACATCTTAAAAATTGTCAGTTAAGCGATGCGCCACTTAGGGTATAAGATCAAAATTTCAGGTCTAGTTCAAGGGGTAGGTTTTCGCCCTTTGGTTTATGAACTAGCTTTGAAATCAAAGCTTTTTGGAGAAGTAAGAAATGATGGTTTTGGGATAGAAATCATCCTTGCTTGCACTCAAAAAGAATGTGAAAATTTCATAGAAAATTTAAAAAATCATCTTCCACCTTTAGCAAGAATAGATAAGCTTATAATCACGCAAATTTCTATTTCAAACTATGAGAATTTTAGCATTACTCCTTCTTTAGAGAATACAAAAAGCACGCCTATGTTAAGCGATTTTGCGCTTTGTAAGGAGTGTAAAAAAGAATTTTTTGATGAAAAAAATCCACGCTTTTTATATCCTTTTATCACTTGTACACATTGTGGGCCACGCTTTAGTATTATAAAAAGTCTTCCTTATGATAGGATTAATACTTCCATGCAAGAATTATTGATGTGTGAGTTTTGTAAAAGTGAATACGAAGATCCTAAAAATAGGCGTTTTCATGCCCAGCCCATTAGTTGTCCTAAATGCAAAATCAATGTTTTTCTTAAAAATCCAAAGGGTGAAATTTTAGCTAAAGATCAAGAAGCTTTTATACAAAGTGCGAAGTTTTTAAAGGAAGGTAAAATTTTAGCCATTAAAGGCATGGGCGGTTTTCATCTCATGTGCGATGCTTTTAATGAAGAAGCTTTAAAAACTCTAAGACTTAGAAAAAATCGCCCCAAAAAACCCTTTGCTTTGATATGTAAAGATTTACAAAGCGCTAAAGAACTTGCCTTTATAGATGAAAAAGAAGAAGCTTTGCTTGGTGGGGTTTTAGCTCCTATTGTGATTTTAAAGGCAAAAAAAGCCTTTTCTTTAATTGCTCCTGATGTTGATAAAATCGGTATTATGTTAGCTTATACACCTTTACATCTTTTGTTTTTTGAGTATTTTAAAGGAAGTCTTGTGGCAACAAGTGCGAATTTAAGCGGAGAAAGTATTATTAAAGATGAGTTTAATTTGTGTAAAAAACTTGATAAAGTTTTTGATTTTTATTTGGATTATGATAGGGAAATTATCAATGCAAGTGATGACAGCATAGCTCAAGTGGTAAATGGTGAAACTATGTTTTTGCGTACTTCAAGGGGTTTAAATCCTTTTTATTTGGAAAGAAATTTTAATAAAAAAGGCACTTTTTTAGCTTTGGGTGCAGAGCTTAAAAATGAATTTGTGATTTTTTATGAAAATAAACTTTTAATTTCTCCTTATATAGGGGATTTGAAAAGCTTAGATGTGCATGAGAGATTTTTTAAACTTTTAGAATTTTTTAAACAAAATTATGATTTGGAATTTGATGCGATTTTGTGCGATAAACACCCGCATTTTAGCTATGCAAAAGAATTTGAAGAAAGGATTAAAATTTCTCATCATTATGCGCATTTTTGTGCGGCTTATTTTGAATACGAAGAAAATTTTGCAAAAGATGAAAAGGCTTTAGCTTTTATTTGTGATGGAACAGGTTATGGTGAAGATGGTAAAATTTGGGGCGGAGAAGTTTTTGTAGGAAATTTAAAAGAATATGAAAGAATTGCACATTTTGAAAATTTCACTCTTATAAATAGTGATATTAAAAATATACAAAATTTAGCTCTAAGTCTTATTTTTCATTATGATTTAGAAGATAAGGCTCAGGAGTTTTTAGCAAAAATTCCAAAAATCAAACTTGAAAACCTTAAAAAAATTTATTCTCATTCTAACTTGCAAACAAGTTCTTTAGGGCGCATTATCGATGCTTTTGGAAGTATTGTTTTTAACTTAGAAAAAAGTTCTTATGAAGCCCAAGTTGGCTTAATGTGTGAAGCTTTTTATGATAAAAATCTTGATTTTTCTTACAAGCTTTTTGTAGAAAAAGGGCAGGTTAATTTTAAAAATTTAATCCTAGGGGCTTTACAAGATGAAAAAACTAAGGCGATTACAGGTATGTTTAATGCCTTGGCAAATTTTATCATAGATTTTAGCAAAGATTATGATTTAAAAGTGCTTTTAAGTGGAGGAGTTTTTCAAAACAAAACCTTACTTGAAATTTTAAAAGCTAAAAATTTTGATTTTTTTATACCTTTAAAATACCCTTGCAATGATAGCTCCATAGCTTTAGGACAAATGGTGCATTTTTTAAAAAAAGAGTGATTTTATCTTTAAACTCATAATTTTTTAATGCTTTTAAGGTTAAAATGAAACAAAAAATATAAAAGGAAAGAAAATGTGTAAAGATTGCGGCTGTTCTATAAATTCAAGCCATACGCATGATCATCATCACGATCACCACCATGAAAATCCAAGTTTAAAAGAAAGTAAAACCATAGAAGTGATTTCTAAAATTTTAAGCAAAAATGATGAAGAAGCTAAACACAATAGAGCGCATTTTAATGAGGCTAACACGCTTTGTATCAATTTAATGAGTTCTCCAGGTAGCGGAAAAACCACGCTTTTAGAAAGCACGATCAAGGCTTTGAAAAATGAACTTAAAATTGCTGTGATTGAAGGGGATTTAGAAACCAATAATGACGCCCTAAGAGTAAAAAATGCCGGAGCTTTGGCGTATCAAATCACTACAGGGCAAAGCTGTCATTTGGATGCTTTTATGGTGCATGAGGCTTTGCATCATTTAGTCATTGATGATGTGGATTTGCTTTTTATAGAAAATGTTGGAAATTTGGTTTGTCCTGCAAGTTATGATTTAGGAGAGCATTTAAATGTGGTTTTGCTTTCAGTAACCGAAGGAAGTGATAAACCGCAAAAATACCCTGTGATGTTTAAAAAGGCTGATATAGTTTTAATCACAAAGGCAGATTTGGCTCATCATTTTGATTTTGATGTTAAAGAGGCGACTAGGTTGATTAAAGAATTAAATCCTAGAGCAGATATTATCACTCTTGATGCAAAAAATGGCACCAATATGGAGCTTTGGTATAAGGTGCTTAAACTTAAAAAGGAGCTTTTTTAATGTGTTTGTCTATACCTTCTGAAATTTTAGAAATCGATGAGTTAAACAATGCTTTAGTGCAAACTTTAGGTGTGAAAAGAAAAGTTAATTTGGATTTGATTGATGAGCCTTTAAAACAAGGCGATTATGTGTTAATCCATGTAGGCGTTGCTATGGAAAAAATCGACAAAGAAGCTGCACTAGAAAGCATTAAAACCTATCAAGAAATAGTAGAAAAAATGAATAGTGGAGAGATAAAAAGTGATGAGGGAGATTTGGGTTTAAATGAATTTCATCGATGAATTTAGAGATAAAGAAAGCATTTTAGCTTTAAAAAAATTCATAGAACAAGAACTTAAAAATCCTATCAATATCATGGAAATTTGCGGTGGGCATACGCATAGTATCATGAAATATGCCCTACCTTCTATTTTGCCAAAGGAAATTAACTTTATCCATGGGCCAGGATGTCCTGTTTGTGTTATGCCAAGAGTTCGCATTGATACAGCTATCAAGTTAGCCTCCATGAAAGATACGATTTTTTGTACTTTAGGAGATCTTTTAAGGGTGCCTGGAAGTGAAATTTCTCTGCTTGATTTAAGAGCTAAAGGGGCTGATGTTAGAGCGCTTTATTCTCCACTTGAGGTTTTGGAAATCGCTAAGCAAAATTTAAACAAAAATATCATCTTTTTTGCTATAGGTTTTGAAACTACTACGCCTATGAGTGCTTTACTTCTTCAAAAGGTTATAGAAGAAAAAATAAATAATGTCTTTTTTCATATCAATCATATCACAGTTCCAGCGCCTGTAGAAGCGATCATGAATGATGAAAATGTAAAAATCAATGCTTTTTTAGGCCCTTCTCATGTGAGTGTGATTACAGGTTATGGTATTTATGAGCCTTTAGCAGCAAAGTTTAAAACCCCTATAGCGGTGAGTGGTTTTGAGCCAGTTGATATTTTAGAAAGTGTGTTAAATATCATAAAACAAAGCAATGAAGGCACTTTTAAAGTGTATAATCAATACAAAAGAGCCGTAAGTAAAGAAGGTAATGTTAAAGCACAAAATTTAGTAAAAAAATACTTTAGGGTGTGTGATTTTGAATTTCGTGGCTTAGGACTTATTAAAGATGGGGGCTTGGAGCTAAAAGAAGAATTTAGCGCCTATGATGCGAGTAAAAAATTTGATTGTACGGTGCAAAGTAAAAATGAAAGCAAAGCCTGTATTTGTGGGCAAATTTTAAGAGGTTTGGCCAAGCCTTATGATTGTAAAGTTTTTGGTAAGGCTTGTACGCCAAGAAGTCCTATAGGAAGTTGTATGGTTTCTGGCGAGGGTGCTTGTGCGGCGTATTATAAATACTCAAAGGTGAATGTATGAAAAATATTTCCTTAGCCCACGGAGGTGGCGGAGAAGAGATGAATGAGCTTTTAACTAAGCTTTTTAAGATCTTTGATAATGAAATTTTAAATGCAAATAATGATGCTGCTATTTTGGGAAATTTGGCTTTAAGCACGGATTCTTTTGTTTTAAGTCCGATTTTTTTAGATGAAGAGGTTAATATAGGAAAACTTTGTGTTTGTGGTTCTATTAACGATGTTTTGATGGTGGGTGCTAAGCCAAAATATCTAAGCTTAGGGCTTATCTTAGAAGAAGGTTTTGAGCTAGAAAAATTAGAACGCATTTTAAAAAGCATTAAAGAAGAATGTGAAAAATGTGGAGTTATGTTAGTTTGTGGCGATACTAAAGTTGTTCCTAAGGGCAAAGCAGATGAAATTTATATCAACACGACAGCCTTAGGTGAAATTATTTCTAAAAAAGAAAGTAAAAATATCAAAGCAGGGCTTAGCATACTTCTTTCAGGCGATATAGGAAGGCATGGAGCTAGTGTTTTAATCAAAAGAAATGAGTTAGAAGCTGATGTTAAAAGTGATTGTAAGGCTTTGGATAAAGAGGTTTTAGAGCTTTTAGAAAAAGATATAAAGGTTGTAGCAATGAGAGATGCTACTCGCGGGGGGCTTAGTGCGGTTTTAAATGAGTGGGCAAAGCAAAGCGGAAATGATCTTTTGATCTTTGAAGAAAAAATCATCGTTCAAGATGAGGTTTTAGGACTTTGCGAGCTTTTTGGTTATGAAGCTTATGAACTTGCAAATGAAGGCACTTTTATACTTTGTGTGGAAAAAGAAGATGAGTTAAAAGCCTTGGAAATTCTAAAAAAATACAATGTAAATGCGAGTATTATAGGAGAAGTTTTAGAAGAGAAAAAAGCACGCGTGATCTTACAAAACGCTTATGGGGCAAAACGCTTTTTAGAAAGCCCTAAAGGCGAACTTTTACCAAGAATTTGCTAATGCACGAATTAAGTATAGTAGAATCTTTAATCGAACTTTGTGAAGAAAATGCCTTAAACAATAAGGCTTGTAATGTACAAGAAATTTATGTAAAAATCGGGCGTTTAAGCGGTATAGAAGCGGATCTTTTTAAGCGTTGTTTTGAAACTTTTAAAGAAAACTCAAATATTTGTAAAAATGCTAAACTTTTTATAGAACTTGCTCCGCTTGAAATTTTATGCTTAAAATGCGATAAAACAAGTATTTTAGAAGAAAATGTTTTTAAGTGTCCTAAATGTCAAAGTATAGAATATAAAATCACACAAGGTGAGGACTTACACCTTATGCGACTTGTGATGGAGTGAGTTAGCTTTTCAAAATCCTTGCAAGTTTAAGCAAATTTGAAATTAAAAATTCTTTTTTTACGAGCTTAGAATTGGTTTTAAGCTCGTATTCGCTTTTAAGTAAAAGAGTGAAAATTTCTTTATATTGTTCGATTTTTAAACTAAAGGCTTGAGAGCTTAAATTTTGTCCCACTTGAGGAGGTGGAGTATAGCCTAAAAGATCTTTAAAGTCAATTTTACCATTGACTTTAGCATAAAGTGCGATTTTAAATAAACGATAAAAAGAATTATATAAAGAGTTGATTAAAGCAATTTCATTAAAATTGTCTAAAATTTTTTCAAGTTCGCTTTTAAAGTCTTGTTTTTTTAAAATTTTCTCAAAAAAGCTTTCAAAACTTCCTGTATTCAAGCTATAGCAGTATTGTTCTATGGTTTTTTCATCTACTCTTAAACCGCTAAATTTATTAAGTTCACTCGCAGCAAGATATAAATTTTCATCAAAACTTGTAAAAAGGGTAAATAAAGCATTTTGAGTGATTTCAACCCCTAGTTGTTTTGCTTTTATGCTTAAAAGCTCCACGCCTTCTTTAGCTCCGTTAGCTTTAAAAAATCTTGCAAAATGAGGAGAGAAAATTTTTTCTATGTCACTTTGCTTTGAGTTTTCATCATAAAGCTCTAAAAGAAAGAAATTGTCCGTATTGTTTTTACAAAGTTCGACTAAAATTTTAAGATCTTTTATTGGAATTTTTTTAGAAGTTTTAATTTCTAGTAATTTTTTTTCGCTAAAAAGCGATCCTGTGCTTAAAAAATCACTTGCATGAGTGAAGTTGTATTCTTCAAAAAAAAGTTTTAAAGTTTCATCGGGCTTATATTTTTCTTTTATAAATTCAGCATAAAGTTCGCTTTGAAAATTATCTGCTCCATAAAGAAAGAAAAAATTAGGTATTGAATCTTTAGAAAGCAGGGTTTGGAGCTCTTTTCTATACATTTTCTTCCTTTATAAGTCTTTGGGTGATTTTAGCATAAATTTTTGCCATAACTATATCCGCTTCCATGATTTGCACTTCAACATTTTCTAGTAAATTCGCATGCGTATCATAAAGGATTATATCCGCTCCTTTGATTTCATCATCTAGTTTAGCTATGCAAACTCCGTCATTTTGCACAACTAAAGCTTTAAATTTTTTGCCTATATTTTTAGCTGCCCATCTAGCAAATTTTCTATCCATAAAATCAAAAGCAACCTTATCCGCCTCTCTTTCAAGTGTGCTAAGATTCTCGCAAGTGCTTTCTATGTTTAAAAGTAGATAATTAAAAAGTTTTTCATCGTTTTTTTGTTTCGCTTTTAAAAGTCTGTGTAAAATAAGATCAGAATACCTTCTTATAGGGCTTGTAAAATGTGAGTATTTATCAAAACCTAAGCCAAAATGCCCCGCATTTACGCTAGAGTATTCCGCTTTTTTTTGTGCTTTGATGATGAGTTTATCTACTTCTGCTCTTAAATTTAATTCATCAGCTAAAGCTTGTATGTCGCGTATGAGCTCAGGAAGATTGGGTTTAAAATTTACATCGATTCCGAGTTCGCGTAATTCATTTAAAAGCTTATCGATTTTTCTTGTATCAGCACTTAAGTGATTTCTAAAAACGCCTATATCTATGAGTTTTGCTGCGGCTTTATTGGCTAAAAGCATACAATCTTCGATCAAATTATGCGAAGGCGTGTCTTTTTCAAAAACTGTGCTTTTTAGACTTAAATTTTCATCTAAATTCATTCTTAATTCTTCGGTGCGAAATTCAAAGGCATTTTTAAGACGCATTTTGCGTAAATTTTTTGTGATTTCAAAAAGCTCATAAAGCCATGAAAGTTCTTTTAAATCAGGTTTTTGTACCAAAATTTCATCAACTTCATCGTAATTAAAACGGCGTTTTGAGTTGATAATACCTTCAAAAAGTTCTTCTTTGATGACTTTATTTTCATGATCGAGTGTGATTTTAAAACAATACGCTAAGCGATCTAAATGAGGTTTTAAAGAACAGATATTTTCACTTAAAGGATGCGGTAACATAGGTATAGCAATGTGCGGAAAATAAATAGAAAATCCACGATTTCTTGCTTCTTTATCTATAGCACTATAAGCATAAACATATTCGCTAACATCAGCAATAGCTACATAAATTTCTCGTTTTTGAGTGTCAAAATAAATCGCATCATCAAAATCTTTTGCATGTATAGGATCTATAGTGCAAAAAGGCAAGGCTCTTAAATCCATGCGATTTTCATACATACTCGCATCAACACTATCGCCGTTTGCTAGGGCTTCTTTGATACAAGCGTCGCTAAATTCGTTGTTTTTATTGAAAAGGGCTAAAGAGATTTTTTCATCTATACTTTCATCGTGGATATGCCCTAAAACTTCTATGATATTGTTATTTTCATTTTCTATTTTTAAAACTGTTCCTAAAGGTAGTGCTTTTAAGGATTTTTGAGAAGCTTTTAAGGCGGTGCTTAATCCTGTTTTGATATTCATTCCAAGTACGGCTTCGCCATACCTTTTGGTGATCACTAAAGAGGTTTCATTGGCTCTTTTTAGAACCAAAATCACCTTTGCACTGGGGCGTTTTTTCTTTAAAGGTAGAAGTTTTACTGCAACTATATCTTTATAGTTTGCACCTTTTAGGTTTTTGTTTTCTATCAAAAGATCTTTTTTAAAACTTTCATCAAAGCATTGTAAAAAACCTGTACCTTTGCTCGAAATATCAAGCACCCCAAAGGCAAAACCATTGTTAAGATAGTATTTGTTTTTGTGTTCTTTAATGATATGATTGGCTAAAAGCTCTCTTAAAATTTGTTTAAATTCATTGCTTACTTCGTGAGAGCTAATGCCATAACTAAGACTGTTTAAAAATTCTTTCACTTTTAATACTTTATGATTTTTTGTAAAATTCTTACATAAAGTTTATAAAAAAAATATGAAATTTATACTTTAATTGCTATAATAATACCTTTAATTTTTGAATTTTTAAGGAGTGAATATGGCTATTACAGTATATTATGATAAAGATTGTGATTTAAATTTAATCAAATCAAAAAAAGTAGCAATTATAGGTTTTGGCTCTCAAGGACACGCTCATGCGATGAATTTAAGGGATAATGGCGTAAATGTAACTATCGGACTTCGCGAAGGTAGTGTAAGTGCTGTTAAAGCAAAAAATGCTGGTTTTGAAGTAATGAGTGTAAGTGAAGCTTCTAAGATAGCGGATGTGATTATGATTTTAGCTCCTGATGAAATTCAAGCAGATATTTTTAATGTCGAAATAAAACCAAATTTAAGTGAAGGTAAGGCTATAGCTTTTGCACACGGTTTTAATATCCACTATGGTCAAATTGTTGTTCCAAAAGGTGTAGATGTTATCATGATAGCACCTAAAGCACCAGGACATACAGTAAGAAATGAATTTACTTTAGGTGGTGGAACTCCTTGCTTGATAGCTATTCATCAAGATGAAAGTAAAAATGCTAAAAATTTAGCTTTAAGTTATGCAAGCGCGATTGGGGGTGGACGCACAGGCATTATAGAAACAACCTTTAAAGCTGAAACAGAAACAGATCTTTTTGGTGAACAAGCTGTGCTTTGTGGTGGACTTAGTGCTTTGATTCAAGCAGGTTTTGAAACTTTGGTTGAAGCAGGTTATGAACCTGAAATGGCTTATTTTGAGTGTTTGCATGAAATGAAACTCATTGTGGATTTGATTTATCAAGGTGGTATTGCAGATATGCGTTATTCTATTTCAAATACTGCAGAATACGGCGATTACATCACAGGGCCAAAGATTATCACTGAAGAGACTAAAAAAGCGATGAAAGGTGTTTTAAAAGATATACAAAATGGTGTTTTTGCAAAAGATTTTATCTTAGAACGCCGTGCAGGTTTTGCTAGAATGCATGCAGAACGCAAAAATATGAATGATTCTTTGATAGAAAAAACAGGACGCAATTTGCGTGCTATGATGCCTTGGATCAGTGCTAAAAAATTAGTAGATAAAGATAAGAACTAAACATTGTCAAAGAAAAAATTAGTTCAAATTCAGCGTTATTTAATCATAGCTATACTTTTTTTACTTTGCATAGCTTTAGCTTTGGGAATTTTAGTAAAATATCAAAATTCCCAAGATGTTTCTTCTGTTAAGCCGGATTATTTTATTGATAAGCAAGAAGATTTAATTTCATTAAATAAAGATCATTATGAAATTGGTATTTTTCAAGAGAATGAGTTTGATAATAATAAATCTGTAAGTATTTTAGAGCAAAAAATTCAAGAAATTGATGATTTAAACACAAGTTTAAATGAGCAAAATTTAAGCAGTGTGGAGCAGAATTTAAGTTTAGAGCAAAATCAGAGTTTAGAACAAAATTTTATTCTAAAAGATACAAATTTAACCCAAGATCAAAATTTAACTTTTAATGAAGATATTCATTTAAATAAAATTTCTAAAAAACCAAAACTTGCTATTATTATCGATGATATGGCAAATGCAAGTCAGGTTAGAGGTTTAAAAGCTTTAAATTTAAAGTTAAATCCTTCTTTTTTTCCGCCAGATAAAAACCATATCGAAACGCCAAAACTTGCTTTAAAATTTGATTTTTATATGGTGCATTTACCTTTAGCAGCAATTAATTACAATAAACCCGAGCTTGATACTTTAAATCCAAATGATAGCAAAGAAAGAATTTTTAAAAAAATCAAGCAAATTAAAAAAGATTTTAAGGATTTAAGATATATTAATAATCACACGGGAAGTTTATTTACAAGCAATGAAGAAGCTATGAGAAAGCTTTATGAGGCTTTAAAAAATCAAAATATATTTTTTGTAGATTCTAAAACTATAGGAAATTCTAAGGCAAATAAAATCGCTAAAGAACTCAGTATGCCTTATATACAAAGAGATGTGTTTTTGGATAATGAAGATGATGTTAATTATGTTAAAAAACAACTCGAAAGCGCAGTAAAACTCGCACAAAAAAAAGGTTTTGTTATAGCCATAGGACATCCTAGAAAAAATACTTTTAAAGCTTTAGAGCAAAGTAAGGATTTGTTAAAAGGCGTTGATCTTGTGTATTTGAGTGAAATTTATGGCAAGTGAAATTTTGCCCGATGAATTTTTAGAACTTTTTAAAGATTTAAAAAAGCCTCCTAAAAAATTACACTATAAAGGAAATTTATCTTTATTAAAACAAGATAAAATCGCTATTATAGGTTCAAGGCGTATGAGTGTTTATACGAAAAATTGTGTTTTTTCTTTAGCGAGTATGCTTAAAAATGCTCATCTTTGTGTGGTAAGTGGCGGTGCTTTGGGTGTGGATATCACCGCAAGTGTGGCGGCTATGCCAAATACTATAGGTATTTTTGCTAATGGTTTAGATCAAATTTATCCAAGAACTAATGAAAAAATCATTAAACAAATTTATGAAAATGCTTTGGCTTTAAGTGAATATGAAGATGATTATTTGCCAAAAAATTATGACTTTTTACTAAGAAATCGTTTGGTTATTGCTTTAAGTAAGGCTGTTGTAGTTGCGCAAGCAGATATAAAAAGTGGTTCTATGCAAAGTGCAAAACTTGCTTTAGAACTCAATAAACCTTTATATGTTTTACCGCAAAGACTAGGAGAAAGCACAGCAACTAATTTGCTTTTAAAGGAAAATAAAGCAAAATTGATTTGTGATTTCAAAGAATTTGTAAGTGAGTTTGCAAGTATAGATACAAATCAAGATGAATTTTTAGAGTTTTGTAAAAAAGGTGTGAGTGTTGATGAGGCTTTAAAAATTTATGGACAAAAAGTTTATGAATATGAACTTGAGGGAAAAATTTCCATCGAAGGGTTTTTTATAAGGGTTTTAGTATGAGAGCTTTGGCTTTAGATGTAGGTTTAAAACGCATAGGTGTAGCGCTTTGCGTAGATAAAAAGATCGCTTTGCCTTTAGATGCAGTTTTAAGAAAAAATCGCAATCAAGCCGCCAATGAAATCAAAAATTTACTTAAAATACATGAAATTTCTTTACTCATTGTAGGCATTCCTAAGGGTGGATCAAGCGAAGAAGAAATGACAAGACGCATTAAGCATTTTGTTTCTTTGCTTGAATTTGATAAAGAAATTTGCTTTGTAGATGAAAGTGGAACAAGTAAAGAAGCTTTAGAATACGGTGTAGCCAATACACGCAAAAAAGATGGTAAATTAGACTCTTTATCCGCTTTTATCATGATAAAGGATTATTTTGCTCTCTAGAATAGAAAAACTTTATACCAAAGATGAAATGCAAAATATTTTATCTTCTTTTACTCAAGAAAAAAATGTTTGTGTATTTGTAAATGCTTTAAAAACCAGCATTGAAGAATTAGAAAAAGAATTTTTAAAACAAAATTTAAAATTTAAAAAGATCAATGCTTATTGTTATTTGTTTGATGCCAAAGATAAAGCTATCTTAAGTTCTATGAAAGCTTTTAATGAGGCGTATTTTTATATACAAAATTATTCTTCTTATTTGTGTGCTTTAAATTTAGAAGTTAAAGCAGGGCAAAGTGTTCTTGATATGTGTGCAGCTCCGGGTGGCAAAAGTATCAATCTTGCAAATTTTATGCAAAATACAGGTTATTTAGCTTGCAATGAGATGAGTAGGGATAGATTTTTTATTTTGCAAAAAAATCTTAAAAATTACGGCGTGAATGCTAAAGTTTTTATGAAAGATGGTAAAAATATAGGCAATTTATGTCCTTTAAAATTTGATAAAATTTTACTCGATGCACCTTGTTCAACTTTTGCTAAAATAGGTTTTGATTTGGAAAAAAGTTATAAAGAAATCAAAAATATTGCAAAAATTCAAAAAAAACTTCTACATTCTGCTTTAAAGGCATTAAAAATAGGAGGAGAGCTTGTATATAGTACTTGCACCTTTACCAAGGAAGAAAATGAAGAAGTGATAGAGAATGCTTTAAAAAGCGAGTTTAAATTAGAGCTTTTAGATATTGATTTGGAAAATATTGAGGCTAAAGCAGGGCAAAGTGAAGAATTTGCTGAAATTTCAAAATGCAGACGGATTTTACCAAGCTTAGACTATGATGGATTTTTTATAGCTAAGCTTAGGAAATTATGTTAATTGATAAAATTATTCACATTTAAATACAAATTCATAAAAAAACTTAAAAAACAATAAATAATTTTTTCTTTATTTTAAAGCTTAAAGTTCTATTTTTAAGTACTTTGAAAAGAAAATCACAGCGTGAAAAGGCTGTGAATAAAGTTGAAATTTTTTTAACCTTAAAAAGATGAAATTAGTCTGATTGTATTTTTTGCAGTTTTGGAGCTATTACAGCTTGACAATATCCTTGATTGGGATTATTTATAAAATAATGTTGATGATAGTTTTCAGCTTTGTAGTAAGTTTGCAATCTTGAAATTTTAGTAACTATTTTTTTGCTAAATATTTTTTGCTGTTCTTCGATGAAATTTTGAGCTAAAATTTTATCTTCTTCATTTTCGTAAAAGATTATTGAGCGATATTGTATACCAATATCTCCACCTTGTTTATCTATACTTGTTGGATCATGAATTTTAAAAAAGAGTGTTAAGATTTCAAGAAGAGAGATTTGTTTTTCATCGTAATTTATTTTGACAACTTCTATGTTACCATCACCATTACACACGCTTTCATAGCTAGGATTTGGATTTCCTCCGCTATATCCAACTTCAGTATCGATTACACCTTTTAGGCGTTCAAATACGGCTTCAACACACCAAAAACAACCACCACCTAAAACGATATTTTTCATTGCGAGTTTTCCTTGAGTTTAGCCCTTTCAAAGGGCTAAGATTATTTGTAGTTTTTGATTGCTTTTTCTAAAATTTCAATTGCAGCTTTTTCATCTTTAAAATCTTGTACTTTAACCCATTTGTTTGGCTCTAAAATTTTATAAGTTTCAAAGAAATTTTTGATTTTATTTAAAGTTGCTTGTGGTAAGTCTGTATAAGTTTTTATATTATCATATCTTGCATCTATTTTTGAATTTGGAACTGCAAGAAGTTTTTCATCCATTCCGCTTTCATCTTCCATGATTAAAACACCAATTAAGCGACAAGGAATCACGGCTCCAGCTTGGATAGGATATTCATTAAGCACTAAAATATCCACAGGATCACCATCATCAGCCAAAGTATTGGCAATAAAACCATAGTTTGCTGGGTAAAACATCGCACTAGCCATAACGCGATCTACCATGATAGCACCACTATCTTTATCGATTTCGTATTTGATGCTTGAGCCGTATGGAATTTCGATTACGGCATTGATTTTATTTGGAATATCTCCGATTTTGATTTTGCTTAAATCCATTTTTTCTCCTTATATACTTTGAATTTTTTTAATCAGTTCTTTCATGTCTGCAACGATAGGTTCGATAGTGCGTTCCCCATCGATAATAAAATGAAGTTTTTTCTTTTGATAAAAATCTAAAATTTCATTTAAAGGTTCTGTATAAACTTTCATTCTATTATAAAACACTTCTTCATTATCATCTGCACCACGATTTCTGCCTAAAACTCTTTCTTTGGCAACTTCTTCGCTTACTCTTACTTCTATGACACCTTTAAGACAAATTTCATTTTGCTCACTTAAAACCTTATCAAATTCCATCATTTGCTCTACACTTCTTGGATAACCATCGATGATGATAGTTTTAGTTGGAGCAGCTTTTAGAGCACAAACTATAGTATTTACAACAACATCTAAAGGAACAAGATTGCCTTTGGATATAAAACTATCTATAGTTTTTCCAAGCTCACTCCCGCTTGCTACTTCAGCTCTTAAAAGATCTCCTGTTGAATAGTGTGTGATATTTGTCGCATCTGCTTGTGCGATTAAACTAGCATCGGTAGTTTTTCCACTACCTGGTGCACCTATGATTAAAAACAATTCTTTCATTTTATATTCTCCCTTAATTTGATTCCTAATTCTCTCATTGCTTCATTGCTAGCAGGCGATGGTGCATCTGTCATTAAGCATTGCGCTCTTTGGGTTTTTGGAAAGGCTATAACCTCTCTTATACTGTTTGCTCCTGTAACTAGCATGATGAGTCTATCAAGTCCTATAGCGATACCTCCATGTGGTGGAGCACCAAAACTTAAAGCATTAAGCAAGAAGCCAAATTTTTCTTTTTGTTGTTCTTCATCGATATTTAAAAGTTTAAATACTTTTTGTTGAATATCGTTTTTATGGATTCTTATACTACCTCCACCTAGCTCAACGCCATTTAACACTACATCATAAGCAATAGATGAAATTTCTTCTAAATCAGTCTCATCGATATTTTTTGGCATGGTAAAAGGATGGTGCATCGCAGAATAACTTCCGTCATCATTTTGCTCAAACATAGGAAAATCAACAACCCATAAGAATTCCAAGGCATTTGGATCTATGAGTTTTAACTCGTTGGCTAAGAAAATTCTAAATCTTCCCATATAATCAAGCACGGTTTTTTTAGCTCCTGCACCGAAAAATACCACATCTCCTACTTCAAGCTCACAGCGTTTGCTTAGCTCATTTAAATCTTCTTCACTAAAGAATTTACAAAGTGGACCTTTAAGCCCATCTTTTTTAACTTGTATGAAAGCTAAGCCCTCTGCACCAAATTTACGCACAAATTCTTCAAATCTTTGCATTTGTCTTTTTGAAAAAATAGTATCGCCTTTTGGAACGCGTATGGCTTTGATGCGATTTTTCTTTGTATCTTTGGCAATATTTGCAAAAATTTCATTATTTGACTTAGTGAAAATATCAATCACATCAATAAATTTAAGATCAAATCTTAAATCCGGCTTATCAGAGCCATAATTTTCCATAGCGTCTTTGTATTGCATTTGTCTAAAAGGGGTTTGAATTTCTTTGCCGCAAGCTTTGAAAATATCTTTTAAAAAAGTTTCAGCTACCTTGATCACATCTTTTTGTTCGCAAAAGCTCATTTCAACATCAATTTGTGTGAATTCAGGTTGGCGATCAGCTCTTAAATCTTCATCTCTAAAACATTTTGCAATTTGAAAATAACGATCAAAACCGCTACACATTAAAAGTTGTTTGAAAAGCTGAGGGCTTTGTGGAAGAGCATAAAATTCACCCTGATGCACACGAGAAGGCACGAGATAATCTCTTGCGCCTTCGGGAGTAGCTTTGGTAAGAATAGGGGTTTCAACTTCTAAAAATCCCATATTTGCCAAAGAATTTCTAGCTGCTATACAAGCTTTAGAACGCAAGGCAAAATTTTCATAAAGTTTAGGATTTCTTAAATCTAAAAAGCGATATTTTAAGCGTAATTCTTCATTTACACTTTCATCAGCGATAGCAAAAGGAGATACGGCACTTTCATTTTCTATGGTAAGTTTAGAAACAACTACTTCGATTTCTCCTGTTTTTAACTTAGGATTTACAAGTCCTTCGCCACGCGGACGAATAGTACCTTCTGTAATAAGTACAAATTCATTTCTTGCATTGGAAGCGATTTCATGAGCTTCTTTACTATCATTTGGATCGCAAACAAGTTGGATAATACCGCTTCTATCTCTTAAATCTATAAAAATAACTCCACCATGATCGCGGTAGCTATTTACCCAACCGCAAAGTTTAACGCTTTGACCAACATGGGAAATTCCCAAGTCTGTATTATAATGACTTCGCAAATTTATTCCTTGAAAAAGATTTTTTAAGATAATGAGCAAAATTATAGTATTTTTATTCTTTTGCTTTGCTAAGATTTGATATAATTTTTTATGCAAAATAAAATAGATTATAAAAATATTAAAAAAATTGGACTTGTTACGCGACCCAATGTGAGTTTAGATAAGGAAATTTTAAAACTTCAATCGATTTTATCTATATATAAAGTTGAACTTGTATTGCTTAAAGAAAGTTCTGAAATTTTAGATTTGCCAAAGTATGGATTGGATGATTTGTTTAAAATATCCGATTTTGTTATTTCTTTAGGTGGAGATGGAACTTTGATTTCTTTATGCCGTAAAGCTTGTGAATATGATAAAGCAGTTTTAGGAATTCATGCTGGACATTTAGGTTTTTTAACAGATTTTAAAGTTGATGAAGCTGAAAATTTTTTTCAAGCTTTTTTTCAAGGAGAATTTAGAATAGAAAAGCCTTATTTGTTAAGTATTTTTTTAGAAGATAGGCAAGGAAAAATTTTAGAAAAATTGGCTTTTAATGATGTGGTTATCAGTAAAAACAATCAAGCTTCTATGGCTCATATAGAAGTTTTTAGAAAAGAAAAGAAATTTAATGAATATTTTGGAGATGGGCTTATTGTTGCAACTCCTGCGGGTTCAACAGCTTATAATTTAAGTGCAAATGGACCCATAGTTTATACTTTAGCTCAAGCTTTTATCTTAACTCCTGTTTGTTCTCATTCTTTAACACAACGCCCTATTGTCTTGCCAAAAGGTTTTGAAATAGAGATTATGGCAAAGGATTGCATGCTTTGCATTGATGGGCAAGAAAATTATAAAATGAATGATTTTAAAAGTATAAAAGTGGGTTTAAGTGATAAAAATGTGGCTTTAATTCACCCAAAAAATAGGGATTATTTTCAAATTTTAAAAGAAAAATTACACTGGGGAAATTGATGATAAATAGAATTTTTATGAAAGAAAATCTTGGTTTTAAAAAGGCTGAGCTTGAAATTTCTAAAGGGCTTACGGTTTTTACAGGCCTAAGCGGAGCTGGAAAATCGGTCTTGTTTAAAGGAATTTTATCCGCATTTTCTTTGAGTGAAAGTGAGGCTAAAATTGTCGAAATAGAAGTAGATGATAAGTTGGATTTAGAAAGTTTTGGTATAGAAAGTGAAGAGGAGAATGTTTTTAAGCTCTTAAAAGAAAAAAACACAAAATATTTTATTAACAATCAAAGCATAGCGAAAAAAAGTTTGCAAAATTTAAGTAAAACTTTTATTAAGTATTTAAGCGCAAAGGAAAATAACGAATTTGGAAATGAAAAATTTTTAAATCTCTTAGATGCCTTGGAGATGCAAGAAAATACAAATTTTGTTTCCTTTTTAGAAGATTTTAAAAAAGATTTTAATACTTATAGTCAAATTTCTAATGAGCTTAATGCAATTTTAGAAGAAGAAAAAAAAGTAGAAGAATTAAAAGAACTAGCTAGAGCACAAATTGAAAAAATTTCAAGCATTAATCCTAAAATAGGTGAGTATGAAGAGCTTTTAATACTTAAAAAAAAGCTTTCTAAAAAAGATAAATTAGAAGAAGCTTGGAGTAAGGCAGAGCGTATTTTTGAGCTTGAAAAAGTTGTTATTGAAGCTTTAAATTTAAGCGAAGTTGATGCGAGTTTTTTTAGTGAATGTTTAAATGAATTGCGTGTGATTTGCGAAAATCAAAAAATGGAAGATTTGGATTTTGATGTGGAGGCGCTTTTAGATCGCATTGAAAATTTATCCTATCTTATCAAGCGTTATGAAAGCATAGAAAATGCTTTAGAAGTTTTAAAACAAAAAAAATATGAGCTAGAGCATTATGAAAATTTAAGTTTTGAAAAAAAAGAACTTGAAAAAAAATTTCAAGAATTAAAACAAAAATTAGAAGAAAAAGCACAAATTTTAACTCAAACAAGAAAGAAAAACCTTAAAAAATTAGAAAAATGTTTAAATAATTATCTTAAAGATCTTTATATGAAAGATGCAAGTTTGACGCTTAAAGAAAATGAAAAAATTTCAATTTTAGGCAAAGATGAGATAATGCTAGATATTAATTTAGCTCATTTAAAAAATTTAAGTTCGGGTGAATTAAATCGCTTAAGACTTGCTTTTATAGCCACAGAATGTAATATTTTAAATGCAGGCAAAGGGATATTATTTTTAGATGAAATTGATGCAAATTTAAGCGGAAAAGAGGCTATGAGTATAGCTAAGGTTTTAGAGGAACTTTCTAAGTTTTATCAAATTTTTGCTATTTCTCATTTGCCTCAACTTTCCTCTAAGGCACATAATCATTTTTTAGTTGAAAAAAATGGTGAAGAAAGTAAGGTAAAAAAGCTTGATCAAGAAGAAAGAATTAAAGAACTTGCTAGGATGGTAAGTGGAGAGCTTGTTAGTGATGAAGCGATCGAATTTGCTAAGACCTTATTTAAGAATTAAGCGGATTTTTTATTTTGCTATGTTAAAATATATAACTATAAAAATTTCCTTTCTTTTGAAACAAATATAATAAAAAATTTTAGATATAAAGGTATTTTACACACTATGAATAAGAAAATTTTAATTATTGATGACAATAAAATGCTCGGCAAACTTTTGGCTAAAAAAATTCAAATGACTTTAGATTATGAGGTAGATATTGCTTTTGGTTTTGCTGAAGCTAAGGAGTTAATGAATAATGATTATTTTTTAGCTTTTGTGGATTTATGCTTGCCAGATGCCCCAAATGGTGAAGTTGTGGATTATGTTATAGAAAAGAAAATTCCTGCTATTGTTCTTACGGCTAGTGGTGATAAGGCTACTAAAGAAAAATTTATGGATAAAGATATATTAGATTATATTTTTAAAGAAAGTGAAACTTGCATTGATGAGATTATTAGTTCTATTGTAAAACTTAATCAATATGCAAAAACTAAAGTGATTGTAGCTATGAGCAAGCTACCTGAACGTAATGAAATTAAAAAAATACTTACTCAAAGACAATTTAATGTTTTAGCTGCGGCTCATGGCGAAGAAGCAATGAGTTATTTAAATGATAATAATGATGTTAAGCTTATTATAGCAGATGTCAATATGCCAGTAATTAGCGGTTTTGAGCTTTTGACTCAAGTAAGAGAACGTTTTAGTGATGATGAATTAGGTGTGATTCTTTTGGGGGATCATAATGATTCATTTGAAGTGAATTCTTTTAAAAATGGAGTTAATGAGTATTTGTTTAAGCCTTTAAGCAAAGAAAGTTTTAATTGTCGCTTAGATCGTTGTTTATCTTACATGGATGATAAAAAATTTTTAAGCACTTATAATGTTTTAGATCTTGTATCTGGGGTTAAAAATTATAATGCTTTAATCGATGGAATAGATGATTATTTTAACGAAATAGCAACAAAAGACGAGGAATTTGCTTTTGCTTTCTTAGATATAGATAATCTTCAAATGATTAACGATGAATACGGCCGTGAAGTTGGTGATGAAGTAATTAAAATCTGCGCCAATGAAATAGTTAATGAAACTAAAGGAAGAGATCTTGTAGGTAGATATAGTGCAGAAAAAATTTGTATTTTGCTTAAAAATATATCTCAAGAAAGAGCGATTAAAATCTTTTCTCGTATACGAGTAAATATAAAAAAAGCTGGTGTTTTAGTTAATTTAGATGAAGTCTTTTTTACAGCTTCTATAGGCGTGGTTTTTGGAAAAAGTGGAGATAAGATTGATTCTTTGGTTGATAAAGCAAGTAAAATATTGTCTCAAGCAAAAGATAACGGCAAGGATAGAGTTGAAGTATGTTCTTAAATCTTGATTTTCAAGATGGTTTAAGGATTGTTGATACGCATTGCCATCTAGACAGTGAAGCATTTAAAGATGATTTAGATGAAACTTTAAATCGTGCTTTTAAAAATGGTATAGAGAAAATTATCATACCTGGTGCTGATATAAAAGACTTGCCTTATGCAGCTACAATTGCTCATAAATATAAAAATATTTTTTTTGCAGCAGGGGTGCATCCTTATGAAATTGATAATTATGATGAGAAAATTTTAAGGCAGTATTTATGCGATGAAAAGTGTGTAGCTGTAGGTGAATGTGGGCTTGATTATTTCCGTTTTAAAAGTGATCTTGCTGAAGAAATTCAAAAAGAAAAAGAAAATCAAAAAAAGATTTTTATCGCACAGCTTGAACTTGCTATTGAATTTAAAAAACCTGTTATCATTCACTCAAGAGAAGCAAATCATGATACTTATGAGATTTTACATGGGTATTCTAAGGATCTTGTAGGAGGAGTTTTACACTGCTTTAATGCAAGCGAACATTTACTAACTCTTTTTGAAGATGGATTTTATTTTGGTATTGGGGGAGTTTTAACTTTTAAAAATGCTAAGAAATTAGTTGAAATTTTACCTAAAATTCCAAAAGATAGACTACTACTTGAAACTGATGCTCCATATCTTACTCCAGAGCCTTATCGCGGTAAAAGAAATGAACCTTTGTTAACTCAATTTGTAGCAAACAAAATGTGTGAAGTATTGAATTTATCAAGAAAAGAACTTCTAGAAATTTGTTTTAACAATTCTGAAAAATTATTTTTTAAAGGTTATTAATGAAAAAAATTTTATTGTGTTTTTTAATATGTTTTAATTTTCTTTTTGCACAAATTAATACTCCTGAATTTTATGAAAGACAAATGAATGTTTTAAGAAATTTAGATATTAATCCAAGTTTTATCAGTGATTTGATTTTTGTGCAAACTCAACAAGATATAAAATCAAAACATGCTCAAACTTTAATAGATAGTATGCAAAATTTTTCAAAAGTTACTCCTATGATAAGAAAAATTTTAGCCCAGCAGGAAGTTCCTGATGAGATTTTGTATCTAGCTATGGTTGAATCAGGCTTGAAAACTCATAGCGTTTCTAATGCCAAGGCTGTAGGGGTTTGGCAATTTATGCAACCAACAGCTAGAAATTTGGGTTTAAGAATCGATGCTTATGTTGATGAAAGGCGTGATCCGGTTAAGTCAACTTATGCCGCTACAAATTATTTAAAAGAGTTAAAAGAAGAATTTGGCAAATGGTATTTGGCACTTTTAGCTTATAATTGCGGAAATGGCAAGCTAAGACAAGCTATCAAGCAAGCAGGAAGTGATGATTTAAGTGTTTTATTGAACCCTGATAAGAAATATCTTTCTTTAGAAACTAGAAATTTTATAAGAAAGATTTTAACGCTTGCTTTTTTAGCTAATGATAGGGATTTTTTACTAGATAAAGATGCGTCTTTAATGAATTATGCTTTAAGCAATGAATTTGCAAAAGTTGATGTGCCTTCTTCTGCATCTTTAAAAGAAATAGCTAAAAATTTAAATATGGATCTTGCAACTTTTAAGAAATATAATCCACAATTTAAACATAATTTTACGCCTCCTGGTAAAGGGTATTATATGTATATACCACTTAATAAAGTAGCATTTTTTGATAAAAATTTTAAAGCAGAAAAACTTGCAAAGGTTGATACAACTATACCTATGACAAGAACTTATACCGTTAAGTCTGGTGACTCTTTATATAAAATAGCAAAAAATTATAATATAAGTGTTGATGAAATTCGAGAATTCAATAAAATAGCAAAAAATCATCTTAGCATTAATCAAAAATTAATTATACCAATCAAGGAGAATAAAAATGCAAATAAAAACAATTACACTAAAGTTGTCAGCCGTTAGTCTAGGGGCTTTATTTTTTAGTGGTTGTTTAGGCACTAGTTTTTTTTCTAGCTTGGATAATGCTCAAGTGTATTATCCTTCAAATGATTTTAAAAGCAGTCCTAGTTCTTCAGGGACTAAAGGAACGATGAAGCCTTATACTATCAACGGTAAAACTTATTATCCTACTGTTGTAGCAGTAGGCGAAACTGCTGATGGTATTGCGAGTTGGTATGGGCCAGGCTTTCACGGCAAGAAAACCTCTAATGGCGAAACCTATAATCAAAATGCTTTAACCGCGGCTCATAAAACTTTACCTATGAATACCATCTTAAAAGTAACCAATCTAAATAACAATCGTCAAGTTACCGTTCGTGTGAATGATAGAGGTCCTTTTGTAAATAATCGTATTATAGATTTATCAAAAGGAGCTGCTAGTCAAATTGATATGATTGCTTCAGGAACAGCTCCAGTAAGGCTTGAGGTTATAGGGTTTGGATCAAGTAATTCGGGTAATAATATTGTACATTCTAATGTAAACTATGGAAATAGTGGAGAGATTGCAAATAATGGACAAATTTATGAAGGTGGAAATTTCATGGTTCAAATTGGAGCCTTTAAAAACCCAGCTGGAGCACAAACGATAGCAGCAAGATATAAAACTTATAGAACTTATAGCTCTACTATACGCACAAGTTCAGTGGATGGGTTAAATCGCGTTTTCTTAACAGGCTTTAGAAGTGAAGATGAAGCAAGGGATTTTGCTGCAAGTGGTGCATTTGCAGGTGCATTTGTTGTAAGAGAGTAAAAATTATGACAGAATTGATTTTTTTGGATGTAGATGGCTGTTTAACTGATGGAAAAATTATTTATACTTCTAATGGAGAATTTATTAAAGAATTTGATGTAAAAGATGGAGCGGCTATCGAGGCTTGGCTAAAGCTTGGTAAAAAAATTGCTATTATTACAGGTAGAAATTGTCCTTGTGTTGAAAAAAGAGCTAAAGATTTAAAAATAGAAATTTTATATCAAGGTATTAAGGATAAGTTAGCTTGCGCAAAAGAAATTTTACAAAAACTTAATTTAGATTTTTCTCAGTGTGCGGCTATTGGGGATTATTTTAACGATAAGGCTTTGCTTGAAAGTGTAGGACTTAGTTTTAAGCCAAAAGATGGTCATAAAGATTTAAATGTAGACATAATGCTTAGCAAAAAAGGTGGTAAGGCTGCTGTAGCACAGATGATAGAAATTTTAGTAGAAAAAAATCATCTAGAAGAAGAATGGAATAAGCTTTGGCTATAAAAATTTTTGGAATTTTAATTGCTCTTTTTACAATTACTTTTACGATTTTAAGTTTGCAAGATCCGTATTCTTTAAATTTGCAAACTAATGCTTTAAATTTTAAAAATATTGAGGCTAAAAATTTGAAAGCTTATGAGAGTAATGCTAGTACAATTAAGGCATATTATAAGGCAAATTCTTGGGTGAGATATGCAGATAGAGATGAATTTAATGATTTTATTACTTTAAATTTAGATTTTAATCTTAGTGCGAATCGTTTAGAGTTTTTCAATAAAGATATGAGCAAGGTTTTGTTTGAAGGAAATGTTACTTATATAGGTTCTAATAATGTCAAAATTATTTCTCAAGAGGTAGAATACCAACCTAAGGATAAAATTTTACACACAAATACTAATTTTAAAGCTCTGATCAATGGAAGTATTATTAACGGAAATACTTTAAACTATGATGTAAAAAACAAAATTTTAAATATCCAAGGAGTAAATGCGTGGTTGCAAGACAAATAATTTTATTGTTAGCTTGTGTAAGTGTAACTTGGGCAACTCAAATTGAAGTAAAAGCTTTAAATTTTTACTCAGATGAAAATAAGGGTGAAAGTATTCTTAGTGGAAATGTAGAAGTAATTAGAGGTGATGATATTTTAAATTCTGAAAAATTGATTATTTATACGGATAAAAATCGCAAACCTATTCGTTATGAAGCAATGCAAAATGCTAGGTTTAAGATTGTTTTAAAAGGTAAAACTTATAAAGGTAGTGGAGATAAATTTATTTATAATGTTATTAAAGATACTTACGAGATTAATGGTCATGCTTATATAAATGAGCTTGGAAGCAATCAAAAACTTTTTGGTGATAAAATAATAGTCGATAGAAAAGCTAATATTTATCGAGTGGAGAGTAAGGATCAAAAACCTGCTCGTTTTGTGTTTGATCTTAAAGACAAATGATAATTAGTGCTAAATTTATCACTTCTTTAGTGAAATTTGATGAGAATTTGAGCTCAAATTTTAGTGAAGTAGCATTTTTGGGGCGTTCTAATGTCGGAAAAAGTTCTTTAATCAATTCTTTGTGTAAACAAAAAAATTTAGCCAAAAGTTCGGCAACTCCTGGAAAAACTCAGCTTATAAATTTTTTCGAAGTAGCTTGCAAAAGAAATGAAGAAAAATTTAATATCAATTTTATCGATTTACCAGGGTTTGGTTATGCAAAGGTTTCTAAAAATTTAAAAGAAATATGGAATCAAAACTTAGATGAATTTTTAAAATTAAGAACCTCGATAAAGTTATTTATACATTTAATCGACTCAAGACATACTCATTTAGAGATCGATGTAAATTTAAATGACTATTTGAAAAGATTTTTACAACCTGATCAAAAAATTTTAAAAGTTTTTACCAAATGCGATAAATTAAATCAAAGTGAAAAAGCTAAGTTAAAAAATGAATTTAAAGACTCTATTTTAGTTTCAAATTTGAATAAATTTGGCCTTGATTCTTTAGAAGATATTATTATCAATCAAACTTTAGGTCTTGATAAATGAGAAGAAATTTAAGTGCTTATAAAGCAAAATTTAATGGAGCTTATGTCTTTTTAGGATTTTTTTTTCTAATTTATCAGATTCTTGGTTCGACTTTTGTATATACCCCGTTACTTTATGGGATTTTTTTCTGTTATATGTTTTGCTTATTAGAAGAGAGAGAGAGAACTTTTTCAAAGCTTGATTTTAGATGGTATTTTTCTTTATTTTTTTTATTTTTTACTGATATAACTTATAATTTTTTTATTTTTTCATCTTGGTTGGCATTTTTTATTTTTTATTATCTTTGTGCAGATTGGATTAAGACAAATTTAAAAATTGGTAAATTTATCCCTGTTGTTTTTGTGCTTTGTGCTTACGGCATTATTTTGTTTTTGGATATGATATTGTCTTATATTGGAGATGAAAAAATTAAAATTTTAGGATGGGCGTATATTGTTTCAGTTTTTATAGAATGTTGTTTAGCTTATGTGTTTTTTAAAGGTAAAATTTAAATGAGAATGCGTTTAGTTGTTGGATTTATACTATTGTTTTTTATATTTTTATTAAGTCGTGTGTATTATTTGAGTATAAAATCAAATGTATATTATGAAGAGCTTGCTAAACAAAATGCCATAAAAACTGAATTTTTACCACCTGTTAGGGGTCAAATTACAGATAGAAATGGAACTTTATTGGCTATTAATGATTTGGGTTTTAGTATTTCTATTAAACCTTATTTAAGTATTAAAAAGTCAAATAAAGGAATTTTAGATAAAGAATTATCTGAACTTACAAATTTATTTCCCGATTTAAATGCTAGTAAATTAGCAGAAATTTATAAGAGAAATGATTCTTACTATAATCAAGATTTTATTAAAGTTGTAGATTTTATACCCTACGATGAGATTATTCCGCATTATTCAGAGTTAAATCTTAATAAAACAATAAAAATAGATCCTGTTGTAAAAAGAAAATATCCTTTTGGAAAATTGGCTTCGCATATTATTGGGTATGTAGGTAAGGCAAATTTGCAAGATGTTCAAGAAAATGAAATAGCAAAACTTTCTAACTATACGGGAAAAAGCGGTATAGAACGCTATTATAATGATATTTTACAAGGAGAAAAAGGAACTAGGGTTTATAAGGTTAATGCCTTAAATCAAGAAGTAGAACAGCTTTCTTACACTCCTGCTATGTCTAATGATATAGAACTTACGATAGATATAGAGCTTCAGTCTTATTTAACTTCATTGTTTGAAGGGAATGCTGGAGCTGCTATAATTATGAATGTAAATGATGGATCTATTTTAGCTGCAGGGAGTTTCCCTGAATATGATCTTAATCCTTTTGTAACAGGGATTTCTTTTAAGGATTGGGATGAGCTTTCAAATAGTCTTGATCATCCTTTTACAAATAAACTTATAAATGGATATTATCCTCCAGGTTCTGTTGTAAAAATGGGAGTAGGGCTTTCTTTTTTAAATTCTAAAAATATTAGCCCGTCGACTCATTATGTTTGCAATGGAAGCATTGAGCTTGGAGGCAGGTTTTTTAGATGTTGGAATCGATCAGGCCATGGACCTGTGGATTTAAAACATGCGATAAAATATAGTTGTGATGTTTATTTTTATAATGGCAGTTTGCAAGTTGGAATCGATCAAATAAGTGAAACTTTATCTCGCATTGGCTTTGGAGTGAAAACAGGGGTAGATTTACCTAGTGAATTTGTAGGAACTTTACCAAGCAAAGAATGGAAGATGCAAAGATATAGACAATCTTGGTTTCAAGGTGATACTTTAAATACAGCTATAGGTCAAGGTAATTTTCTTGCAACACCTATGCAAATTGCTAGATATACGGCTCAAATCGCAAAAGGTGGAGAGGTTATACCTCATTTTTTAAAAAGCATAGAAAATAATAATACAACCATAGAAAATCAAATGGATGAAAATAAAAAAGAAATTTTTACTTTGTTTGAAAAGAGTCAATTGCCTTATATAAGAGATGCAATGTATGCCGTTGCCAATGAGCAAGGAGGAACCTCTTATCGTTATTTGCATAATCTTGATGTGAAAGTTGCAGCAAAAACAGGAACCGCTCAGGTTGTGGGATTTTCACAAACAGATAAAAATAGGGTCGATGAAAAACAATTTGAGTATTATACTAGATCTCATGCGTGGCTTACTTCTTATGCTCCTTATTCTAAGCCAAAATATGTAGTTACCGTTCTTTTGGAGCATGGTGGGAGAAATATTACTTCAGGGGCAACTGTAGCTAAAATTTATCAAAAAATGATTGATCTTGGATATTTTAAATAATTTTTAGTTGTAAATTGAGTTTTTCAAAAAAAACTTTTTTAGCAATTGGTTTAAAAACCTTGTATTAAATAAATTATAAGTTTAATACAAGGAAAATTTATCTATATTAACAAAAGTATCTTAAAAGATGGCTTTTGTTCTTTTTTCAAGCCAAACTAGAGCTTTTGGATAATCACCTAGCTTAGGAGAAAGTTTTTCAAATACTTCTTTGTGGTAATTGTTTAACCACTCTTTTTCTTTTTCATCTAACATTTTTGTATCAATACAAGATATTTCAAAAGGACAAAGAGTAACAGGTTTAAAGTATAAAAACTCTCCAAAATCTTTATTTTTAGGATTTTCTACTTTGGTATGAATAACTAAATTTTCAAGTCTTATACCCCATTTACCTACTTTATAAATACCTGGTTCTATGGAGGTTAGCATACCTTCTTTGGCTTTTGTTTTTTCAAGCACAGGGGATAGATAAGATAAAACTTGTGGACCTTCATGGACATTTAAAAAATATCCCACGCCATGTCCTGTGCCGTGTATATAGTCAATTTGTTCTTTCCATAAAGGTGCGCGTGTGATTGCATCAAGTAAGGGCATAGCTATATCTTTTGGAAAAATTGCACTGGAAATGGCAATATGTGCTTTTAAAACCAAGGTATAGTCATGAATTTGTTCTGCATTAGCCTTTCCTATTGGTACAACGCGTGTAATATCTGTTGTGCCGTTTTTATATTGTCCACCAGAATCAATAAGTAAAAGCCCATCTTTTTTAAGATAAGCAAAACTCTCTTTTGTGGCTTTATAATGTGGATATGCTGCATTTTCGTTAAAGCCTGCTATAGTGGCAAAACTATCACTTATGTAGTACTTGCTTTGTGCTCTAAATTCGCTTGCTTTAACATCTATGTCTAATTCGCTTATTAGTTCTTTATTTTCTATCGCTTCTTCAAGCCAGGCAAAAAATTTACATAAAGCCACTCCATCTTCTATCATAGCATCTTGTATATGCGCTATTTCTTTTGTATTTTTAGCTGCTTTTAAGTGAGTGCTTGGATTAATTTCTTGAATGATTTTTACGCTTTTATCTAAAGAATTTATGAGTAAAGCGGTCATTTTTGAAGGTTCAATAAGCAAATTTGTATTTGCAAGTTTTTCAAGCTCCATGATGATTTCATCATAATTTTTAAGCCAAAACCCATCTAAATTTAATTTTTTTTCAAGTTCTGAATTTACTTTTTTCTGATCAACAAAAAGCAAGGCTTTGTCCTCCAAGATTAGCAAATGACTTAAAAATACAGGATTATAATTTACATCATTCCCTCTTAAATTTGTAAGCCAAGCTATATCATCAAGGCTGGAGATTAAATGAGAGGTAACATTTAAATTTTTCATTTTTTGACGCACTAATGCTAATTTTTCTTTTCTTGAGTAAGAGCAGTATTCTAGTTCGTGTTCATAAATTTTTTCTTGTGGTAAAGTGGGACGATCTTTCCAAAGCGGACTTATCAAATCTATATGTTTTAAATTTGCCTTGCAATTAATCTTTAAATCTTTTTGCAAAGATAAAGGTAAAAGTGCAAAATCGATGCCTAAAATTTGATCTTCGCTTAAATTTTTTTCCAACCATTTGGTAAAAGTATTTTTAGCATCTTGCTTTTGTAAAAGTATGCCACTACCTTCTAATTCCTTTTGTGCTTGAAGCCAATATCTTCCATCTACCCACAAAAAGCCCTCTTCTTGTGTGATAAGAACTGTTCCAACAGAACCCTTAAAGCCACTGATAAAGACTCTGTTTTTGTAATATTCTGGTAAATATTCGCTCAAATGCGGATCCGCGCTTAAGATGAGATAGGCGTCAATATTATTTTCTTTCATTAATCTTCTAAGTTCTAATACTCTTTGTTTGTAAATACTCATATTTTCTCCTTAATATTAATTTTTTAGTATTTTATTGATAGGTTTTTTGAGTATAAGTAAAATTATAACAGCACCAAGTAATATCCACATACATTGGTAAAATAAATTTGGCAAATAAGCTATATTTTCTTCACTTGCTTTACCACCTATGAATCCAGCTAAAGCATTGCCTAATGCACTTGCTACAAACCAAAGTCCCATGACTTGAGATTTAATTAAATTAGGTGCAATTTTTGTCATTATAGAAAGTCCCACAGGGGAAAGGCAAAGCTCTCCTAAAACCATAAGCAAAAAGCTACTGACAAGCCACCAAGGTGAAACTAAAATAATTTGTGATGAATTTTCTAAATTTTCTCTTAATGTATTAGCATCGCCATTTAAACTAATTGCATGATTTGAAGCTAAAGCCATTATTAAAAATGCCAAAGCTGCACCCAAAAGTCCTAATGCAAATTTAATAATAGATGAAATTTCTTTATTATTTTTGGCACATATAGTCCATATAAAAGCACTAAAAGGTGCAAAAAGTATAACAAATAAACCTCCAAGAGATTGAAACCATATTGTAGGAATTTCATAATTTAATATGGTTTTATCTGTTAATTTTTCTGCAAAAAAATTAAAAGAAGTGTATTGTTGCTCATATACTGACCAAAATAACGCAGCCGCTAAAAATAAAACAATAAAAATAATTAAATTTCTTTTTTCTTCTATTTTTAAAGAAGTAAAAGCGAAAAGATATAAAAAATAAATTCCAGCACAAGCTAAGATAGTTAGAATAATATTTTTATTAATAACTTGTGCATCTAATTTTATAAAACCACCAAGGATTAAAAATATTGCTCCAAGCAAAACAATACCTGATACAATGATGATGTAAAATGCGTTTTTGCTTTTTTTGCTTGGTCTATCCCAAGTAGAGTCTATGCCAACTTTTTCATCAAATTCTTTTAAATCAGGCATAGTTTTTAGGTAGAAAATAATTACCGCTAAAAGCATACCAATCCCACCTGCACCAAAACCAAAATGCCATCCGTATTCTTTTTGTAAAAAGCCGCAAATTAAAGGAGCTACAAAAGCACCAAAATTAAAGCACATATAAAAAAGAGTAAAACCAGAGTCACGCCTTGCATCATTTTTTTTATAAAGCATTCCAACCATTACAGAAGCACAAGTTTTAAAAAGTCCTGTACCTATAACCAAAAAAACCATACCAACAAAAATCATTTTATTGTTAAAATAAGAAAAGGCTATGCACAAATGTCCAAATGCTATAGTTAAAGCACCTAGTAAAATTGCTCTTTTTTGTCCTAAGTAATTGTCCGCAAGCCATCCACCTGGCAAAGCAGCAAGATATAAACAACTTGCAAAAATTCCCATAATTGCACTTGCTTCTTCAGGTTTTAAGTTCATTCCACTTTTTTCAAAACTTGCTATCATAAAAAGGTAAAGCAAGGGACGAATTCCGTAAAAAGAAAATCTTTCCCAAAGCTCAGTAAGTGAAAGAGATAAAAGTGGTTTTGGATGTCCAAAAAATGAAGTATCTAAATTTTTTACATTTTTACTCAATTTATATCCTTTGTGTATTTTTATTTATAAATTATAGACAAGAAATTAAAAAATATGTATAACTTTGTAATATTTTTAAATGATTTATATCATAATGTTACTTTTTTGCAAATATAAAAAAAGAAATATTAAGATCAATTTTCAACTTTGGTGTATTTTGTATTTTAAGTTTAGTTAGATAATTGCTTATTTTTTTTGTTAAGATGGTTTTTTAGCAATAAAAAGCAAAAGTGCTACAACAAAAAGCATCCACATGCATTGTCTAAAAATATTAGGAAGTTGATCGATGTTTTTAATATTGACATTTCCTCCTATAAGTCCTGCAACAAAATTTCCAAGCGCACTTGCTACAAACCAAAGTCCCATGATTTGATTTTTGATTAAATCAGGGGCAACCTTAGCCATTATAGAGAGTCCAATAGGAGACACGCATAGTTCCCCAAGTGTTAAAAAGAATATACTTATGATAATCCAAGCCATGGATATTGGTAAACCATTGTTGTTTATTAGATTTTGTGAAGCAAAGGTCATCATCATAAAGCCAATACCGGCAAATAATATTCCTAAAGTAAATTTTCCAATGGAAGAAAAATATATATTTTTTTCTCTAAAAATATCCAAATATAACTTGCTATAGGAGCAAGTATGATGATAAAAATTGGATTAAAAGATTGAAGCCAGTTTGTTGGAATTTTCCAATCAAAAATATTTCTATTTGTAAAATCTTGCGCAAAAAGATTATAAGCGGTAGGGTTTTTGTTTAAAAGTACTCCAAAAAAAGTGGCTGCAAAGAATAAAACAATTAAAATTATTAATTGTTGTTTCTCTCTTTTATTTAAGGCTTTAAAAACAAAAAGATATATGAAATAAATTACCAAGCATAGTAAAATTACAATTAGAAGTTTTTTTGATAGTATTATATGGGATTAATATTTACAAGATTAATAAACATTAGAAAAAATCCAATAATACTTAACAAGCTTATACTTAGTATAAGAGTTAAATTTTTTACTTTTTTAAATGGTTGTTCCCAGTTTTGCTTTAAGGTACAATTTTTATGAAATTCTTCAAGCTCAAGGGCAGCTTTAAAATATAAAATAAGCAAAGAGATTAGCATACCTAAACCTCCTAGCCAAATCCTAAATGATAATTCCATTTTGCTTGAACAAAACCACATATAAGAGGAGCAATGAATGCTCCAATGTTAATTCCTATATAAAAAATCGTATAGCCAGTATCGCATCTTGTATCATTTTGTTTATACAACATTCCAACTGTTACAGAAGCGCTAGTTTTAAAAAATCCAGTACCAATAACGATAAAAGAAGTCCTAGGAAAAATATAGGTGTGCTTAAAATAGATAAGGCTATGCTAATATGTCCTAAAGCTATAATAAAAGAACCTAAAAATAAAGCCTTTTTTTGCCCTAAATAATTATCAGTAATCCAGCCTCCAGGAAGTGCTGCTAAATACAAGCATCCTGCAAAAATGCCATAAATTGCCGAGGCGTATTCAGTACTTATTCCAAGTCCACCTTTGCTTATGGTTGTTGCCATGAAAAGCACAAGTAAGATCGTATGCCATAAAAAGCAAATCTTTCCCAAAGTTCTACCATTGATAAAGAGAATAAAGGCTTGGGATGACCTAGGAAATTTGTATCGAGTTTTTGTATTTCTTGTTTAGTCACTTCCCAATACCTTTCTTTTTTATGCTTAAAATATTTTAACTAATAGTAATAGAAAAATAATTAAATTACAATATTTTTAAATATTTTTTTTATAATAATATTTAAAAATATAATATTTTAATATTATTATAAATTAACAAATTTAAACATTAAATCAAGCTTTAATTTTAAACCCTGTGTATTGTATAGTTTTATTTTATCAATTTTTAAAGCTATAGGAAGATTTTCTAAATTTTGTATAAAATTGAGTAAGTCTTTAAAGTTGCCATTTAAACTTAGAGAAACATAATTATAGTGAATAAAATTTTTGTTTTCTTGGGAAAATTTTATTTCATTAATGATTAAATTTTTGGATAAATTATTGATTTTTTTATTGAAAAAATCTTTATCATAAGAAAATAAATGCAATTTTTCTTTATAGTATTTTAATTTTTCTTCCTCTGTTTTTATCTGTTTTGTTAGCTTTGTCTCTATTTCTTTAAGATGTGAATTTTCTATTTTTGCTTCATTTAATGCAAGGCAATTATGTTCTACTAATGTTTTTTGAAAAATATCTTCCAAAAAGTGATCGTGAATTTTAAAAGCTAAAAACAAAGCACAAAGGCAGATAAAAGAAATAAAAAGAAATTTTTCCCTAGGATTTAAATTTTGCAAAAATACTTCTATTTTATTCATGTATGACTTCTAATATGATATTAAATGTTTCTTCATTTTTATCAAGAATTTTAAAAGCAGAATTTAGATTTTCTAATGCTCTTTTAAAGTGGTTTTCATCGATAAAAGAAAGAATGATTTTTGTTTGTTCAAATTCAAGATTTGTGATTTTAAGTTCATTGGAGTTAAGCCATGATATGATTTGATTTAGAATGATTGCTTTATTTTTATCTAAATTGATTTCTTTTGTTATGGTGGATAAAATATGAAATTGTTGTTGTGTAGATGATATTTTATTGGAAAGAGTAAAGTTTAAATCTTGTATGTTTGTTAATAATTTTTGCTTATCTTGTTTTAGTTTAGAAATTTCTTTTTGTATGATAAAATTTTTATTTTGAATTTCCTTATTTTGTTTGTACTCTATAAAATCTTTAAATAATAAAATCATCATGCTAAGACTAAAGCTAAAAATAAATATTAATATAATTTTAAAAGAAATAGATATTTTTATTTTATTATGCTTGATAAAATTACAATTTTGATCTAGATTTTTTATACTATATGAACTTAATTTCAATAAACTATTTTTATCAAGAATATCATTTAGATTTAAACATTTTATTTGAGATGAGAAGTAATGTTTGATTGTATCCAAATCTTGATAAAGTAGCAATTTGCTTTCATAGTGTTTTAAAAGTTCTGTAAATCGATTTTGTTTAAAAAATAAATCCATATTACCTGGGTTGAAATTTTCGATTTTTTTAAGATTGATAAATTTTCCTTCTTGGTAAAAATATAAATATAAAGTTTGATCATATAAATTTAAAACACAATAATCACTTTCTTCAATCAATCTTTCATCAAATAAAGCTTGAAAAATTAAAGGTTCAGGAAAGCAAAAACGACTTTTTCTCAATTTGCAAACAGGTGCTAAAAAACAATGATAAATTTCACTATGTTTAAAAAAAGCTATTTGATAGTCAAAGGGTTTGCTTAGCTTAAAATCTGCGGTTAAATTGTTAAAAAGTTCGTCTTCTTTGGATATTCCCGTTCTTTGAGCATAAAGTAAATCTGTAGATTTTATAAAATTTATTTTATTTAATGAATTAATTTTCATCATTTAGAAGTTTTTTTAAAAATTCTTCATCTTTTTGCCAGTTTTTTTTCACTGTTACAAAAAGCTTTAAAAGTACCTTTTTTTGGGCAAGTTTTGAAATTTTAAAGCGTGCATCTTTGCCTATTCTTTTTAAAGTTGCCCCTTCTTTTCCTATAAGCATACCCTTGTGAGAGTTTGTATCTGTGATGATATTGGCTTCTAGGATTAAAAGATTAGGTGTGTCTTTGGTGCGATTGATAAGCACTTCGCTACTATAAGGAAGCTCATCGCTTAAATTTTCATAAATACTTTCAAGTATGAAATCTCTATAAAGTTCTTTTTCGCTACTCGCACTTAAAAATTCAGGATTATAAAAATATTCATGTTCATCAAGGTATTTTACTATCTCATCTAACAAGCCTTTTTTATAGCTTTTTTTCTTAGAAGAATAAGGAATGATAGCCTTAAAATGTTGGCTAAATTTTGCATATTCGCTAAGTTTTTTTAAAAGCGTAGCATTGTCGGTTAAATCTACTTTATTTAAAGCGATGATATGTGGTACTTGTGGGTTTAGACTAAGGAAATTTTCATAGTCTTTTGTACTATCAAAAACACTTGCCACAAATAAAATCACATCACAATCTCCCATGGATTTAATAGCACTTTGGACAAGCAGTTGATTAAGCGTAGCACCGCTTTCGTGAAGTCCTGGGGTATCGATGAAAATGATTTGATTTTTTTCATGCATCACTATGGCTTTGATTTTACGCCTTGTGGCGTTTTGTTTGTGAGAAACTAGGGCGATTTTTTCTTCTAATAAGGAATTGATTAAAGTACTTTTTCCTGCATTAGTACGCCCTATGATACTAACAAAGCCACTTTTCACAAAATATACCTTGCAAGATCTTTATTTTCTATGATATCTCCGAGTTTTTCTTCTACCATTTTTTTATCCACTACGAATTTTTTACCCGCATACTCATCAGCTTCAAAGCTTAGATCTTCAAGTAATTTTTCTATTACAGTATGTAAGCGTCTAGCACCTATATCTTGCATTTCTTCATTGGCTCTTGAAGCTATTTTTGCTATTTCTTTAATAGCTTCATCATTAAATTCAAGTTCTAAATTTTCAGTTTTTAAAAGCTGAGAGTATTGTTTTAAAAGTGAATTTTTAGGGCGTGTTAAAATTTCATAAAGAGCTTTATCATCAAGACTATCTAATTCCACTCTTAAAGGAAAGCGTCCCTGAAGTTCAGGGATAAGATCACTTGGTTTGCTAAGATGAAAAGCCCCTGCAGCGATAAAAAGAATATGATCGGTTTTTAAAGTACCTATTTTTGTTTGTACATTTGATCCCTCGACTATAGGAAGTAAGTCTCTTTGCACCCCTTCTTTACTTGGATCTTGGCGGTTTGAATTTCCGCTTGAAACAGCGATTTTATCGATTTCATCAATAAAAATAATGCCTTCATTTTCCGCTCTTTTTAAGGCTTCGCTTTTGATGCTTTCTTGGTCTAGGATTTTTTCTCCTGCTTCGTTTTTTAAAGCATTTTTAGCGTCTTTGATTTTCATTTCTTTTTTGACTTTTTTACTGCCAACGCCTATAACCTTAACTATATCTTGCATTGCACCCATTTCAGGAGGTAGGTTAGGATTGGTATCGAACATATTTTGTGAAATTTCTATTTCTATGGTGCTTTCATCAAGATTGCCATTTCTTAGTTTAGTTCTCATTTTTTCAAGACTGTTTTTATATTCTTCTTGTTTTTCATCGCTGATACCCTTTGGTAAAGGTGGTAAAAGTTTTTCTAAAATTTTATTTTCTATAAATTCATCGATTTTATCTTTGTTTTTTTCTCTTTGTTCGTTTTTTACTAAATTTAAAGCCGCATTAGCAAGATCTCTTACCATGCTTTCTACATCACGACCTACAAAACCTACTTCAGTATATTTACTCGCCTCGATTTTGATGAAAGGAAAGCCCATCATTTTAGCTAAACGCCTAGCGATTTCTGTTTTTCCTACACCTGTAGAACCTATCATTAAGATATTTTTTGGCACGATATCATCTTGTAGCTCAGGGCTAAGTTGCATTCTGCGGTAGCGATTTCTTAAAGCTATAGCTATGATTTTTTTAGCTTTTTTTTGTCCTATAACATAATCATCTAAAAATTTAACAATTTCTTTTGGAGTTAGATTCATTTCCCATCCTCGATTACATAAGTTTTGATATTGGTATTGGTATAAATGCAAATTTCACCTGCGATTTGAAGGCTTGATTTTACAAGTTCTTCTTCATCTAAATCGGTATGTTTTGCTAAGGCTCTAGCAGCTGAAAGTGCATAGTTTCCACCACTTCCTATAGCTGCGATTTGCCCATCTTCAGGTTCGACCACATCGCCTGTACCAGAAAGTAGAAAAATGTGATTTCTATCAAGTACGAGCATCATGGCTTCAAGTTTTCTTAGGTATTTGTCTTTTCTCCATTCTTTAGAAAAGTCAATCGCTGCTTTTAAAAGATCGCCTTTAGAACTTTGAAGGAGATTTTCAAACATATCAAAAAGATTAAAAGCATCAGCTGTTGATCCTGCAAAACCTGCTAAAACTTTGCCATTGTTGAGTTTTCTAATCTTTACAGCATTGCCTTTTAACACCGTATTTCCAAAGCTTACTTGTCCATCTCCGCCAATTACGGATTTATTTTTACCTTTGTAAGCTAAAATCGTTGTTGCGTGAAACATTATTCTGCCTTTATATTTATGTTAAATTTAGCATGGATTGCGTGTCCAAGTTTTACGCTTACTTCGTGGATTCCTAAGCTTTTTAAGGTATCACATTCTAAACTTTTTTTATCGATTTCTATATGGCTTTGTTCTTTTAGGGCGTGAGCGATTTCATCTTTGGTTACGCCACCAAACAAACTTCCATTTGCACCTACGGGTTTTGAAATTTCAAGAGTGATTTTGCTAAGTTCTTCTTTGAGTTTTTCTAAATTTGCGATTTCAAAGCGTAAATTTTCAGCCTCTTTTTTCTTGTCGCTTTCATATTTTCTTAAAACTTCATTAGTAGCTGCTTTAGCAAAGCCTTTAGCGATTAAGAAATTTTGTCCGTAACCGTCTTTTACTTCTTTTATTTCTCCTGCTTTTCCAAGTGCTTTTACATCTTTGATTAATAATACTTTCATTTTATTCCTTTATTAAAATTTTCTTCCATTTTTTCCTGCGATGATAAAACGCAAAGCATTAAGCTTGATAAAGCCTGCTGCATCTTTTTGATTATACACTTCATCTTCTTCAAAAGTACAATAAGCTGCGTTAAACAAGCTATCGTTCGAACTTTCTCGTCCTATAACCATCACATTGCCTTTATAAAGCTCGAGTTTTACTCTGCCATTGGCGTGAATTTGAGACTCATCGATTAAGGCTTGAAGCATCATTCTTTCAGGCGAGAACCAATAGCCATTGTAAATTAAACTTGCGTATTTTGGCATGAGTTCATCTTTTAAGTGTGCTGCTTCTCTATCAAGCGTGATGCTTTCAAGCGCCCTGTGTGCTTTTAAAAGTATGGTACCGCCTGGAGTTTCGTAACAACCACGGCTTTTCATACCTACATAGCGATTTTCTACTATATCAAGGCGTCCTATACCGTGTTTGCAGCCTAGTTCGTTAAGTTTGGTTAAAAGTCCTGCAGGACTTAGTTTTTCTCCATTTATCGCTGCTAAATCTCCTTTTTGGAAATCAAGTTCTATAATTTCACTTTCATTTGGAGCATCTTTTGGGCTTTTACTCCATCTCCACATATCTTCTTCAGGTGCGTGTGCAGGATCTTCTAAGACAAGTCCTTCGTAAGAAATATGAAGTAAATTTGCGTCCATAGAATAAGGAGATTTTCCTTTTTTCTTAGAAATATCAATACCGTGTTTTTGTGCATAAGCAAGGAGTTTTTCACGACTGTTTAAATCCCACTCACGCCATGGAGCGATGATTTTTAAATCGGGATTAAAAGCAAGATAACCAAGTTCAAAACGCACTTGATCATTTCCTTTACCTGTGGCACCATGACTTACTGCATCAGCACCTGTTTGCAGGGCGATTTGTGCTTGAGTTTTTGCTATAAGTGGTCTTGCTATACTTGTCCCTAAAAGATATTCTCCTTCATAAATCGCATTGGCTCTAAACATAGGAAATACATAATCTTTAACAAATTCATCTCTTAAATCTTTAATGAAAATATTTTCTTCTTTTATGCCTAAAGAAAGGGCTTTTTTTCTTGCAGGTTCGAGTTCTTCACCTTGACCAATATCTGCTGTAAAAGTTACAACTTCACAATTATACTCATCTTGAAGCCATTTTAAAATAATGCTCGTATCAAGCCCCCCAGAATACGCTAAAACTACTTTTTTTACTTCATTTTTCATAAGATATCCTTTGTTAAAATAGATTTGAAAATTGTAAAATTGTATCCAAATTTCATTAAAGAAAAGTTTTTACTTGCTATTTTCTTAAAAAATAAAGCAAAGGCGTAAGCAAATTTTGTTCCAAAAATTGATTTTTTTTGCTAAAATTGCTTTTATGAGAGTAGATAAATTTTTAAATGTAGTTAATATCACGAAAAGAAGAGCTATTTCTGAAGATATGTGTAAAAGTGGTGTAGTGGGGATTAATGGCGTTATTGTTAAAGCGAGTAAAGAGGTTAAGGTGGGTGATATTATCACTTTACATTTTACTGAATACACTCAAAAATATAAAGTCCTAGCTATACCTAGTACGAAAAGTATTCCTAAAAACGCACAAAATGAATATGTGGTAAAATTATGAAAGAATTTATTTTAGCAAAAGATGAGATCAAAACGATGCTTCAAATAATGCCTAAAGAAGGTGTTGTTTTACTTCAAGGAGATTTAGCTAGTGGAAAAACAAGCTTAGTGCAAGCTTGGGTTAAATTTCTTGGTCTTGATGCAAGGGTGGATTCTCCAACTTTTTCCATTATGCAAAAATATGAAAATCATGATATTTGCATTTATCATTATGATATTTATCAAGAAGGTTTAGAAGGACTTTTAACAAATGGTTTATTTGAAAATTTTTTTGAAAAAGGTTTACATTTGGTTGAATGGGGCGGTGAAAATTTGAAAAAAACTTTAATGAAATTTGGAATTTCTACTATCCAGATTAAAATTAGCATTAAAGATGACAAAAGAAAGTATGAAATTTATGAGTAAATTAGAAATTGTAAATTTAGAAAAAATTATTAAAAAAACTAAGATTATACATGGAATTTCTTTAGAGGTTAATAGCGGAGAAGTTGTAGGACTTTTAGGGCCAAATGGTGCAGGAAAAACGACAACTTTTTATATGATATGTGGACTTATTTCCCCAAGTAGTGGAAAAGTTCTTTTAGACGGTTTAGATGTGACAAAAGATCCTTTAAACAAAAGAGCTAGATCAGGGATAGGTTATTTACCTCAAGAAAGTAGTATTTTTAAGGATTTAAGTGTAGAAGATAACCTGCTTTTAGCGGCTCAGATTTTTTATAAAGATAAAAAAATTTTACATGATAAAGTTGAGCAAATGCTTGAACTCTTAAGTATAGAGCCTATTCGTTTAAGGAAAGGTTTAAGTTTAAGTGGAGGTGAAAGAAGGCGTTGTGAGATCGCTAGAAGCTTGATGTGTGAACCTAAGTTTTTGCTTCTTGATGAGCCTTTTGCAGGTGTTGATCCTATAGCAGTGGCTGAAATTCAAACTTTAATTAAAGAGCTTAAAAGATTGGGGATTGGGGTTTTAATTACCGATCATAATGTGCGTGAGACTTTGGCTATTTGTGATAGAGCTTATGTTATAAGATCAGGTTCTTTACTTGCTAGTGGGAATGCTGATGAAATTGCAACCAATAAAGATGTGAAAAAGTATTATTTAGGAGCGGAGTTTAAACTCCTTGATTGATGTTAAAGCAAAAAATCACCCAAGTACCCAAGACTAAAATTTCTCAAACTTTACGCTCTTGGTTGCCGATTTTACAAGCAAACATAGAAGATTTAAAAGAAAATTTAGATAAATTTGCTGAGGATAATCCTTTCTTAAATGTTCAAGATTCGATACAAGCTCATGATAAGGGTAAGAATTATTTTGATTCATTTTATAAACATAATGTAAATTCGGCTTTTGTGGATAATAAAGGACTTGCCAAAAAAAGTGTTTATGAGCTTTTAAATGAACAGATTCTTCCTCCTTTGTTTCCTACAAACAAATCTCAAGAACTTGCAAAAAAAATTATAGAATGCTTAAATGAGGAAGGATATTTTGAATACGATGAAGAATTTTTAAAAGAGTATTCCTTAGAAGAAATTGAGCGAGTAAGAGCAAGATTTAAATTTTTAGATCCTGTAGGAGTGGGAGCTAAAGATTATAAAGAAGCATTTTTATTTGCTCTTGAAAATATGGAATTAGATGAAGATATTGATGAGTTTTGTAGAATGTTGATTATGGATTTTGAAAATATACAAAACTATACCAAAGAGCCTTTATATAAAGAAGCATTAGCTGTACTTAAGCGCTTTAGCACTCCCCCTTTTTTGGAATATTTTGAAGATTCTCGTATAATTGTTCCTGATATTTTTGTTTATAAAGAAAATGGTGAAATTAAAGTAAAAATCAATGATGATTATTATCCTGAAATTTCAATCCAAACTGATGGTTTAGAGCATGATTTTTTAAGTCATTACATCAAAGAAGCAAAAAATTTAGTTGATGCTTTAGCGATGAGAAAAGCTACTCTTTATAAAATAGGGCTTATGATAGTAGAATATCAATATGATTTTTTCATGGGAAAAGAGATAAAACCTATGACTTTTAAGGATTTAGCACTTGATTTAGAACGCAATGCTTCGACTATATCAAGAGCTGTGGCAAATAAATATTTAAGTTGTGAAAGAGGACTTATCCCTTTGCGTGATTTTTTTGCTTTTGCTCTTGATGAAGAGGGAGAGACTTCAAATGTAGGTGTTAAAGAATTTGTGGCAAATTTAGTAAAGAATGAAGATCGCAATAAACCTTTAAGCGATAGTAAAATTTTAGAATTAATCAAAGAAGAATTTAAAGTCGATATAGGGCGAAGAACTATTACAAAATATCGCAAACATCTTAATATAGCAAGCTCTACAGATAGAAAAAAATTATATGAACTTGAAGGATAAAATTCTATCAATCTATCAAACCCATTACACTTTTGTTTTATATTTAAATTTAATTTAAATAATATAAAAAATTATTGTTTTATTTTTAGAAATATTATTCTTTAATTTAAAAATGTGATACAATAATAACTGTTTTTAAATATTAATTTTCAAAGGAGTTAAAATGGACTTTTTAACAAGCCTTAGTGAGGGAGGGCAATTTGCAATCCAAATCATCATTGTTTTAATTTGTCTTTTTTACGGTGCAAAAAAAGGTGGTATAGCTCTTGGCTTACTCGGTGGTATAGGTATTTTAATGCTTGTTTTTGCTTTTCATATAAAACCTGGAAAGCCCGCTATAGATGTAATGCTTACTATCTTAGCTGTGGTTGTTGCAAGTGCGACTTTACAAGCAAGTGGCGGTCTTGATGTAATGCTTCAAATAGCTGAAAGAATTTTAAGACGCAATCCTAAATTCTTAACCATTTTAGCTCCCTTTGTAACTTGCTTTTTAACCATACTTTGTGGGACAGGACATGTGGTTTATACTATTATGCCTATTATTTATGACATAGCGATTAAAAACGGTATTCGTCCTGAGCGTCCAATGGCAGCAGCTTCTATATCTTCACAAATGGGTATTATTGCAAGTCCTGTTTCTGTTGCAGTTGTGAGTTTAACAGCTTTGCTTTTAAATGCAGAACATAAATTAGCAGGTTTTGATGGCTATATCAATCTTCTTCAAATTACTATACCTAGTACGCTTTTTGGTGTTTTATGTGTGGGAATTTTTTCTTGGTTTAGAGGAAAAGATTTGGATAAAGATGAGGTTTTTCAAGAAAAACTTAAAGATCCTGAATTTAAAAAATATGTTTATGGTGATTCTAAAACACTTTTAGGTGTTCAACTTCCAAAAAGCAATTGGATTGCAATGTGGATTTTCTTAGGAGCTATTGCTTTAGTGGCTTTATTAGGTATATTTGATTCTTTACGCCCAAATTGGGGACAAGTTGTAAAAAATGGTATTCCTCAAGTAGATGCTTTAGGCAATCCTAAAATGGATATTTTATCTATGGTTTCAGTGATTCAAATGTTCATGCTTTTAGCAGGTTCTTTGATTATTATCTTTACTAAAACAGATGTAAAAAAAATCGGCTCAAATGAGATTTTTAAATCCGGTATGATAGCTCTTGTTGCAGTTTTTGGAATTTCTTGGATGGCTGATACTATGTTTGCTGTTCATACTCCTATGATGAAAAAAGCTCTTGGAGATGTAGTTGTAGATTATCCTTGGACTTATGCTGTAATGCTTCTTTTAATTTCAAAATTTGTAAACTCTCAAGCAGCGGCTATTTCGGCTTTTGTTCCTTTGGCTTTAGGAATTGGTGTTGAACCTGGTGTAATTGTTGCCTTTGCGGCTGCTTGTTATGGATATTATATTTTACCAACTTATCCAAGCGATTTGGCTACTATACAATTTGACAGATCAGGTACTACTCACATTGGTAAATTTGTTATCAATCATAGTTTTATTTTACCAGGTCTTATAGGTGTAATCACTTCTTGTATAGCAGGATATTTTATCGCTATGGCAGCGGGTTATCTTTAAAAATTTTTAGTAGGATTTTTCCTGCTAAATTCTTCATTTGTCTTTTTATTTAATATAGATAAAAATTATAAATAAATCATAAAATTAGTATTAATCAAAATATAAGCTTAACAAGGATAGGATAAATCCTATTTTGAATCAATGAGAAAGGGCTATCCTATGGATGTTATCTTTGCTTTGCTTCTGCTTTTAGCTTTTGGTGGTTTATGGTTGTTTATCCGTTTTTGTGAAATTCAAACTAGGACAAGCGGATGATATTTTTACTAGTTTTAAGCTTAATACTTGCTCTTTATTTATTTTATGCTCTATTATATCCTGAAAAATTTTAAAGGAAAAATATGCTAGAAATTTTAATAACACTGATTATAGCTTTTATATTGGCTTTAATTTTTGGAAATTATCTTTATAAAATTGCAAGCTGTAAAAAAACTATTTTTGATTTTATTTTTAATCCAATTGATAACTTAATTTATAAAATTTGTGCAATTGATAGAAAAAATATGACTTGGCAAAAATTATTCTTTGCATTTAATTGCTTTTAATGCCTTAGTGGCTATTTTTTCTTTCGTGATTTTTTATTTACAAGATAAACTTTTTTTAAATCCTAATTCGATAAATTCTATGAAAGGGGATTTGAATTTAAATACTGTAATTAGTTTTATTACAAATACAAACCTTCAGCATTGTAGTGGAGAGAGTGCTTTAAGTTTGCTTTCGCAAAATACAGGCATTTTACTTGCTATGTTTGTTTCAAGTGCGAGTGGATATTCTGCTTGTATGGCTTTTTGTCGTGCTTTATGTAGTATGCAAATGGGAAATTTTTATGAAGATTTTACGCGTATTATTACGCGTTTGATGTTGCCTTTAAGTTTTATTTTGGCTGTAATTTTTATCTCTGAAGGCGTGGTGTAAAATTATCACGCAAATTTTAGCGTGCTTACTTTAGAAAATAAATTTCAAAGCATTGCCACAGGTCCTGTTGCAGCTCTTGAGTCTATAAAACATTTAGGGACAAATGGGGGGGGGTGGTTTTTTTGGTGCTAATTCAAGCATGCCTTTTGAAAATCCTGCTTTACTTACAAATTTTTTGCAAATTTTATCCATGATGCTTATTCCTAGTGCCTGTGTTGTAGCTTTTGGATTGATGGTTTATCATAGAAAAGAAAGACAAGGTTTTGCTCTTATGGGAAAAGAAGGGGGAGTTATTTTTGGTGCAATGGGGATTATTTTTATCATTTCTTTGCTTTTAATTTATTTTAGCGAAAAAATGTCAAATCCAAATTTGGATTTTTTGGGTTTAAATGCAAATTTGGGAAATTTGGAAGGTAAAGAAATAAGATTTGGCACAGATGGTTCGAGTTTATTTAGTGCTGTAACTACTGCTTTTACTACAGGAAGCGTCAATAATATGCACGATAGTTTAAATCCATTAAGTATCAGTGCTACTTTGCTAAATATGATGCTAAATATAGCTTTCGGTGGCGAAGGAGTAGGGCTTATGAATATGATTATTTATGTGCTTTTAACCGTGTTTATTTGTGCATTAATGATAGGTAGAACTCCAGAATTCTTGGGTAAAAAAATAGAAAGCGCACAAATGAAGCTTATAGCTTTGGTAATTCTTATCCATCCTTTATTAATCCTTGTTTTAAGTGCATTAGCTGTTGTTTTTGCAAAAGATAGTATAAGCAATCCTAGCTTTCATGGCTTGGCTCAAATTTTGTATGAATTTAGTTCTTCGGCAGCAAATAATGGTTCAGGACTTGAAGGTTTAAAAGATGATAATTTATTTTGGAATTTAAGCACAGCTTTTGCTATGTTTTGTGGGCGTTATTTGGTTTTAATAGCTCAGCTTGCTATAGCTGGATCGCTTTTGGCTAAAAATACACAAGAAAATACTGCAAATTCTTTAAAAACGGATAATTTAACTTTTATGTTTGTGCTTGTTTGTATTATATATATTTTTGCTGCACTTACTTTTTTTCCAGTGCTTACTTTATCAAGCGTTGCAGAATATTTATCTTTATGGCATTAAGGAGAGTCAATGTCTAAAAAACAAAATAAACTCATTACAAAAGAAATTTTAAATAATGCCATAAAAGGAGCATTTTTAAAATTTGATCAACGCTTTATGGTAAAAAATCCTGTTATGTTTATGGTGGAAGTTGGATCGATTCTTACTTTGATTTTAAGTATTTTTCCTACTTTGTTTAATGGAAATTCTGATGAAAGAATTTATAACATCTTAATCACTTTTATTTTATTTGTAACCTTGCTTTTTGCAAATTTTGCAGAAAGTATTGCAGAAGGAAGGGGTAAAGCCCAAGCAGCTACCTTAAGACAAAGCAAAAAGGATTCTAAAGCTAGACGCATAAAAAGTGATGGCAGTGAAGAAATGCTTAATTCTAGCGAGTTAAAAATAGGTGATATAGTTTTAGTTAAAGCAGGTGAACTTATACCTAATGATGGAGAAATTGTAGAAGGTGCTGCAAGTGTTGATGAATCAGCTATTACAGGTGAAAGTGCACCTGTTATGCGTGAAGCGGGCGGTGATTTTTCTTCTGTTACAGGTGGGACTACGGTTTTAACTGATTTTTTAAAGATTAAAATTTTAGTTGGAGCTGGGGAAAGTTTTTTAGATAAAATGATCAATCTTGTAGAAGGTGCTGCGCGTCAAAAAACTCCAAATGAAATTGCTCTTAATACTCTTTTAATTGCACTTAGTTTGAGTTTTTTGGTGGTGGTTGTAAGTTTATATCCTTTTATACAATTTTTAGGCGTGAGTTTGCCTATTTCATGGTTAGTAGCATTGCTTGTATGTCTTATTCCTACAACTATAGGGGGGGCTTTTATCAGCTATAGGAATAGCAGGTATGGACAGGGTAACGCGTTTTAATGTGATCGCACTTTCAGGCAAGGCTGTTGAAAGTTGTGGTGATGTTGATACTATGATTTTAGATAAAACAGGAACGATTACTTTTGGAAACCGTTTGGCAAATGAATTTTATGAAGTCCAAGGTATAAGTAAAGAAGAAATGATTAAAGCTTGTGTTTTATCCTCTTTAAAAGATGAAACTCCAGAAGGTAAAAGCATAATTGCATTGGCTTAAAAAATGGGTTATGAATTAGAAGGTAATGATATTAAAGAATTTATCGAATTTAGCGCTCAAAATAGAATGAGTGGTGTGGATTTGCAAGATAATATAAAAATTCGCAAAGGTGCTTTTGATGCTATAAGAGCTTATATAAGCGAAATGAATGGAAAAATTCCTAGCGATTTAGAAACTAAGGTAATGGAAATTTCAAATCTTGGTGGTACTCCTTTGGTAGTGTGTAAAAATGAAAAAATTTTAGGAGTGATTTATCTAAAGGATACAGTAAAACCAGGACTTAAAGAGCGCTTTGATGAGCTTAGAAAAATGGGCATAAAAACTTTAATGTGTACCGGAGATAATCCTTTAACAGCAGCTACTATAGCCAAAGAAGCAGGGCTTGATCGATTTATAGCAGAATGCAAGCCTGAAGATAAAATAGAAGCTATTAAAAAAGAACAAGCCCAAGGTAAGATAGTAGCCATGACAGGAGATGGAACCAATGATGCTCCAGCTCTTGCACAAGCTGATGTAGGTATAGCTATGAACTCAGGAACTCAAGCAGCTAAAGAAGCAGCCAATATGATAGATCTTGATTCTAATCCTACTAAAATTTTAGAAGTAGTTGAAATAGGAAAAGGTTTGCTTATTACTAGAGGCAGTCTTACAACTTTTAGTATGGCAAATGATATTGCTAAGTATTTTGCTATTTTACCTGCTATGTTTAGTGTGGTTTTACCTCAAATGCAAATTTTAAATATTATGCATTTAGCTACCCCGCAAAGCGCTATTTTATCAGCACTTATTTTTAATGCTATTATTATACCTTTGCTCATCCTATTGCTATGCGTGGAGTTAAATTTAAGCCTATGAAAAGCGAGCATTTGCTTTTAAGAAATTTAAGTATTTATGGTTTAGGTGGTATGATCGCACCTTTTATAGGGATAAAAATAATTGATATTCCTACAGCTTGGATACTTAGAATTTTAGGAGTGTGATATGCTTAGAACTTTGCTTAGTTTTTTTGTGGTAATGCTAATATTGTGTACTCTTATTTATCCTTTTGCTTTAAATACAGTTGCAAAATTTATTTTTCCTTATCAATCAAGTGGAAGTTTAGTAGATAAAGAAGGTCGTCCGACTTTGGATGTAAGCAAAGCGGTAGGTTCAAAGCTTTTGGGTCAAGATTTTAATAAACCTTATTTTCTACATTCAAGAACATCTGTGTCAAATTACAATACAAGCGATACAAATGAAAGCAGTGTAAGTTCAGGTGGATTTAATTATGCTATGTCAAATCCTGCTTTAAAAGAGCGTGTGCAAAAAGATTTGCAAAAATTTTTAGATGAAAATCCGCAAATTACAAAAGAACAAATTCCTTTGGATTTATTAAGTGCTTCAGGATCAGGTCTTGATCCTCATATCAGTCTTCAAGCAGCCCTAGTACAAATTCCTAGGATAAGTCAATCTTCAAAAATCACCAAAGAAGAACTAGAAAAAATCATTCAAGAAAATACCGAGTCTAAATTTTTAGGGATTTTTGGGGAAGAAAAGGTTAATGTTTTAGCTGTTAATATAGCTATTGCTAAAGCCATGAAAAAAGAATAAACATGCAAAGACAAAGTCCTGAACAAATTCTTAAAAAACTTGAGGTTAAAGCTAAGGAAGAAGAAAAAAACAAACTTGCAAAATTAAAAATTTTCTTAGGTTATGCTGCAGGTTCTGGAAAAACTTATGCTATGTTAAGTGAAGCCAGAACTTTAAGGGATAATGGAGTTGATGTTGTTTTAGGCTATATAGAGCCTCACGATAGACCTGAAACAATGGCTTTAACACAAGGTTTTGAAAGTATAGCTAATCTTGAAATTCCTTATAAAAATATAGTATTAAAAGAATTTGATTTAGACGCTACCCTTAAGAGAAAGCCTGCTTTGGTTTTAGTAGATGAGCTTGCACACACTAATGCTAAAGGCTTGCGTAATGAAAAGCGTTTTCAAGATATAGAAGAACTTCTAAAAGCAGGGATTGATGTTTATACTACTTTAAATATACAACATTTAGAAAGCTTAAATGATTTAGTCGCTAATATCAGTAAGATAGAAGTTAAAGAGCGTATTCCTGATCGTATTTTTGATGAGGCTGATCAGGTTGAACTTGTTGATATTGAACCTAATAAGCTTTTAAAAAGAATGCAAGATGGTAAAATTTATAAGGAAAAACAAGCTAAACTAGCACTTGAAAATTTCTTTCGCCAAGAAAGACTTATAGCTTTGCGTGAGATTGCCTTAAGAAGACTTGCTTCAAGAGTGAATTTAAGAGCAAGTGAACAAAGGCTTATTAATGATGATTTAGCTTATCATACTGGAGAGCATATTTTAGTTTGTATTAATGCTTCAAATGCAAAGGTTATTCGTGCAGCTGCAAGACTTGCTTTAGCTTTTCATGCTAAATTGAGTGCGCTTTATATGAAAAATCCCAATATTAAAGAAGAAAAAGCCTTAGAAGAAAATATAGAACTAGCTAAAAGTTTTGATGCTGAAATCATTAGCGTATATGATGATATAGCAAGACAAATTGCAGAGTATTCAAGTCTTAGCAATGTTTCTAAAATTGTTTTAGGTAAAAATAAAGATAAAAAAAGTTTAAAGAAGAGATTTTTGAAGCTGTTGCTAAAAAAGCACCCAATATTGATTTATATATTGTTAATGAAAATCAAATTTCTACTCCTAAAATACGAAGTAAAAAAAGTTTTGATTTTTTAGGTTTTTTAAAAATCACAGGAGTTTTGCTTTTAGCAACTTTTATAGCTTTTGTATTTCATAAATTTAATACTCAGCCAAGTAATATGGTTATGATTTTTATTTTAGCAGTTTTTGCTTCTTCTTTTATTTCTGATAATAAAATTTTCGCCTTTTATTCTTCTTTGGTAAGTGTTTTGATTTATAATTTTTTCTTTTTAGAACCTATTTTTAGTCTTAAAGTTCATGATAGTGGAAATATTATTACTTTTACAACTATGTTTATAGTTGGATTTTTAACAGCTGTTTTTACTAGAAGATTAAAATTGCAATCTAAAGAACTCACTAAAAGAGCTTATAGAACAGCTATTTTGCTTGAAAATAGTGAAAAGTTAGCAAGAGTGAAAAGCAAACAAGAGCTTTGGGAACAACTTGGAAATCAAGCTTTAAAATTATTAAATTTGCCTATTATTTATCCTATAAATAAAAACAATATTTTATCGAAACCTTTGTTGTTTTTTAACGATGATAAGCAAATGTTAAAAAATTGTTTTAGTGCTGATGAGATTGCTATTGCTCAATGGGTTGCAACAAATAAAGAAAGAGCAGGTGTTTGTACAAATACCCTGCCTAATGCTAATGCTATGTATTTACCTATAGAAGATGGGAAAAAACTAAAGGGGTTATAGGTATAGTTTTAAAAGAAAAACGTCCGTTGCAAGACTTTCAGTATGAAATTTTAAGTGCTTTGCTTAATGAGGCAGGAGTTAGAACAAGGGATATATTTTTATTATAAATCCCTTAATTTATTAATCTCATCTCTAATAGCAGCAGCTTTTTCAAACTCAAGTGCTTTAGCTGCTTCAAGCATTTGTTTTCTTAACTCTTTGACAAGTTTAGCTCTTTCACTAGCAGGCATTTTTTCGAGTTTTTTACCTTTGCGATAAATTTCGCCTAAATCCTCTTCATTTTTCAAACTCTCTTCAATATGGCGTTTGACTGAAGTTGGCGTGATATTGTATTTTTTATTATAAGCCATTTGAAGTTTGCGGCGTTCATTGGTGGTATCCATAGCTTCTTGCATGGATTTTGTGATTTTTTTGCAAAAAAGCAAAACCTTACCATTGACATTTCTAGCTGCTCTTCCCATGGTTTGGATTAAACTTGTAGTGCTTCTTAAAAAGCCTTCCTTATCTGCATCCATAATGGCAATGAGTGAAACTTCAGGTAGATCTAGTCCTTCTCTAAGTAAGTTAATGCCAATTAGCATATCAAAAGCACCGCTTCTTAAACCTCTTATGATTTCATTGCGTTCTATAGCATCGATGTCTGAGTGCATGTATTTGACTTTTATACCAAGCTCTAAATAATACCTTGTAAGTTCTTCAGCGAGTTTTTTAGTTAGCACAGTCACTAAAACACGTTCATTCCTTTGTATGACTTTTTTAGCCTCATCAAATAAAATTTCAACCTGATTATCACTATCTTTTAACTCTATTAAAGGATCAAGCAGTCCCGTAGGACGCATGATTTGATGAAAGATGTTTTCTTTACTCAGTTCAAGTTCTAAAGGTGCAGGTGTGGCTGAAACAAAAAGAAATTGACAATTTTTATGGATAAATTCATCAAACATTAAAGGACGGTTATCCAAGGCTGAGGGCAAACGAAAACCATAATCCACCAAGGTTTGTTTTCTGCTTCTATCTCCTGCAAACATACCTCTAAATTGTGGTAAAGATACATGGCTTTCATCGACTATAACAAGAAATTTTCTATCTTTAATCGCAAAATAATCAAAAAGCGTATAAGGAATATCACCTTCTTTAAGCCCTGTTAAATGTCTTGCATAATTTTCAACGCCTTTACACATTCCTGTGCTTGTAAGCATTTCAAGATCAAATTCAACCCTTTGTTTAAGGCGTTGATATTCTACGAGTTTATTTTCATGTTCAAAATAAGCAAGGCGTTCGTTAAGTTCTGCTTTTATGTCTTTTATCGCTTGTTTTAGCCTTGTTTCACCTACACTAAACTGGCTTGTAGGATAGAGTATGAAGCGTTTTAAATCTTTGCCTTTTTTATTTTCTAAAACATTGTAATGATACATAGCATCAAGCTCATCGCCAAAAAATTCAAGTCTTACTACTTCATCTTCATAATAAGCTGGATAAATGTCTATAATATCTCCTTGAACTCTAAAATCTGCACGATCAAAAAAATTATCATTTCTTTTATAACCCATATCTACAAGTTTTTTTAAAAGTTCTTTTTGTGAAATTTGCATACCTAGTTCAAAGATTAAAACCATGCCTATGTATTCATTTGGATTACCAAGTCCATAATTTGCCGAAACACTAGCTATGCAAACTACATCTTCATAACTTAAAAGAGAAGCAGTAGCACTCAGTCTTAAACGCTCTAAGTCTTCATTAGTGGAGCTGTCTTTTTCTATGAAAACATCAGTGCGTGGAATATAGGCTTCAGGTTGATAATAATCATAATAAGATATAAAATATTCCACATGATTTTTAGAAAAAAAGCCTTTAAATTCGCTATAAAGTTGTGCACAAAGGCTTTTGTTGTGACTCATGATAAGAGTGGGCATATTAAGTTCTTTAATGACATTTGCCATGGTAAAGGTTTTTCCACTTCCTGTAACGCCTAGTAAGGTTTGATATTTGTTGCCTTTTTTTATACTTTTTACTATACCTTTTATGGCTTCTTGTTGATCAGGACTAGGTTTAAATTCGCTGGTAAGTTCTAACATTTTTCTACTTTATTTTTATTTTTGAAAAAATTTTAAAAGAAAATGCTTTAATTAAAAATTAATTGACAATAAAAACCTAAATTTAAATTTTTTTCTGCTACAATATCAAATAATATTTTCCATAAATTACAAATTTCTTAAGAAGGCAAAAATATGTTTGATGAAAAAATAATCAATACTATGACAGATAAAGTAAATGAACTCATTGAAAAATATAACGAAGTTTGCGAAGCCAATGAGGCTTTAAGAAATGAGCTTGTAAGCGTTAAAGCACAAAATGAAGCAAAAAGCAATCAAATCATGCGTTTAGAAGAAGAACTTAAATCTCGCAATATAGAAAGCGAAGATATTTATAAGAAAATAGAGGCTGTTCTTGGCAGATAATCTAAAACAAGTCATTGTTAATGTTAATGCAAAAGATTTCATTGTTAAGTGCAGTGAAGAATTTGCAAATTTTTTAGAAGATGATATCGCTTTGATTTCAGGGGGTACTAAAAAAATAGAACTTAAACGCTTTGTAGATGCGTTTGTTAAAAAAAGTTATGAAAATTATATTCTAGAAAGAGAACTTAAGAAACTAATAAAAGCAATCAATGAAGAACTCCCGACAAAATGAATAAAGCTTTTACTCTGCTTGAGCTTGTTTTTGTGATTTTGATTTTGGGAATTTTGTCAAGCTTATCTTTATCTTTTATCAATACTACAAAAGATGAGGTTAAAATTTTAAAATTAAAAATGGACTATGAAATGCTAAGCTCAGCTCTTGCTTTAATGCGTAGTCAAATGAGACTTAAAAATTTAAATTTTCCAGAAATTTTAGATAATGCGCAAAACAATCAAGCCAAAGAAAAACTCTTTTATTGTTTAAATGATTGTGATTATTCTTTGCTTGATACACCTATTTATTCTGATTTTAAATCTTGGATAAAAATAGGTAAAAATCACTATAGATTTGCATTAAACGCCAAAGAGATGGTTGAATTTATTTATGATTCTAAAGAAGGTTTGTTAAAGTGTATAGGAAGTTCTAGATGCAAAGATCTGATATAAGATATTATGAACTTGCAATTTGTGGTTTGTATTTGGATAATTTAACTTTTCATAGTTTTGATGAAATCAAACCTTTAACACAAGTATTAGTGGATTTAAAAACTAAAAAAAACCTTAAAGCTATCGTACTTAAAGAATGTCAAAAACCCGATTTTAAAACCGTAGAAATTAAAGAAATTACAGAGTATTTTCTAACTCCTTTGCAGTTTGAATTGGTAAATTTTATTGTTTATTATTATGCTTCAAAACTTGGTTTTGTTTTGGGTTTTTTTGAAGCTAGTCCTAAGTATAAATGTCAAAAAATGTTTTTTAAAGATACCCCTAAGCTAAGCAATCAACAACAAAATGCCTTAAGTTTTCTTCAAAAAGAAAACAATTCCTTGCTTTTTGCTGATACGGGTAGTGGCAAGACTGAAATTTATATTTCTTTGATAAAAGAGTGTTTAGAACAGGGTAAGCAAGCTTTGCTTTTAATGCCAGAAATCGCACTTACTCCACAAATGCAAAAGCGTTTAGAAGTGTATTTTAAGGATAATTTTTTCCTGTGGCATTCTAAAATTTCAAAGAAAAAAAAGCAAGAATATTTAGAGCGTTTTTGCAAGGGAGAAGTGCTTTTAGTAGCGGGTGCAAGATCGGCTTTGTTTTTACCCTTTAGAAATTTAGGACTTATTGTAGTAGATGAAGAACATGATAATTCTTATAAGGCTTCTAATCAGCCTTTTATTAATGCGAGAGATTTAGCACTTTTTTTGGGTCAAAAAAATAATATTAAAGTGGTTTTAGGTTCTGCAACCCCATCTTTAACGAGTTTTTACAAACAAAAAAGTTTTAGACTAAAAGGAACTTTTTTTGAGAGTAAAAAGCATTTTTTATATGATGAAAATGAGCTTGGTATAACGCCTATGCTTTTAAGTGAATTAGAAAAAAGTTTAAAACATCAAAAACAAGCTATAGTGTTTTTACCTACAAGGGCTAATTTTAGGCAAATCATTTGCAAGGATTGTGGGGAAACGATAAAATGTCCTTTTTGTTCTATTGCTATGAGTATGCATAAAAAGAAAAATGTTTTAAAATGTCATTATTGTAATTATACTTCTTTAATAGAGCAAAATTGTCCAAGTTGCAAAGGAGAAATGTTAGAAGCTAGAAAAATGGGGACTGCTGAACTTTTAGAGCTTTTGCAAAATGCTTTGCCTTTAGCAAAAATAGCAAAATTTGATAGCGATGAAATCACAAGCGTTAAAAAGCTTAATATTATTTTAAAAGACTTTAATGAAAATAAGATCGATATACTTATTGGCACTTCTATGCTTGCTAAAGGACATGATTATCATAGTGTGGATTTGAGTGTGATTTTAGGGCTTGATGAATATTTGTTGCGTCCTAGTTTTAGAGCGAGTGAAGAAACTTTAGCTTTAGCTATGCAAGTTGCAGGCAGGGCAGGGCGTAAAGGCGAAGCAAGAGTACTTTTGCAAACAAAAAATAGAGCTTTTTTTGAAAGGTATATAGAGAATTATGATGCTTTTTTAAAAGATGAGTTAGAAAATAGAAAAGATCTTTACCCCCCATTTAAACGCCTTTTAAGAGTTCTTATAGAAGATAAAGATCAAAAAAGTGCACAAAAACTTTGTGAAAAATTTGCTTCTCAATTTAGAAATATCAAACAGGTAGAATTGGTAGGCTATGGAATTTGTGGAGTTGAAATGCTGTATGGAAAATATCGTTTTTATTTGTTGCTTAGAAGTGAAAATCATAAAGCTTTAGTGGCAATTGAAAATTATATTTTGCAATTTAAAAATGCAAGTGCGGATATTGATCCTATTGATTTTGTGTAAGTGATATGATTATTTATCTTTGTATATTTTTTCAAATTCTTTATAATATTTCCAAGAATCAATAATATGAGGATGTGTTTGTTTTAAATGATTTAGTTCATTTTCAAATATATTAAAAAAAGTGTAAATAAGTGATTTATTTTTTATAAAATAATCTATTACATCTTTTTCTTTCATCATTTTTGATTCTGTTTCATCTATGGTTATTTTAATTTGATATAAAAAATCATACAAATAATGTTTAATTGTTGAAAATAAAAGATTGTTTTGTTCTAATTGCTTAAAATCATTTTTATCAATATATACACCCATATCATTACATAGGTCGTTTTTTATAATTTCTTGTATTATGTCTATTTTTTCATGATTGATATGTTTTCTGTCTAAAATTATGGGAATGCTAGAAGTTCTATCAATATTGAAATTTTTATTATTTTTAGGAGTATTGAGATAAAAGGTGTTATTAATATCTTTAGAATTTGCATAAAGTGTAATAGGAAAAAGATAGCGAATATAACCTCTAAATTCTTTAATTTTAAATAAATCTAATTTATCTTTATGGGGGGGGGTAAAATTAAAATTTATAGCAAGTAAATTCATGGTATCGAAGGCCTTTGATTGGCGGATTTCTTCCATATCAAGATAGTATACATTGTCTTTGTTAAAATATTTTAATAAATAAGAGATGATAAAAACTCCTTGTTGTAGTTCATTTATATCGATTTTAATTTTATGATTTTGATGAGTAAGATAGTTGATGTAATAACGCCAATCATAAGTTAGATTAAATTCAGGGGGATAGTTTCTTAAAACTTTACTCCAATCTCTTCCCCAGCTATGCTTTAAAAGTCCTATTGGATCTCGAACTCCGCAAATAATCTTAGAATTAAAATCTAATAAAGATAGATATTTATCAAAATAAGGTAGATTAATTTCTGATATATTAATAGCATATTGAGCAATTGTATTATCATTTAGACACATGTAATTAATACAATATCTCTCTTTGCTATCAGGTGGTAAAACCCAGGAGGCAAAACAAGTTACATCGCAACATTGATTAAGGTATCTTAAAAATGCTGCTGCTCCAACGCCATGTGGAGAAATATAGATAAATTTATAGTGTTTAGGTAGGGGTAAATTTAAATCCCAAGCTAATTCTGCGCAATGTCGACTAGAATCTATTTCTATAAAATTAGGATTGATTAAAGGTGGATAAGGATGTTTTGTTGATAAATATCTATCCCTAAATTCGTTAGAATTGAGCCAAGTACAAATTGTTTCAATATTTTCCAAAACAAAGGTAAAAAATTTTTCATTATTCGAATTTTTTAAAGCTTGTAAAAGAATTTGAGCTAGGGTTGGAGTTAGGTTATTTTTTATATAGAGTAAAAGATTTTGCATATAACCTCTTTTAATTGTATTTAATTTATATATAATTCATAAATATTTAAATGTCATGAAATTTAAATATATTATCAAAAATAAACTTTAATTAAAGCAATAAAAAGTTAAAATTTGATATTAAAATTTTTCAAAGAGTGAAGTTATGGAGTATAAAAGATTTAAAACCAGACAAATCAAAGTAGGAAATGTTTTAATAGGCGGTGATGCACCCATTTCAGTTCAATCTATGCTTTTTACTAAAACAAGAGATATAGAAGGTTCTTTAGAACAAATCAATCGTCTTTATTTTGCAGGAGCAAACATAGTGCGTTTGGCGTGCTTGGATATGGCTGATGCAAGGGCTTTAAAAGAGATTAAAGCTAAAAGTCCTCTACCTTTAATCGTAGATATTCATTTTAATCATAATTTGGCTGTATATTGTGCTGAATTTATCGATGGCGTGCGTATAAATCCTGGCAATATAGGCTCTAAAGAAAATATTAAAGAAGTGGTAAAAGCATGTAAAGAACGGGGTATCCCTATACGCATCGGTGTAAATCACGGCTCCATAGAAAAACAATTTAGTGATAAATTTGGTTATGGTGTCGATGCCATGCTAGAAAGTGCGATGTATAATATCAAGCTTTTAGAGGATTTAGACTTTTTTGATATTAAAATTTCCATGAAGACTTCAGATGCTCAAAAAACTATAGAAGCTTATGAGAGATTAAGACCGCTTTGTGATTATCCTTTTCACTTAGGGGTAACTGAAGCAGGAACTAAATTTCATAGCACTGTAAAAAGTTCTATAGCTTTAGGAAATTTACTTCTTAAAGGTATAGGCGATACTATGCGTGTTTCTATGACGGGTGAGCTTGAAGAAGAAATTCGTGTAGCAAGAGCAATTTTGCAAGATAGCGGAGTACAAAAAAGCGGAGTAAATATTATTTCATGTCCAACTTGCGGTAGGATTCAAAGTGATTTGTTAAGTGCGATTAAAATCGTAGAGGAAAAAACCAAGCATATAAAAGAACCTTTAAACATCAGTGTCATGGGTTGTGTGGTAAATGCTTTAGGCGAAGCTAAGGGCGCTGATGTGGCTATAGCCTTTGGGAAAAATCAAGGACTTGTCATAAGACATGGTGAAGTTGTAGCTAAATTAAAAGAAAGTGAACTTGTAGATAGATTTTTAGCTGAAGTTGAAGATGAGGTTAAAAGTAGGGCTGTAAAAGAATAAAAGCCTAAAAGCAAGGTTTAACCTTGCTTTTAGAATGGCCATATCGCTTCTATAACTTTACTACCCCAAGGTTTTCTTGTGCTTCTATCCACTTCTCCTTCTGTTTTATATAGAATTTTAGCATCTGCTATATATTTACTATCTATAGTATTGTCTTGACCGATGTCATAAGGACGAATAACACCGCTTAATTGTATGATTTGCTTCTCTCCGTTGATTAAAAGCTCTCTTGAACCTTCGATAAAATAATTACCATTTGATAAAATTTTAATTACACGTGTTGAAATTGTAGTATTGAAACTTTCATTTCTACTTTGTGAGCCTGTTCCTGTGTAGTTGTTTGAACTATTGGTTTGAAAGCCTATATTAGAATAAGCATTGACTTTATTAAGAGCATTAGCTACCACTCCTGAACTTCCTGTTAAAGCACCTCCGCCTAAATTTGAGGTATTAGTTCTACTTGTTGCTTTATTAGCTTGTGTGCTTTGAGTGGTACTTTCTTGTATAACAACTGTAACTAAATCATTTACATTCATAGCTTTTTTATCTGAAAATAAAGGATTATCCCCTTTGCCAAAAAGCGATCCTGGTGCACTTTCTACATTATTGCTTTGTTTTGGTGCAAGTTCTTCTACATAAGCAGGTGGTTTCATTGAAATTTGCGGATCAACCGTTGCAGAACAACCAAAAAATGCAAACGGTAACACATAAAATAAAACTTTTTTCATTTTCGTCCTTTAAAATATGAATTTTTATTTTTCTTTGTTAAAATTAGAAAAAGCAAAGAGTGTTCCACATTTATAAATTCAAGGAGAAAATGATGGCAAATCTTTATTTGATGAGATCTAGAAGTGATGAGTTAAATACTATTATTAGTACAAATTTGCTTAAAAATTATAGCAAAATTTACAAAAATATCGCAATTTATTGCCCTGTGATATACATACATCGCGTCCCTGTTTTGCAGGGTTGGTTGGAAGAATTTAATATCAATCAAACCGTAAAAAGCGCTTATGGTTTTACCTTTAGAGAGGCAATGGAGGAATTTAGCAAAGATCCTCATAATTTTTTTAATGTTATTTTAGAAGAATACGAAGAGTTAAAACGCAAATACGATTTTGTGCTTGTAAATAGTTTTTGCGAATTTGGAATACTTGATGGATTTGATCTTAGTATAAAATTGGCTAAAAATCTTAATACCCCTATCGCTGCTATTATTAACGATGAAGATAAACTTATAGCTCAAAAATATTTCGATCATGCTCTAGATGGTCGTAATTATGTTTTGATTAATGAAAATTTTAATTTTGAAGAAGTGCAAAAACTTAAAGAATATGATTTTATAACTCCTCATCGTTTTAAATATGAATTAATCAAACAAAGTATAAAAAATAAAAAAACCATTGTTTTGCCAGAAAGTAATGATGAGAGAATTTTAAAAGCTGCTGAAATTTTATTAAAAAGTAAAGTTGTTGATCTTATTTTATTGGGCGATGAAGAAAAAATCAAACAAGATGCTACTAGATTAAGTCTTGATTTAAGTGCTATGCAAATTATGAATCCACTTAATTCAGAATATAATCAAGAATTTACTTCTATTCTTTATAAAGCAAGAAAATCTAAAGGCATGAGTTTAGAAGAGGCTAAGATGCTAGTTCAGGATAAAACTTATTTTGGAACTTTGCTTATACATACTGGAAAAGCTGATGCTATGGTTAGTGGAGCATCAACTACTACAGCTGAAACGATTCGCCCAGCATTACAGCTTATTAAAACCAAAGAAGGTATTAGTTCCGTTTCAGGAATTTTCTTTATGGGGCTTGAAGATCAAGTTTTAGCTTTTGCTGATTGTGCTGTAAATCCAAGTCCAACTGCCGAACAGCTTGCAACTAGTGCTTATGTAAGTGCTATGACTGCTAAATCTTTTGGACTTGAACCAAGAATAGCTTTGCTTTCTTATTCTAGTGGTGATAGCGGTAAAGGAGAAAGCGTAGATCTTGTAAAAGAAGCATTAAAGATTGCTAAAGAAAAATATCCTGAGTTGAATATAGATGGTCCTATGCAGTTTGACTGCGCTTATGATCCAAAAACTGCAGCAAAGAAAATGCCAAATTCTAAGATAGCAGGTCATGCAAATGTGTATATTTTTCCTGATCTTAACGCAGCAAATATTTGTTACAAAGCAGTTCAAAGAACTGCTAATGCTTTAGCAATCGGTCCTATTTTGCAAGGTCTTAAAAAACCTGTTAATGATTTAAGTCGTGGATGTTTGGTAGATGATATTGTAGATACTGTAATTTTAAGTGCAATACAAGCTCAATAGAAAGGAATGATAAATGAAAATTTTAGTTTTAAATTCAGGTTCTTCATCGATTAAATTTAAATTTTTTGATAATAAAATCGTTAAAGCCAGTGGATTGGTAGAAAAAATTGGAGAGCAAAATTCAAAGGTTGTATTAAAAAATACTTTAAATAATGAAAGTTTTGAAAGAGAATTAACAATAAATAATCACGAAGAAGGCCTTAGTATAGTTAATGAGCTTTTTAAAGAATCAGGAATTTTAGCAGATTTAAATGCGCTTGATGGCTGCGGTCATCGTATAGTTCATGGGGGAAGAAATTTAAGCGAGCATTGTTTAGTGGATGATTATGTTCTTAAAGAGATAGATAGGGTTAGTATTTTTGCTCCTTTGCATAATCCTGCGCATTTAGCAGGTATAAAAACAATGATCAAAGCTGCACCTAGTGTTGCTAATGCAGCTATTTTTGATACAGCTTTTCATCGCACTATGCCTGATTTTGCTTATATGTATGCTTTGCCTTATGATTTTTATGATAAGCATAATATTAGAAGATATGGTTTTCATGGGACTTCTCATGCTTATGTTAGTTCTAGAACGGCAAAATTTCTTCAAAAAGATCAAAATGAATTAAATGTCATCTCTGCTCATCTTGGAAATGGCGCAAGTGTATGTGCTATAGAAAAAGGTAAGAGTATGGATACTTCTATGGGCTTTACTCCACTTGAAGGACTTATTATGGGAACGCGTTGTGGAGATTTAGACCCTGCTATTTTACCTTTTATTAGTCATCTTAAGGGTTTAACTATAGAAGAAATAGATACACTGATGAATAAAAAAAGTGGAGTATATGGAATTTGCGGTTATAATGATTTTAGAGATATAGAAAGAGAGATAGAACAAGGTAATGATAAAGCACGCTTGGCTCTTGATATGTTTTGTTATCGTCTTGTTAAATATATAGGATCCTACTTTGCTGTGTTGCCAAAAACCGATGCTATTATTTTTACAGGTGGTATAGGAGAAAATGATAGTTTGGTTCGACAAAAAGTATGCGAGAGATTAGCTCATCTTGGTATCGAGTTAGATTTTGAACTTAACAAACAAAGGATTTCGGGCGAAAGAATGATAAATCATGCAAATTCTAAAGTTAAAGTGCTTGTTATTCCTACAGATGAAGAATTAGAAATCGCTAGAATTACAGAAGAACTTATCGGTAAAAATTAAATTTTAAAAACTATATAAATCTTTCATTTATATAGTTTTTAGCAAGGTTATATATTCACTTTGCTTTTCATTTAAAACTTTAAAAGTGCTTATCATGTAAGAAAATTCATCATCACTTAAACCATAAAGTTCTTTAACCAATAAATCATTTTTTGCTCTTAAGATATCATAAGCTTTTTTAGTTTTTGGAATTTCTTCATTTTTTATATTAAATTCTTGTTTTAGCTCATCAAAATGACGATTTTGATCATTGTAAAGCTGTAAAAGCAAAGCATTTTTAGCGAGGGTTTTATAAATTTCATTGTTTTGAATTTCTTCATCACTTGGTTGAGGCAGGGGAATTCTTTCTAAATAAGATTTGCTTACATTGATTTGTACCATATTTCTTATGATAAAATCAACCACTAAAGAATTAAACAAAGCTAAAACAAATAAAATCTTTTCATAAGGCACTATATCCATGCAAATTTCATCATCTTTTACAATATATTGTTTTGGTGCATTTGCAAACATACTATGTCCAAAACCACAATTTTTTGGCAATAAAGAAGCTATCAAAGTTCTTTCGTTAGTGTCACTTGCAACAGCTCTATATCCAAGTCTAAAAAATTCTCTATCGTATTTTATCAATTTAGGATTTAATTCTTTCCCAGTAGCTTTTTTAGCTCTATAAAGTTCTTTACTTTTTAAACGCTCATCAAATTTAGCCTTTTCTAAAAAATAAGTAGCTTGGCTAAAATTTGCATTAAATTGATATATCATTTTACCTTCATATAAGGGTAAAAGTCCTTCCCTAAACTCTTCTATAAACAAATCTTTATCATTTGTCATATGAAGTTCATTTACAAAATCTATATAATCAAAAGACAAGTTTTGAAAAGCATTGTAGCATTTTCTTAGAATTTTTAAAGCCTGCTTGTCTTTTAACTCCATTAAAGCTAGGTGAGTTGGGCTTAGCTTTTTGATATCTTTTAAACTTAGAGTTAAAATTTCATCTTTGTTTTTTAATGAGTTCATATCTGTTTTATAAAACATCGTTTTGATTTTGTGAGTGTGATTTGCTTGTGTATTTTTTATAAGCATAAGAGCAAATTTATACCTTGAATCCACATCAGCAAATATAGCTTGTCTATTTTCAAAACTATAAAAATATTCTAAAGTTTTATTTTCTAAAATTTCTTTTCTTAAAGTTAAGCTTCCATCTTCAAACATCAAAGCACTAGGAAGTACATAAGCTAAATTTCCATCTTGTTTTAAAAGAGAAAGATTTTTTTCTACAAAAAGACGAAATAAATTTCCATCTCCACTGCCTTTGTTTAAAGGATAAACTTTTTTATAATACTCGCTTAAATTATTTATATATGCTTTTTGTTTTTCATAATTTTGCTTTATATAATCTTTCGCTAGCAAATTGTCTTGAATTTCTTTTTTCTTGCTAGCGATTAAGCTTCTATAATCGCTTTTATATTGCGGAAAGAAATCATCGTCACTAAATTTAGTTTTATCCCAAGGTGGATTACCTATGATGATATCAAAGCCTTTAAAGACTTGATTTTCTGTGATTTCAGGAAATTCTAACTCATAGTTAAAGAAATTAAATTCTTTTTGATATTTACTAATGATAGCTTTTGCTTGTTCATTTTGGCTTAAATTTTGTATATCATCTTGACTTAGGGCTTTTAGAATTTGTAATTCTTCTTTGTTAGCAAAATGAAGTGAGTTGATATAGTCTAGATATAAATTTAACTTATCAAGTTTTGGTGTGATTTCATTTTGATAGATTTGTTTAGATTGTTTGATTTGTTCTTCGTTGGTATCTTGTAGATTATCAAGCTTTTCAAATACTTCTTGTAAAATTTCAAATTCTTGAGTAATGGAATTTGTGAAAATATTTTCTTTATTTTGCTTTATTAAATTTTCAAAATCAATTATACTTGAGCCTACCAAAGCATTGCCGCATTTTATGTGATGTTCTATAAAAGAAAGTGGGGTTCCAAAGATAAAACTATCTATCCAAAGGCTAAGTTTAGTAAGCTCTATGCTAAAAGGGTTTAAATCCACCCCATAAATAATGCGTTTTAGTAAAAGTCGTTTTAAAACATCACTTTCATCTAACTCATAATCTTGCACAAAATCTTTTATATAGTTTAAAATATTTTCTTTTTCTTCTTCATAAAGTTCTTTTAAATTTGTAAAATGATCAAAATCTGATAAAACAATGTGTGTAATAGCATTTAAAATTCCAACTAAAAAATGCCCGCTACCGCAAGCATTGTCTAGTATTTTAAATTTCAAAATGTTTTCATTGTTTAGTTTGTCTTTTAAAGCACTTTGGATTAAAAAATTAGCTATGGATTGAGGTGTATAAAAGCTTGCTGTTGATTTTCTTGAATTACTAGAATTTTTAAGATAAATTTGTCCTTTTTTGTAAAAGGTGTATTTTTCTACTTTTTTTGATTTTTCTAAAATTTTAAAATCATAATTATCAAAATAACATTCTATTTCTTTTGATTTTTCTTTATAGCTTACATAGTAAATATCTTCATTTGCTATTTCAAAAAAATAAGAAAGCAAGCCTTCATAAATCGTGCCTAAATGTTCTACACTTAAAGTTTTGTAATCTCTTTTAAAGCTTAGATTTTTATCTTTAAAATTTAATAATTGGTTTAAAATGAATTTTAAATCTTTATCATTAAAGATTTTTGGCGTGCTTAAAAGAGCGGTTTTGCTCTCATCAAACAAACCGCCATTAAAAACAGGCATGTCAAAATTGCCTTTGCCTTTGTTGTAAATGTTGAAAATATTTTCAAGTTCTCCAAAGCCACCACTTGAGCTTTCATCTTCTTGTAAATTTTCAAGTAAGGTTCTAAGACTGATTTTACTTTTAAAATACTTATGTTTTTCTAGTATAATTTCAAATTTATCTTCAAAATAAGCAATAAATAAAAGCCTAAAGATAAAATATAAAGAATTTTCATAGATTAGTTTTAAATCCGCCTTTGTTTTATTGTAAATTCTAGAGCCTATGAATTCAAATAAAGATTCATTTCCATTGGTTCCGTAAATGATAGATTTTAAATCATCTTCTATTTTGATTTTTGAAAGTTTATTGTTTTGTAGAGTTATTTCTAAATGATCTTCTTTTTCTGTGAAATTAAAAGCGCTAAATACACTATAAAAATACGCAAAAGCTTCAATATTTTGATCTTCAATGATTTTTTCTAGATTGATTTCGTAAAAAACTTTGTTTGAATTCAGTATAGAATTATCATAAAAACGCCAAAATCTACCATTGGTTAAAAAACCATAATTTTTCTTAAGATTGCCTAGATATCTTAGAATTTGAAAGTGAGGGTTGTCTTTTACTTTTTTATTGTCTATTTCTATATTATAAGCTTTTGACTCTAAAATGATTGTGAAATCATTGCTTGATTTTTTTGTTTCTTTGTCTAAATTTTCGTATTTTGATTTTAATTTGTCATTGCTAAAAAGTAGAAAATCAGGTTTTTCCAATTTTCCTTGTATGATTTTTTCATCTTGTCTTACAAAGCACCACCCTAAAATTTCTAATACTTTTGATATAAATTCATCTTCAAATTGATGTTCGTTTTGTTTTATAAATTTATTTTTGTCGTAAATTTTTGTAATTTTAGTTAAAATATCTCTAAAGGCTTTTTGATTTGCGTTGAAATTATAAATCTTAGGAAAGTCAATTTCTAAAGAATAGCTTGTAAAAAGATTATTGTTGAGGTATTTTTTAAGTTCTTGATAGTAATTCATGGCTTTCTTTCTAAAGTATTTTTAAAAATTTGACATTTTAAATTATATCTAAAAAACTTTAAAGACTTGTGCTTATTTATGAAAATGATTTTTTAGTTGGAATTAATTTTCTTTGGATAAAATTTTAATTAAAAAATAAAGCGTGGATTATGAAAAAATTTAAAGAATTTAGCCTTCGTTTTTTATTTAAAGTATCAGAGCAACCTGTTCTTATAAGAGATTTATTAGAGGCAAATGCACTTTTTAACGATGGAATGCTTGTAGATCCTTCTAAGCTAAATTTTAATTTCAAAATTCTAAATTCTTATATTTATTTTGGTGTTTTTTGCGCTGTGATTTTATTGCCATTGCTTTTGATTACTCATTATTTTTTAACAAAGCTTGACTTTCATATAAGCATAGTGAGCGCTGTTATGGTTACTGCTTGTGTATTTATAGGATATGATATTTTTAAAGTTTATACTCGCAAAATAATCTCAAAAAAAATAATACAAAAAGCCTGGGTTTTACACTTTCCTTATTTTGCTTATGAAAAGTACTCTACAATGGCGGGTGAATTTTATAAAGAAGCTTTAAAAGAAGAAATTCCAAAAGCAAATTTAGAGCAGTATGTTTTAGATAAGATTATTCATTCTAAATAATCTAAAATTTGATTTTGGAATCGCATATTTTCAAGTCTTCTTTTTAAGTCTTTATTTTCCTCGTTTAAAACACTTTCTTCTGTTCTTAATGTAGCAATCTCTCTACTAAGATAATAAATTTGATTTCTAATATAAATTTGTGGGGCAAATAAAAATAATGCAAAACTAACAAGTAAAGCTGCAAAAAGAAGATGATTGAAGTTTAGGTTTCTATCTTCTTTGGTAGCATTAGAGAAGCCTTCTAGTAAAATATTTTTTGCCTTTTGAGCATCTTCATCATTTTGTTGTTTTTCTTGAGCTTGATTAGATGGTTTTGGAAGTTCTTGTTTATTTTCTTGTGGTGTTATTTTTTTTTGTAAATTTTCTAAACTTTTCTTGATATTAGGTTGATTTTTAACATCTAGTTTTTTTTCTATAATTAGAGGTTTTTGTATTTTAGTTTCTGTTTTTTGAATTTTTTCTATAGAATTTGTAAGTTCCTTTTTTTCTTGTTTTGTTTGAGTGGTAGTTTGATTGCTTTTTGTTTGAATTTGTGTTTTGGTTTGGATATTTTTTATTTCGTTTGCTTTTTTTCTGCTAAATAAAAAATTTTTTTTAGTTTTTTTATTTTCTTCTTTTCTTCTTTCTTTCATTTTGGAAAAAATTTTTTTAGCAAGAGATTGCTTTTCTTCTAATTTAACATTGATTAGATCTTCTTTTAAATATATATTTGATTTTTTAGTATGTTTTGACTCATACTCTTCATCGAGTTCTTCTAAGAATTTATTAGGAGTCTTTTTTTTAAAACGACGTCTTAAAATATCATCGCTAGAAATTTCATCTCTTAAATCATCATCAAGCGGTTTGCCTTGATTTATGGCGCGAGAAAATTTCAGCATTTTTTGGCGTATGTTTTGGCGTTCTTTTATAAAATCATCTTCTAGCATTATTTATTATCCAAATTATTAAAATAAAAAGCCCGCATTTTAGCACAACTAGAGCGAGAATTTTTTAAAAGTTCTTCCTTGCTCGCACTTATAGCTTTTTTAGTTATTATTTGTCCTAGGCTATGGTTATTTCCACATTCGCAACGCATTATTTTTTCATTGCAAATGCAGTTTTTTGACCATTTTTTGAAAAATTGTTTTACTATTCTATCTTCTAAAGAATGAAAGCTAATGATAGCTAAAATGCAATTTTTTGGTTTTAAATTTTCTAAATGTTCAAGAAAATCTTTAAGCACTTTAAGTTCTTGATTTACTTCTATTCTAATGGCTTGAAATGCTAAAGTAGCTTTGGAAATTTTTCTATGATTTTGTTTACCTTTTCCTATGATTTGATAAAGCTCTTTGGCACTTTTGATTGGATTTTTACTTCTTTCTAGGCAAATTTTTTCAGCAATAAAATGTGCATCATGTAATTCTCCATAATCTTTAAAAATGGAAGTTAATTGCTCTTTTGTATAAGTATTAATAATCTCATAAGCCGATATTTTGGAGTTTTGATTCATTCTCATATCCAAAAAGTCAGAATTTACACTAAAACCTCTTTCGTTATTATCAAGCTGAAATGAAGAAACTCCAATGTCTGCTAAAATACCTCTTAATTCTTCTTTATGTGAAATTTTTTCTAAAACTTCACTAAAATTACTTTGCATAAAAGTTATCCTATTGCGAAAATCTTTAAGACGTTTTTTAGAAAATTCTAAAGCTTGTTGATCTTGATCACAAGCAATGAATTTAAGATCAGGATGATTTTTAAGCAAAGCTTCACTATGTCCGCCAAATCCTAAAGTGCAGTCTAAAAAATAACCTGTTTTAAGATTTTTAAAAATCTCTTGAACTTCATTAAGCAAAACTGGGATATGAGGAATTTCCAAAATCAATCCTAAATAAATTTTTATAAACTACAATTATAACTAAATTTCATTGTAAAAATCATAAAATTTAAAGAACAAATATTTTTTGGTAAAAATTTTATAATTAAACTCCACTTAAACACTTCTACGATACAATATCTAGTTTAAATTTAATCAAGGAATGATATGCTTACTTGGATGCAACATCACAAAAAATATCTTGTTGTTACTATATGGGTTAGTACTATAGCTTTTGTTGGCGCTGGCTTTTTAGGTTGGGGTGCTTATGATTTTAATCTCAATAGAAGTTCGAGTGTTGCAACTGTAGGAAATGAAAAGATAGGTTTTAGTGAATTTGATACTAGATATAGACAAATTTTAAGTTATTATAATCAAATTAGCAATGGTGCTTTAACTCCAGAAAATGCTGAGCAACTAGGCATTAAAAATATGGCTTTAAGCTCTCTTGTTGAAGATAAGCTTTTGTTAAATTTTGCCAAAGATTTGGGTATTGGCGTAAACGAGAATGAAATTTTACAAAAACTTGCAAATACTAGAGAATTTCAAGATCCTACAGGGGATTTTAACAAAACAATTTATTATGAACTTTTAAATGCCAATAATTTAACTCCAAAAGATTATGAAACACAACTTGCAAATGAAGTAATTGCCGATAAACTTAATCAAATTTTTAATATTCCTAGCAAAGATGAGGAATTAAAAATGTTAGCTTCTAGTTATTTTATGCAAGATGCTTTAAGTATTGCAAAAATTGATTATGACAAAAAAAATATTAAGATTAACGAAGAGGATTTAAAAAAGCTTTGGAATGAACATAAAGAAGATTATAAAACTAAAAAAATATATGAAATTTCAACTTATTTTTTGCCAGTTAGCAATGAGAAAATTGACGACAAAGAATTAGAAAAATTTTATAATCAAGATGAAAATAAACTAAAATATAAAGATTTTGCAGGTAAAGTGATGGATTTTCAGTCTGCTAAAAATGAAGTTGCTAAAGATTACGCCTTAATGCAACTAAAGAATGTGGCTAATGCTAAATTTTTAGATTTAAAAAATGGGAAAGATAATTTTCAAAAAGATCAAAATATTAGTGAATCTGATGTTTATTATCCAATTGATCTTTTGAATAAAGCTAAAAATGGAGATGTTTTACGGCCAGCACCTTATAATAACGGATATATCATAGTTAAACTAAATAAAGTAGATCCTATAAGAAATAAAACTTTTGAAGAAGCTAGAGAAGAAGTTTTGCCTATGTATTTAAGCGAACAAACTAGAAAAAATTTAGAAGAAAAAGCTAAAAATAGTTTAGTAAATTTTAAAGGCGATGATATAGGCTTTGTAAGTCGAGATAGTTCTCGCGAGAGTGTAAAGGTTAGCGATAAAATATTAAACGATTCTGAATTTGCTTATTTTTTAATGAATGTATTTAATACTGATCAAAATAGTTCTTATGTGGTCATTAATGACAATAAAGCAATATTATATAAAATAAATAAACAAAAATTAGATATGAACTCCGATAAATTTGAACAATACAAAACTATGCTTGAACAAAATTTGCAAAATTTAAAAGCAAATGAGCTTAAGCAAGAACTTGTTGATGAACTTAAAAAGATATATCCGATAAAAATTTATTATAAAGGGAATTGATTTTGAATATATTAGGAATTGACTTAGGCTCAACCCAGACTTGTGCCATTATTGCTCAAAAAGATGAAGATGGATTAAAAATTATTGGTTTTTCCAAGTCGAAAACCAACGGGGTTAAAAAAGGTGCCATTACCAATATAGAGCTTGCTTCTAAATCTATTGAAGAGGCTGTTAGAAGTGCTGAGATGATGAGCGGAGTTCATTATGATAGGGTTGTGGTGTCTATATCAGGTGCTTATACTAAAAGCGTTGATAGCATAGGTGTTGTTAATATTCCAAATCATGAAATAGGCATTAAAGAAATTCATCGTGCTGTAAGTACAGCTAAGCATACTGCCAATCTACCAAGTGGTTATGAAATTATCCATGTTTTGCCTTATAATTTTAAGGTTAATGATCTTGAACATGTTGATGATCCTTTGGGAATGAGTGGTAATCGTTTAGAAGTTTCAACCCATATAGTGATTTCACAAGAATCTCATATTAAAAATCTTAAGAAAGCAGTTGAATTAGCTGATTTAAGAGTGGATAATATAGTTCTTTCAGGATATGCTTCAGCTATAGCTTGTTTAGATGATAGCGAAAAGGAATTAGGTGCTGTTTTGATTGATATGGGTGGAGCGATTTGCGATATGGTTGTTCATACTGGAAATTCAATTAGATATAATGATTGTTTGCAAATTGGCTCGATTAATATCACCCAAGATTTATCAATGGCATTGCATACACCTTTAAAAGAAGCAGAAAAAATCAAGCTTAATTATGCAGCTCTTTCACAACAGCCTAATACCCTTATACAAATTCCTTCAATGGGTGATGAAAGAAAAGTTAATGAAGTTTCTTTGGATATTATTTCAAACGTAATTTATGCAAGAGCGGAAGAAACTTTGATGATTTTGGCAAAAATCTTAAGTGATAATCGTTATGCCAATGCTATAGGTGGCGGAGTTGTTTTAACAGGTGGAATGACTAAGTTAGCAGGTATTGATGAGCTAGCTCCTGCAACATTTGATAATCGCTCAGTTAGACTGGCTACTGCAAGAAAAGATTTGATTACTGGTTTTAGTGAAATTTTTAATGATCCTGAAAATACTTGTGCTATAGGACTTTGTTTATATGGAGCGGGATATTTTACGCCTTATGAACTTGATTCTAATGAGAAATTAAGATATAAAGGGGAAATTGAAAATTTTAATCGTCAAATTAAACAAGATATTGTTTTGCAAAAAGATACAGAAAGTGAAATAAAATCTGATTTTTTTGATGAAAATTTGCAAGAAAATGATACAATTGCAATACAAGAACAATTAGATTTTAAAGAGCCAAAAGAAAAAAAACCTAGTGTTTTTTCAAATATCTGGCATAAAATTATGAATCAATTTTAACAAGGAGAAATTTTTATGAGTGAATTTTTAGTAGAAGAAATGCAACATAATAAAGGTGCAAAAATTAAGGTTATAGGCTGCGGTGGCGGTGGCGGTAATATGATTAACCATATGGTTAAAATGGGATTAAATGATCTTGATTTAATTGCAGCGAATACTGATGCACAAGCTATTTCAATTTCATTAGCAAAAACTAAAATTCAACTTGGCGAGAAAAAAACTAAAGGTTTGGGCGCTGGTATGCTTCCTGAAGTAGGTGCAGAAAGTGCTAGAGAAAGTTTTGAAGAAATAAAAGCAAGTCTTAGTCAAAGTGATATTGTATTTATTGCTTCAGGTTTTGGTGGAGGTACTGGAACGGGTGCCACTCCAGTTATTGCACAAGCAGCTAAAGAGATTGGAGCTTTAACTGTTTCTGTTGTAACTATGCCTTTTGCATTCGAAGGAAAACAAAGAAAAAAACTTGCTGAAAGCGGTCTCCTTGAGCTTAAAAAAGAAAGTGATTCTATTCTTGTAATTCAAAATGAAAAATTATTGAGCATTATTGATAAAAAAGCAGGCATTAAAGATGCTTTTAGATTGGTTGATGATATTTTAGCTCGTGCTGTAAAAGGTATGGTGTCTATCTTACTTGATAATGGAGATATTAATGTTGACTTTGCGGATGTAAGAACCATCATGAGTCATCGCGGACTCGCGCTTATGGGTGTTGGTAGTGCTAGCGGTGAAAATGCTATAGAAGAGGCTCTTTCAAACGCTATAGAATCTCCTTTGCTTGATGGAATGGATATTAAAGGTGCCAAGGGAGTTATTTTACATTTTAAAACAAGTTCTAATTGCTCTTTGTTTGAAATTTCGGCAGCAGCAAATAGTATACAAGAAATTGTTGATGAAAATGCTAAGATTATTTTTGGTTCTACTACAGATGATAGCATGGAAGATAGAGTTGAAGTAACTATTATTGCGACAGGGTTTGAAGATAAAGATACAGTAGCTAAAAAATCTACCGAAGAAGCTCAAGCTTCTAAGAAAAATCCTTATTTAAGTCTTAAAAAGGTAAGCGGTGGTTACGATGAAGAGATAATGGCGCAAATTGAAACACCAACTTTCTTGCGTCGTCAAATGGATTAAAATTGATTTTTAAAGCAAGATTGAGTCAAATCTTGCTTTTTATAGTTTAAAATTCTCTCCCAATAATCTTTCAAATATTTATTTTTCTTTGTTTTTAAAAGTTGGAACACTCTTTGCTTTTATAGCTATAAAATCTTAATTTTATAGGTGAAAATATGCAAAATGGATATTATCAAGCAACTGGCGGAATGGTAACTCAGTTTAATAAACTTGATGTGATTACTAATAATCTTGCCAATATCAATACAAGTGGATATAAAAGAGATGATGTGGTTATTGCAGATTTTAAAAGGATTTTTAAAGAAACTCAGGATGAGTTGCCTATAGAAAATCACACAAGAGATGCATCTCGTTTTGTAAATACTACAATAGATGGAATCCCACAAGTTTCTCAAGAATATACGGATTTTAGCCTAGGTTCTTTAAAGACCACAAACAATCCTTTGGATTTGGCAATGACTAGAGAAGATGCTTTTTATTTGGTTCAGACCAAAGATGGAGAAGTAAGATTAACCAAAGATGGAAATTTTCAACTTGATGATGAGGGTTATTTGGTAAATAAGCAAGGATACAAGGTATTAAGTAGTGATTATTTTAATAATCCTCAGAATGCTGGCATACGCATTCCTAATGGTGCTGTTCAAATTAGCGTTGATAAAAACGGAAGCATTGAAGTTGATGGAGCTCAAAATGCAAGATTATTTGTAGCACAAGTAGATGATATAAGAGCTTTGCAAAAAGATGGGGATAATGTCTATAAAATAGATGATCTAACCCGTATTAGAGATTTGAAAAACTCCAATGCTATTCGCCAAGGTTTTTCTCAGGGATCAAATGTTAATCCAGTTACTGAAATGGTAGGACTGATTGAAGCAAACAGAATGGTAGAAATGTATCAAAAAGTTATGACAGCTCATATGGATGACTTAAATCAAGAAGCTATCAATAAGCTTGCAGCTGTTAAATAATTTAAAATAAAATAAAAAAGGATTAAAAATGATGAGATCACTTCATACTGCTGCTACAGGAATGGTAGCGCAGCAAACACAAATTGATGTTACTTCAAATAACATCGCCAATGTTAATACAGCAGGTTTTAAGAAAAGTCGCGCAGAATTTGCTGATCTTATGTATCAAGTTATGAAGTATGCAGGAACTTCAACTTCAGCTACTACTCTTTCTCCTTCGGGTATAGAAGTGGGTGTGGGTGTGCGTCCAACAGCGGTAACTAAAGTTTTTACTGAAGGAAATTTAAAATCAACAAGTACTGATGGTCTTGATATGGCTATTGCAGGTAATGGGTTTTTTCAAATACAACTTCCTGATGGCACTATAGGATATACTAGAAATGGGCAATTTACAAAAGATAATGAAGGTAATATTGTAAATTCAGATGGTTATAGACTTTTACCTGAAATGACAATACCTGAAGGCGCAACAGCAATTAATGTTGCTACAGATGGAACCGTTTCTGTAATGCTACCAGGGGAGCAACAAGAAACTCAAATTGGCCAAGTGGAGCTAGTTCAGTTTATAAATCCAGCGGGTCTTCATTCTATGGGTGATAATCTTTATCTTGAAACAGGAGCAAGTGGTGCACCTGTTGCGGGTATAGCAGGACAAGATGGGCTTGGAACAATAAGACATGGATTTATAGAACTTAGTAATGTTCAGCTTGTTGAAGAAATGACAGATCTTATCACAGGACAAAGAGCTTATGAAGCGGGTTCTAAGGCCATTACAACAAGTGATGATATGCTAGGAATTGTAAATCAGCTTAAGCGATAGTTGATATAAAATAAATAATTTTTAATTCTTTTTTGTTTAATGGCGTGTTAAACGCCATTAAATTTTTTAGCAAGAGTAGCAAGTTTTAAATTCATAAGCAGTTGGACGAGCTTCTACTGGCCAAACTTGTGTTTCAAATTTTAAATGCTGATAGTCATCGATAAAAATATCGCTCATTACAGGTTTTAAATAAGAATTATGTCGGATTAAAGCTTCCAAACTTCCTCTTAGAGTATGTGGTAATTGCTCTATCCCTTTTTCACGTATTTCATCCAAAGTAAGATCAAATAAATTTTCATCCATAGGACCCACAGGAATGGTTTTATTTTTGATTCCATCAAGACCTGCCATTAAAAGACTAACAAAAGCTAAATAAGGATTAGCAGTGCTATCAGGGAAGCGAATTTCTATACGAGCTGAATTTTTACCTATGCCATAAGGAACGCGACAACTTGCTGATCTGTTTTGACAAGAATAAGTTAAAATACAAGGAGCTTCAAAGCCAGGAACTATTCTTTTGTAAGAGTTGGAACTTGGATTTGTAAAAGCTGCGACACTTCTAGCATTTTTTAAAATTCCACCTATATAATTTATAGCAGTTTGACTAAGTCCACTGTATCCATCTTTATCGTAAAATAAATTTACCCCATCTTTCCATAAGCTCATATGAACATGCATACCATTGCCATTATCTCCGTATAAAGGTTTTGGCATAAAAGTGGCAGTTTTACCATTTAAATGAGCTACCATTTTTACAACATATTTATAAATTTGAACATTGTCAGCTGCTTCTACAAGCGTGCCAAAATTTACTCCTATTTCAGCTTGTCCTTGTGCAACTTCATGATGATGAACAAAAGTTTTAAGACCTACTTTTTCAAGGGTTTGAACCATTTCAGAACGAATATCTACTAAAGAATCAATTGGCTGAACTGGAAAATATCCACCTTTGTTTCTTGGCCTGTGTCCAGTATTGTAGCTATCGGTAAATTCTCTATCATCATTCCACTCTCCTTCTTCGGTATCAACTTCATACTTAGAACAATGAGTAGTATCAACTATTTTTACACTATCAAAAACAAAGAATTCATTTTCTGGTCCAAAGTAAGCAGTATCAGCTATGCCACTATTTTTAAGGTATTCCATTGCTTTTTTTGCTATGCTTCTTGGACATTTTTCATACATTTGTCCTTTGTAAATATCATATACATCACAAAACACTATGATAGTAGGATCAGCCGTAAAAGGATCTAAAAAAGCACTTTGTACATCAGGTTTTAAAATCATATCTGATTTTTCTATAGGTTGCCATCCATGGATTGAGCTTCCATCAAATGGAATACCAGTTTGAAATGTTTCTTCATTGATTGCATGAAGATTATAGGTAATATGATGCCAAGTTCCTATCATATCTGTAAAACGAAAATCAACAAAAAGCACTTCATTTTGTTTGCAAAATTTGAAAAAATCATCTATATTATTAACAAATTTTCCCATATTTTTACTCCTTTTATGTAATTAAATTTATAAAATTATATCATAAAATTTTTAATTAAGATTTAATTAATATATTTTTTTTAATAAATTTAAAAATTTAATTTAAAAAGATTAAAAAATAAAAATTTATATTTTTGTTTTAGATAAAATTGATTATAATTTTGAGCAATTATTGAAAATCTAGATTTAAAAAAGGGAAAAAAATGACTCAAGAAGAGCTTGATGCTTTGATGAATGGTGATGTTGATCTTGATTCAGAGACAGAAGCAGAGGTAAAAACCGAAGAATCGAATACCGAAGAAGATGCTTTGATGTTAGAAGATGTCAAAATAGCTGATTACAAACCTAATCCTAGCGTGGTATGGCCACCACCCCCACCAAATCAGGAGCATAAAGTTGTACATCAGTTAGATGATGTTACAAAAGATAGCGAGCTTAAAGCAACGGAAATGATGGATAAGCTTGAAAGTATTAATAATTTTTTTGCGGATTCTGAAAGTTTACTCAAAGAGATAAATAAAGCAATAGAAAAAAATATTGATATTTTTTCTAAACTTAGTGAAAAATTTCCTAATGTGGAAAGTTTCAGTGAAGCTTTAGAATTAAACAATCAAGCTAAAAAAAGTTCTAAGGAGATTGTCGGAAATCTTCAAAGCGGACAAGATGAAGTGATGATGGCAATGGATGCAATGCAGTATCAAGATATACATCGTCAAAAAATCGAACGTGTTATTAATGTAATGCGTGCTTTAAGCCGTTATATGAGTTCCTTATTTGAAGGTAAAATTGATGATAAAAAACGTGTAAGTTCTGCAGTGCATATTGAAGGTGATGGTACTGCTGATGTTGTAAGTAATGATGATATAGAAGCTTTAATTGCAAGTTTAGGGCAAAAATGATCATTCCTGAAATAGTAGCTCCTGCAGGAAATTTCACAAAATTAAAAATTGCTTTAGCTTATGGCGCAGATGCGGTTTATGCGGGTGTGAATAATTTTTCTTTAAGATCACGCACTGCAAGAGAATTTAATTATGAAAGTTTTGAAGAAGCTATCAAATATACTCATGAGCGTGGTAAGAAAATTTATGTTACTTTAAATGGTTTTCATTTGAGTTCTCAAATTGAAGGTTTAAAAAGACATATTTTAAAATTGCGTGAGATGAAACCTGATGCTTTTATTGTAGCTTCTGTTGGAGCTATGCGTCTTGTTAAAGAACTTGCACCTGAAATTTCTTTACATGTTTCTACTCAAGCAAATATTTTAAATTATTTAGATGCTCAAGTTTATAAGGATATGGGTGCTAAAAGGGTTGTAATTGCCAGAGAATTAGGGCTTAAAGACGCTAAAGCTTTAAAGGAAAATTGCGATATTGAACTTGAAGCTTTTGTGCATGGTTCGATGTGTTTTGCTTATTCAGGGCGTTGTTTAATAAGCTCTGTGCAAAGTGGAAGAATGAGCAATCGTGGATCTTGCGCAAATGATTGTAGATTTAATTATGAGCTTTATGCTAAAAATCCAGAAAATGGCACTTTATTTCGCTTAGAAGAAGATGAAAATGGTACTCATATTTTTAATTCTAAAGATTTAAATCTTTGTTCTTATATAGAAAAAATCATGCAAGAAAATTGTATCAGTGCTTTTAAAATAGAAGGGCGTACTAAAAGCGAATATTATGTTGCGCTTACAACAAGGACTTATAAAATGGCCATACAAGATGCTTTAGAGGGTAAATTTGAGTCAAGTAAGTATGAAAAAGAGATTACTACACTTAAAAATCGTGGTTTTACAGATGGTTATCTTGTTTCGCGTCCTTTAGAAAAAACCGACACGCAAAATCATAATACAAGCATAGAAGAAGGTTCTCATCAAGTGCATGCTATAAGCGAAGATGGAAGCTTTTTTAAATGTAAAGGGAAAATCGTTTTAAACACGCCTTATGAAATTTTAGCCCCTTTAGGCGATGTGATTCAAACTTGCGATAATGAACTAGGTAAAATTTATCAAAAAGAGGATAAATATTTTATAGAGTTTAAAAAACTCATTGCTAAAAACAATAAAGAATTTAGCGAAATTCATAGCGGCAATGAACATGAAATCCAATTACCAAATAAAATCAGTGCATTAAGTTTTTTAAGAAAGGAAATATAGATGAATTTTGTTTCTATTTTAATGGGAAGCAAGAGTGATTATGAGACTATGAAAGAGGCTGCTAAAACTTTAGAAAGTTTTGGGGTAAAGTATGAACTTATTATCTCATCAGCTCATCGTAGTCCAACAAGAACAAAAGAGTATATTGCAAATGCTGAAGAAAAAGGTGTGAAAGTTTTTATAGCAGCAGCTGGAATGGCAGCGCATTTAGCTGGAGCTGTTGCAGCTTATACAACAAAACCTGTTTTGGGAGTGCCTATGTCAGGAAGCAATCTTGCAAGTATGGATTCTTTGTTTTCTACGGTGCAAATGCCTAGTGGAATTCCTGTAGGAACTTTAGCTATTGGTAAGGCTGGAGCAATCAATGCTGCTTATTTGGCTATGCAAATTTTAGCTATTTATGATGTTGATTTAGCACAAAAGCTTAAAGAAGATCGTCTTGAAAAAGAAAAAAAACTTGTATCTGATTCAAAAGAAGTAGAAGTTTTATTATAAGGGATAAAAATGCAAACCTATCTTGAACTTGAAGAATTTTGTAAACTTGTGCATTTAAATAAAGATGTGGTTAAAGGTATGATGGCTAATGGGGCTTTAAATTTTAAAGAAGAAGAGGGTAAAATTTACATCGAAGCTCATCAAGGTACTTTTAGTGTAGTACCTGGTTCTGCAAAATCTCAAACTGCAATGGTAAATTCAATGACTTTAGCAGGGGAAAGTTTTGTTGAAAAAACAATAGGAACTATTTTAAATTTACATGAAAAAGTTTTAGATGCTAAAGATGAAACACTTGAAGCATTAAAAAATGAGAATAAATTTTTAAAAGATGCTCTTTATTCTATGCAAGAACTTTATGATGAAGATAGAAAAACTATAGAAACCTTAAACAATGAGCTAAAACATGCGCGTGAAGAGATAGAATTTCTCAAGCGTAAATATAAATTAATGTGGAGTAAAACTGCAGAAATTTTTGGAGCTAAGACAGAGCCTGATTTGGAAATGAATAAAAAATTAGAAAAACCTATTGAAAATATGGAACAATAAAGAGAGATACAATGACTTTTTCACAAATGATACTTAATTTACAAAATTATTGGCAAGAGCAAGGTTGTGCGATTATGCAACCTTATGATATGCCAGCAGGTGCAGGAACCTTTCATCCAGCAACTTTTTTAAGAAGTTTAGGAAAAAAACCTTGGGCAGCTGCTTATGTGGCTCCAAGTAGAAGGCCTACTGATGGACGTTATGGTGAAAATCCTAATCGCTTAGGTGCTTATTATCAATTTCAAGTTTTAATTAAACCTAGTCCTGATAATATCCAAGAATTATATCTTAAAAGTCTTGAAAATTTAGGTTTTGATTTAAAAAGTCATGATATTCGTTTTGTTGAAGATAATTGGGAGAGTCCAAGTTTGGGTGCTTGGGGTTTAGGCTGGGAAGTATGGCTTGATGGTATGGAAGTCACTCAATTTACTTATTTTCAGCAAGTTGGTGGTATAGCGGTAGATTTAGTAAGTGCTGAAATTACCTATGGTCTTGAAAGAATAGCCATGTATCTTCAAAATGTTGATAATGTTTATGATATAGTTTGGAGTGAATTTAATGGAGAAAAAATTAAATACGCAGATGTGCATAAGCAAAGTGAATATGAATTTAGTAAATACAATTTTGAAGTAAGCGATGTTAAAATCTTAAATGAGCAGTTTGAAAATTCTTATAAAGAATGTAAAAATATTTTAGAGCAAGGACTAGCTTTGCCTGCTTATGATTATTGTATGCTTGCTGCACATACTTTTAATCTTTTAGATGCAAGAGGATCAATTTCTGTAGCACAAAGACAAGATTATATGTTAAAAATTCGTGAACTTTCAAAAAATTGTGCTGAAATTTATAAGAAAAATTTAAATGAAGCTGAGTGAAATTTATAATTTTTTAGATCGATTAAGTCCCTTTAATATCCAAGAATCATGGGATAATAGTGGAATTTTGCTTGGAGATAGGGATAACGAAATTTCAACTGTTTATTTAAGTTTAGATATTGATGAAAATATTATTAAAGAAGCGAGTGAAAATTCTTTAATTATCACACACCATCCTTTGATATTTAAAGGTTTAAAAGATTTATATGACAAGACTTATCCTAGAGCTTTTATTAAAGAAATGATTTGTAAAAATATTTCTTTAATCAGTATGCATACAAATTACGATTTAAGTCATTTAAATACTTATTTTACGGAAGAAATTTTAGGTTTTAAAATTTCTTTTAAAGACGAATTTTTAATTTATGTAGAAAATTCTATGTCTTTTGAAGCTTTGTGTGACTGGGTGAAAAAAAAGTTAAATTTGCAAATTTTACGTGTAAGTGATTGTGGTAAAAAAGACATTAAGCGTATTGCTATATGTACTGGAAGTGGTGGGGATTTAATTTCTAAAGTAGATGCGGATTGTTTTTTAAGTGGAGATTTTAAATATCATCAAGCTTTAGAGGCGCTTAGTAATCAAATCAGTCTTATTGATTTAGGTCATTTTGAAAGTGAGAGATATTTTTCTCAATGTTTAGCAAAAGACTTGAAAAATTTGCCGCTACAAGTTATAATAACAGTTTCAAAAAATCCATTTCAATATTTTTAAGGAAAATAAATGAATAAATATCTCGAACAATTAGTGCTTTTATCAAAAATAGATCAAGAAATTGATAGTTATGAACCAAAAATAGACAGTATTAATAAGACTTTAAAAGATGCTGAGTTAAAAATAGGAAAAATCAACACAGATTTAGAAAAAATCGATGAAGAAATCAAAGATATAGAAAATCAAAAAGTGCAAAATAATGCTCATATTTCCGAGTTCTCGGCAAAAATTAAAGAGCTTTCTAAAAAAAGTGGTGCAGTAAAAACAGAAAAAGAAGCTAATGCTTTAAAAATTGAAGAAGATATTGCAAAAGAGCAATTAGACGCTGCAAATGATGAGATTGTAAGACTGGATAAAATTTTAGAGAATAAAGAAACTTATAAAAAAGAACTTGAAGAAGAAAAAATCAAACAAGAGCAAAATATTAATGAGATTAGAGTAAGCATTAAATCTGAAATGGAAGTTCTTGAAAAAGATAGAATGAGTGTTTATGATAAAAAAACCAAACTTGTGGGCGAGATGAATCAAAAAGTTTTAAGTTTTTATGAAAAAATTCGCAAATGGGCGAAGAATACTGCTGTAGTTCCTGTTAAAAAACAAGCATGCTATGGATGTTTTATGAAAATTTACGATAAGACTTATCTGTCTGTTGTAAAAGGTGAAGAGATTGTAACTTGTCCTCATTGTGGAAGAATTCTTTATAAAGAGCAAGAAGAACAAAATTGATCTTTTTTTATTATTTTTTAACTTGGACGGCATTTTTATTTTGTGCCGTCTTTATTCTTTTGCTTTCTTTTTTAAAATCCAAATACAAAACTAGTTTAAAATCCCGATTTTTTCTTTATAAAAATTTACATCAAGAAAAAGCTGATGTACATTTTCATGCTTGTTCTTACGGGGAGATAAGAAGTATTAAAACTTTGGTTTTGAAATTTGATTCAAGAATAACTACTATTACTCAAACAGGTTTTGAATGTGCAAAAGAATTTTGTAAAAAGGTAAATTATCTTGCTTTTGAAAATTTTTTGCCTTTCTGGTTCAAGCCTTGTAAGGTTTTGGTAATTTTTGAAGCAGAATATTGGCTTATGCTTGTTTTTATGGCACACATTTATAAAACTAAGATTATTTTGCTTAATGCAAGAATATCTGATAAATCTTATCATTCTTATCAAAGATTTTCTTTTTTTTATAAAAAAATTTTTTCTTATATTGATGAAGTTTTTGCTCAAAGTGAATTAGATAAAGTAAGACTTGAAAGTTTGGGAGCTAAAAATGTTAAAATTTTTAAAAATATTAAGGCAAATTTAGAAATTAAAAATAATAAAATTTATACCAAACCTAAGGAAAAACTTATCATTTTTGCCAGTACTCATAAGGACGAAGAAGAGCTTTTGCTTGATCATTTTAAACTAGAAGAAAATGAAAAACTCATTATCGCCCCACGACACCCTGAGCGTTTTAAAGAAGTTGAAAATTTGCTTTTAAACAAAGGTTTGGAATTTGAAAAATTTAGTTCTTTAAAAGATGAAAATAAGAAATTTTCTAAAAAAATTTTGCTTTTAGATACTTTAGGGGAGCTTGTAAATTTTTATGCAATTTCTGATGTTGTTGTGCTTGGAGGTTCTTTTATAGAAGGCATAGGAGGACACAATCCTATAGAAGTGGCATATTTTGACAATGTATTAATCAGCGGGAAATTTATTCATAATCAAAAGGCTTTATTTGAAGAAGTAGAAAATGTATATTTTTGCGAAAATTTAAAAGATTTAAATGATAAAATTCATTATTTAAATTTAAAAGCTAAAATTTCCAAAAAAGAAAATTTAGATCTTATCATACAAACTATACAAAAGGGAATTGATGCAAGAAAAAGCTTATAAACTCTTAGCTTTGCAAGAAAAAATTTCAAATCGTGAAGCTAAAGATTTGATTGATAAGGGTTGTGTTTTTTCACATGGAAAAAAAGTTGTGGTTGCTAGAGCTTTGATGAGCGATAAGGCAAGATTTAATGTGATAAAAACCAAAAATCCTCAAATTATTTTTGAAGATGATAAGATTATTGCTATTAATAAACCTTATGCTTATGTGAGTGAAGACTTGGAGAGAAAATTTAATGCCAAGCTTTTAAATCGTTTAGACAAAGAAACAAGCGGTGTGATTTTGCTTTGCAAAGATGAAGATTTTAGAAAGCTTTGTATAGAAGAATTTAAAAAACACAGAGTTTATAAAAGCTATATTGCGGTTTTAGATGGGGTTTTGGCTGAAGAGGTTGAAGTGAATGAACCTATTTTTACCATAAAAGCAAAAGGTGGGGCATTAAGTAAAGTTTCAAAAGATGGTTTAAGTGCCTTAAGTATCATTACTCCTATCATGATGCAGTCAAAAAAAACCTTAGCAAAAATAATCATTCAAACAGGTAGAACTCATCAAATCAGAGTGCATGCTAAATTTATAAAACATGGTGTTATAGGCGATGAAAAATATGCTAAAATTTCAAGCGATAGAATGTATTTACATAGTTATGAAATTAAAATTTTTGATTATTATTTTAAGGCTGAGCTAGATAATAGTTTTGCAAAAGTTGGCTTTGAGATAAAAAATTTAGATTTTTAAAGCCATTTAAGAAAAAATTTTGTATAATGCAAGGTTTAATTTAAAAATTTTATAGAAAGGTGATAAAGTGTTTGAGTTAGTTAGCGAATCTTTTAAATCAGCGATTAATAAATTACGTTTTGTTGATGATGAAAAAGCACTTAAGAACGCTTTAGAAACCTTAAAAAAAGCTCTTTTAAAAGCAGATGTTCACCATAAGGTAACTAAAGAGCTTTTGACTTTGATAGAAGAAGATGTAAAGCAAAACGGAATAGGTCAAAAACAATTTTTAAATGCCATTAAAGTAAATTTAGAAAATATTTTAAGTGTCAATGGCAAAAATCAAGGTTTTGTTTTTGCTTCTAAACCCCCAACAGTAGTTCTAATGGCAGGTTTGCAAGGGGGCGGTAAGACTACAAGCACTATCAAACTTGCAAATTATTTAAAATTACGCAATAAAAAAGTTTTAGTTGCAGCTTGTGATTTACAGCGTTTAGCGGCAGTGGAGCAACTAAGACAACTTTGTGAAGCTAATGAAATTGAACTTTTCTTCATAGAAAATGAAAAAGATCCTATTAGAGTTGCTAAAGAGGCTTTGAAAAAGGCTGAAAGTTCTATGGTAGATGTTTTGCTTGTGGATACTGCTGGACGTTTGGCTATAGATGAAGCTTTGATGGATGAGTTAAGAGCAGTTAAGGATGTTTTAAATCCTGATGAGATTTTTTATGTTGCTGATGCAATGAGTGGTCAAGATGGTGTTAAGACTGCGGCTAGTTTTAATGAAGTTTTAGGTATCAGCGGGGTAATTTTATCAAAATTTGATGCAGATACTAAAGGTGGAATAGCCTTAGGTATAGCAAAACAAATCGGTATTCCTTTAAGATTTATTGGTGTGGGTGAAAAAGTAGCAGATTTAGAAGTTTTTATACCAGATCGTATAGTAAGTCGTATTATGGGTGAGGGTGATTTGGCAACTTTAGCTGAAAAAACTGCTGCGATTATTGATGAAAAAGAAGCTAAAAAACTCAATCAAAAAATCAAAAAAGGGGAGTTTAATTTTAATGATTTTCTTAACCAAATGGAAAGTATTAAAAAATTAGGAAGTATGAAATCTTTAATCGGTATGATACCAGGACTTGGTGGAATGGCAAATGCGGTAAAAGATATAGATTTGGATAATTCTAAAGAAATCATACGCATTAAAGCAATGATTTCTTCAATGACTCCAAAAGAAAGAGAAAATCCTGATTTATTAAATAATGCTAGAAAGCGTCGTATAGCAGAGGGAGCAGGTCTTTCTCAGGTAGAAGTCAATCGTTTTTTAAAACAATTTAGCAATGCAGCAAAACTTGCAAAAAGATTTTCAGGTAAAAAAGGAATGGAGAGTTTGACACAAATGATGAGTCAAGCTAGAAGACAATTTTAAATTTTATTTATAAATACTTTTTATAGTATCTATAAATAAAATTTTTAATTTTTTAAGGAGTATAAATGACAGTTATTAGACTTACAAGAATGGGTAGAACCAAAAGACCATTTTATCGTATTGTAGTTACGGACAGTAGAAAACGTCGTGATGGTGGTTGGATAGAAAGTATTGGGTATTATAATCCTATGGTAGAACCTGAAGTAATTAAAGTTGATGCAGAGCGTTTAGCTTATTGGAAAAGCGTTGGTGCAAAACTTAGCGATAAAGTTGCTTCTATCACTAGCAAATAATCATGGTAGAGAATTTTCTTAGAGAATACGCAAAATTAATTGCAGATTATCCTGAACAGATTGATACTCAAAAAATTGAATTAAGTGAAAATTTTTTTGAGATTGTTCTTTTTGCACATAAGGTTGATACAGGTAAGCTTATAGGTAAAAATGGAAAAATGATCAATGCTATAAAAACTGTAATCTCTGCTTATAAGAGCAAGGATGCAAGTTCTTATAGAGTAACGGTAAAAGCACTTGAGTGAAAAAGATTTTGTTCAAGTTGCAAAACTTGGTAAAACTGTGGGTCTTAAGGGTTATGTAAAATTGCATAACCTGAGCGACTTTTCTTCTCAATTTAAAAAAGATGCTACTTTTTTTATAAAAAACACTAAAGAAATGTTAAAGATTAAGCATTATAATACAAGCAATTCTACTGTTTTATTTGAAAATTATGAAGATATAGAAAAGGCCAAAGAATTAACTAATCTTATTCTTTTTCAGAGTATCGAGAAAAGTAGACAAACTTGCAAATTAAAAAAAGATGAGTTTTTTTATTTTGATATTTTAGAGTGTGAAGTTTTTGAAGAAGATAAAAGATTAGGTAAAGTGGTTGATATCTTGGAAACTGGAGCTTCTTATTTATTTGAAATTCAAAGTGATGAAAAATGGGTTGAAAAAAAATATCCTAAAATATTTTTTATTCCATATTTGGATAAATTTGTTAAAAATATAGATATAGAAAAACGACAGATTTTTTGCACGCAAGATGCTTTTTTAATTTTAGAAAATTCATGAAATTTAGTTTCGTTTCTTTGTTCCCTAATCTTATGGAATTTTACTTTCAAGATTCTATACTTGCAAGAGCAAAAGAAAAAAAACTTTTCAAACTTAATTTTTATAATCCAAGAGATTTTTCTAAAAATTCTTATCATAAAGTCGATGATTATAAAATAGGTGGTGGAGCTGGACTTTTGATGCAAGCTGAACCTATGTATGAGGTGCTAAGAAGTATTCAAGAAAAAAAAGAAAATCCCTATTTTATTTTTTTAAATCCAAGTGGTAAAACCTTTAATCAAAAAGACGCCAAACGCTTAAGTAAAAAAGAACATATAGTTTTTGTATGTGGGCGCTATGAAGGTATAGATGAAAGAGTGCTTGAAATTTTTGCGAATGAAGTTTTTAGTATAGGGGATTTTATTTTAACTGGAGGAGAATTACCTGCGCTTGTAATGTGTGATGCAATTTTAAGAAATGTTAACGGGATTTTAGGAAATATGGAAAGTTTGGAAGAAGAAAGCTTTGAAAATAATTTACTCGAAGCGCCTGCTTTTTCAAAACCTTTTATTTTTGAGAAAAAAAATAAAAAATTTTATACTCCTTCAGAGTTTTTAAAGGGTAATCACGCTAGAATTGCAAGTTTAAAAACTACTTTGGCGTCTTGCAAAACGAAATTTTTTCGTCCAGATTTATTTTTAGAGCATGAACGCAAAAAATAAGGGATTTTTTATGAAAAATAAATATATAGAACAATTTGAAGCAAAACAAATTGAAGGTAAAAATGTTCCAGATTTTCGTGCTGGTGATACTTTAAAGCTTGCAATTCGCATCAAAGAAGGAGATAAAACAAGAATCCAAAATTTTGAGGGTATTTGTATTGCTAGAAGAGGTAATGGCGTAAGTGAAACTTTTATCGTGCGTAAAATTGGCGCTAATAATGTTGGCGTTGAGAGAATTTTCCCTATTTATAGTGAAAGTTTAGAAAGTATTACTGTTTTGCGTCGTGGTCGTGTACGCCGTGCAAGATTATTCTACTTAAGAGATAGACGCGGTAAAGCAGCGCGTATTAAAGAGCTTAAAAAATAATTTATAATTATTTTTATTATAAGTCTAACAATTAAATAATTATAATTAATTTATAATTATTATTTATTTGATTTTAATTATTAATAATACTCTTGTATAATATTCCTTGTAAATATTATACAAGGAGAGAAAATGTTTTCTATTAAAAAAACTTTATTAATACTAGCAAGCGTGCCAATGTTTTTGAGTGCTACTGAATATCAATTAAGTACTCATGTCTTGGATATTACTTCTGGACAACCTGCTCCTAAAGTAAAAGTTGAGCTTTATAAGTTGGAAGCAAATCAACAGTGGAAAAAAGTAAGTGAAGAATTTACCGAAGAAAATGGTAGAATAGGAGATTTATTACCATATGAAAAAGCTGAAAATAGGGCTTTTGGAATTTATAAGCTTAAATTTTTCACAAAAGACTATTACACATCACACAAAATAAATACTTTTTATCCTTTTGTAGAGGTAAGTTTTGAGCTTTCTAAAGATCAAAAACATTATCATGTTCCAATAACCCTTTCTCCTTTTGGTTATTCAACTTATAGAGGAAGCTGATAAATAAAACGAAAGAAAAAACCATGTGGACTAAGAATTCTTGGAAAAACTATCCTATAAAACAGCAACCTATCTATCCAGATCAAGAGGAAATGAATAGAGTTTTAGCAAGACTTGAGAAGCTTCCTCCTTTGGTTTTTGCTGGAGAAGTGAGAAATCTTCAAAAGTCTTTAGCAAGAGTTTGTAAAAAAGAAGCTTTTTTACTTCAAGGTGGAGATTGTGCTGAAAGTTTTGAAAATTTTGGCGCTGTAAATATCCGTGATATGTTTAAAATTTTACTTCAAATGGCTATAGTACTTACATTTGCTGGTGGATGTCCTGTTATAAAAATTGGTCGTATTGCAGGGCAGTTTGCCAAGCCAAGAAGTAGTGATTTTGAAGAGTTAGATGGTATAAGTCTTCCTAGTTATCGTGGTGATATTATTAATGGTTTTGAATTTGGTGAACAAGCACGCATTCCTGATCCACATAGAATGCTTGAAGCTTATTATCAAAGCGCAACAACGCTAAATTTGTTGCGTGGATTTGCTAAGGGTGGTTTAGCAGATTTACATGAAGTACATCGTTGGAATTTGGGCTTTTTAAAAAAGAGTGAACTCCATAAGCAATATACTGATATCAGTGAAAAAATTTCACAAGCTTTAGCTTTTATGGAAGCTTGTGGAATTAATACAAGTAATACTCCAAGTCTAAGAGAAGTTAGTGTTTATACTTCACATGAAGCTTTACTTTTGCCTTATGAAGAAGCTTTAACTAGAGTGGATAGTTTAAGTGGAGAAATTTACGATTGTTCAGCTCACATGCTTTGGATAGGTGAAAGAACAAGGGCGCTTGATGAAGCTCATGTGCATTTTTTAAGTGGAGTAAAAAATCCTTTAGGGGTTAAAATAGGACCTAGTGCAAGTGCTGATGATATCATAGCTTTAGCAAATGTTTTAAATCCAAATAATGAAGAAGGAAGATTAAATATTATTATCCGCATGGGTGCAGATAAAATTATCAATAATTTGCCAAAAATTTTCTCTAAACTTAAAAGTGAAGGTTTAAATTTAGTATATAGCATAGATCCTATGCATGGAAATACGGTAAAAGCAGGCAATTTTAAAACACGTGAGTTTGATAAAATTATGCAAGAAGTGAGATCTTTTTTTGAGATTGCAATAAGCGAAGGGGTTTATCCAGGTGGAGTGCATCTTGAAATGACTGGGAAAGATGTAACAGAATGCACAGGTGGTGCAAGCAATGTTACTGCTCAAAGCTTGGAAGATCGTTATGAGACTCAATGCGATCCAAGACTTAATGCGGATCAAGCATTAGAACTTGCTTTTTTAATCGCAGATTTGGTAAAAAAGGCTAGAAAATGAAACTTTATGGTATTAAAAATTGCAATTCTGTAAAGAAAGCTATGGATGTTTTAACACAAAAAGGTATTGTGTTTGATTTTATGGATATTAAAAAGATTAATCAAGATATTTTATACACATGGTTAAAACAAAAATCTTTTGAAGAACTTATCAATACTGCTGGATTAACTTCTAAAAAACTTGGCTTAAACAAAGAAAAAGTTAAAAATTTAAATGAAAAAGAACTTGAAAAAATTGTATTGGAAAATCCAAGTTGTATTAAGCGTCCTATTATCGAGTATGAGCAAAACATATATATTGGTAAGGAATATGAGAAAATGTTATGATAGAGTGTTTGATTACACTCTATTTTTTATTAATTGATTAATTTCATTTTGATATGGAAATCTTTCACTTTCGCAATTAATAAGTTGTGTTTTAGAGAAGATAACTTTTCCGTCTACTTCAACGATAAAATCACCTCTGCCGCCAATTTCAAATTCTACTTCAACATCTTTGAAATCGCTTTGTAGTTCTTCTGCAACCCTTGCAGCTTGTGGGCGATAATTTCAAAGATTGCAATAAGCAATTTTTACTTTCATCATTTCATCCTTTGAGAAGTTCTTTTTATTAAGATTAAAATCTTAGATTTTATTATAGTTTATTTTGGCTGAATTTTTGCCTTTTTGTAAAATTTAAGTTGAAATTTAGGGTCAATTTCTTTCAAATTCAGCGAGAAAAATTTATAATTTTTATCAAAATTAAAATAAGCTTTAAAAAACTAAAGGAAGAAAATGAGTCAATTTACACACTTGCATTTACATACAGAATATTCTTTGCTTGATGGAGCCAATAAGCTTAAAGAATTAGCTTTGACTTTAAAAGAGCAGGGTGCTACAAGTGTGGCTATGACAGATCATGGAAATATGTTTGGGGCAATTGATTTTTATCAAACAATGAAAGCACAAGGTTTAAAACCTATCATTGGTATAGAAGCGTATTTGCATAATCATGATGAGTTAGATGATAAAAGTTCTCGTCAGCGTTTTCACCTTTGTTTGTATGCAAAAAATGAGATTGGATATCAAAATTTAATGTATTTAAGTTCTCAAAGTTATATTAAAGGTTTGTATTATTATCCGCGTATCAATAAAAAGCTTTTGGAAGATTATAGCGAAGGTCTTATTTGCTCTTCTGCTTGCTTGCAAGGTGAAGTAAATTGGCACTTAAATACTTATAGTGAAAGAAATGTGCGTTTTGGTGCAAAAGGCTATGAAGCAGCAAAAGAAGCGGCATTATGGTATAAAAAAGTTTTTAAAGATGATTTTTATTTTGAAATCATGCGTCATGGTATAGGCGATCAAAGAATGATAGATGATGATATTATCAGACTTTCTAAAGAATTAAATATAAAAATCATTGCTACAAATGATACGCATTATACTTTTAAAGAAAGAGCGGCTGCCCATGAGGTTTTTATGTGTATAGCCATGGGAAAAAAACTTAACGATCCTGATAGAATGCGTCATAGTGTGCATGAATTTTATGTTAAAAGTCCTGAGCAGATGAGTGAGCTTTTTGCAGATATTCCAGAAGCTATAGAAAATACACAAGAAATCGCACAAAAATGTAATTTAGAGCTTAATCTTGGCAATCCCACTCCACCGAATTTTAAATTTACAAGAGAATATGCTAAAGATCATAATATTATCTTACCTGAAGAAACAAAAGAATTTAGCTTTGATAATGATGACATGGTTTTTGAAGAACTTTGTAAAAAAGGACTTGAAGAGAGATTAAAATTTATCGATGAAAGTAAGCATGAAGAATACAAACAAAGACTTGAAGTAGAAATTAACATCATTAAAAATATGAAATTTTCAGGTTATATGCTTATTGTTCATGATTTTATTAAAGTGGCTAAGGATAAAGGTATTCCAGTAGGCCCTGGAAGAGGATCAGCTGCAGGAAGTTTGGTTTCTTATTGTTTAAGGATTACGGATTTAGATCCTATTCCTTATAGTCTACTTTTTGAGCGTTTTTTAAATCCTGAGCGTGTGAGCATGCCTGATATTGATGTGGATTTTTGTCAAGACAGACGTGCTGAAGTGATTGATTATGTGATTGATAAATATGGAGCAGATAAGGTTGCACAGGTGATTACCTTTGGTAAACTTTTGGCTAAAGGGGTGATTCGTGATGTGGCTAGAGTTTGTGATATGAGTATTCAAGATGCTGATGAACTTGCTAAACTTGTGCCTGAAGAGCTTAAAATCACTCTTGATGCTGCTTATGAAAAAGAACCTAAAATCAAAGAATTTATCGATCGTCATCCTAAAGGTCCTGAAGTTTGGGAGTATGCAAGAGCTTTGGAAGGATTAAATCGCAATGCTGGTATGCACGCAGCGGGTGTTGTAATTTCTAATGAAAGTTTATGGAAGAAAACTCCGCTTTTTAGACAAAGTAAAAATGATGAAAGACATTTAGTAACGCAGTATTCTAAAGATCATTTAGAAGATGTGGATTTGATAAAATTTGACTTTTTAGGTCTTAAAACTTTAACAGTAATTAATAATGCAATCAAGCTTATTAAAAAGCGTTACAATAAAGACATTATTTGGGAAACTATAGATGTAAATGATAGCAAGGTTTATAAAACCATACAAAGTGGAAATACTTTAGGGATTTTTCAAATCGAATCAGGCGGTATGCAAAGCTTAAATGCACGCTTAAAACCAGAGCGTTTTGAAGATATCATTGCGGTTCTTGCGCTTTATCGTCCAGGCCCTATGGAATCAGGAATGCTTGATGATTTTATCGATAGAAAGCACGGTTTAAAAAACATAGAATATCCTTTTGACAGTTTAGAAAAGGTTTTAGAACCTACTTATGGGGTTATTGTTTATCAAGAACAGGTTATGCAAATTGTTCAAATTATAGGTGGCTTTTCTTTAGGAGGTGCTGATGTAGTGCGTCGTGCTATGGGTAAAAAAGATCCTGAGAAGATGAAGAAGCTTAAGACTGATTTTGCAGATGGAGCAGAAAAACAAGGATATGATAGAGTAAAAGCTGAAGATTTATGGGAGCTTATCGTAAAATTTGCAGGATATGGTTTTAATAAATCTCACTCTGCGGCTTATGCGTTGATTACTTTTCAAACAGCTTATTTAAAAACTTATTATCCTAGTGAATTTATGGCAGCGCTTTTAACAAGCGAAGAAAACAATGTGGATAAAATTGCTGTTTATATTGATGAGATGAAAAAAATGAATATTAAACTTTTACCTCCATCGATTAACAAAGCGATCCGTGAATTTAGTGCTTTAGAGCAAGATGGCAAGGATGCTATTATATACGGACTTGGGGCTATAAAAAGTGTGGGTATTCCTGCAGTTGAAAATTTACTTGAAGCAAGGCAAGATGGAGAATTTAAGGATATTAATGATTTCTTAGGTAAGATAGATCCTACCAAGATAAACCGTAGAACATTAGAAAGTCTTATTAAGGCAGGGGCTTTTGATGAGTTTGGTTTTACTAGAAAAGCTTTGTTTGATAATATGGAAAATCTTAGCGAAGCATCGCGTAAAATGGCTGAAGTAAGAAAAAATGCTGCAAGTTCTCTTTTTGGTGAAGAGGAGTTAACTTCAGGTGTTCAAGTAAATTTTACTCCCAAAAATGAAGAATTTGAAGTGATGGAAAAATTGGGATATGAAAAAGAAATTTTAGGAATTTATGTTTCAGGCCATCCTTTAGATCGATTTTATGAACAAATTAATGCCATAGATTATGTTAAAAGTTTAGAGTTTGAAGGTTTAAAAAACAATGGAGAAATTTTAAGTATAGGTAAAATTGAAGATTTTAAATCTATGATGAGTAAAAATAATAAGCGTTATGGTAGAATTGAAATTTTGGATTATTATTCTTCGTTTGATGCTACTGTATTTGAAAGTAATGTAGAAGAAATAGAAAATATCATTAAAGATGAAAATTTGAAAAATAATGCTTATGGTTTTGTATTGGGATTTAAAGCTGAAGGAGGGGAAAAGCCCAGCTTTTTTTTAAAAGCAATTAAAGACTTGCAAAGTCTTGAAGATGGTGAGATTAAAGCTATAAAAAAATTTGGCACAAAAAAAGATTTTAAAAATAAAGAAGAAAATCATTTTACCGCAGAACCTAAGGAATTTGAAAAAAATATCATAGAGCTAGATTTGACAAGGTTAAATAGAGAATTAATCTATGAAATTCATGAAATTGCTAGAAATGCACATAATCCTAATGAAAAAAATAATAAAAAACTTGTTTTAAAAGTTATTAGCGCGGGATCTTGCCTGCTTTATCATACAGATTTTATTATCTCTGATAGTATAGTAGAGGAAATTTCTAATAAATATGCTTAAGTAAGATTGTTTTACTTAAGATTTTTAAATAAAATGCTTCCGAGTCTTACCAAGTTGGATCCGCATTTTATAGCAATTTCAAAATCATTACTCATCCCCATAGAGCAAATCTTAGCCCCATGTTTTTGAAGAATTTCATAAATTTTAAATGTAGTTTCAAAGCTTTTTATAATATTTTCTTTATCTTGGCTGTGTGATCCTATGCTCATTACGCCACAAAGATTTAAATTAGAGCATTCTTCTTGTATTTGTAAATATTCTTCTACGGCTTGATTTGGATCTAGACCGCTTTTGCTATTTTCATTTGCACTATTGATTTCTAATAAAGTATTTAATTTATAATCAAGTCTTTTGTCCATAGCTTTAGCTATTTTAATACCATTGCAAGAGTGCCATAATATAGGTTTTTGTTTGATTAAGAGATTGATTTTGTTGCTTTGTAGCGTTCCTATAAAATGCCACTTTATGTCTAGTTTTTTTTCATCAAGATTTTCTTTTTTTTGTGCTAGAGCTTGGACTTGATTTTCTCCAAATTCTACTATACCTTGATCAAAAAGCTTTTCAATTATACTTGCATCGACATACTTGCTTGCGGCTACAAGACGAACGTTTTTGGTTTTTTCTAAAATTTGCTCTAAAGTCATTTTGATAAAAAATAAGCCCTATTTAGGGCTTATTTTATTGTAATAAATTAGCAATTTTGCTTTGAAGCTGCATGTTGGATTGCGCAGCAACAAAAGCAGCAGCATTTTCTTTTAGATAATTGGCATTAAAATCATTGACATTTTTTGCCATGTCATTATTTAGTAAATTATTTTCAGCTGCTTTTGAGTTGATGCTATTTTGAACACTTGCATTAATATTTGATGTGATGGCATTGATACCTGAGCCTATTTCACTTCTTAAACTTCCAAGTTGATCCATAAAATTTGTAATACTATCTTGATTGTCTATGCTTAATCCATCTGTTGCTAATGGATTTAAATTTGTAGTTTCAGTTCCGCTACCTACTACAAAATTCATAGTTTGAAAGACATTTTTTCCATTATAAGTTGCATTATTAAAAGAATCATTGATGGATTCTTGTATGCGTGTTGCTTCTGTTCTTAGCATTCCTTTTTGAGAATCATTAAGTGCAGCATTGTTCATTTTTACTGAAAGTTCATTAAGTCTATCTGCGCTTTGAGAGATATTGGTAAGGCTAGCATCTGCAATTTGTAAAACCCCTATAGCATCATAAGCATTTGCGACACCTTGATCTATAGTGCTTGATTGAGATCTTAAAGAATCAGCAATAGCTAAATTAGCACTATCAACTCCACTTATTGCGCGAACAGCTGCAATATTTTCTAAAGCTTTATCGCTAGCTTTTTGTGCATTATTTAAATAATAATTTTGTTGCATTATAGTTGCATCAGAGATCATCATGGCCTACTCCTTCTCTTTTGGATTTATTTAATATTTTATCATTTTTTTGCTATTTTAAAGCTTAAGAAATATAAAAAAACTTGCATTATCAAGATGATTTTAATCACCACTTCACTTGCATTATGGATGCTGATAAATTCTTGAGTTTTTGTAGTGTTTTCGCCTAATTTCTGGAGTTCAATTATGGTATTAGTAAAATAAAAAACAAATATTAAGCTTAAAATCAAAATAAGCAAACTCAGCATAAATTTTGAAAATTTTATTTTAAATTTTATTTCATCTTTTATAAGAGAATAAATTTCATATAAAAAATTAACCACTGAAACAAAAACCAGTAAATATCCCATCTTAATAAAAATTCGCGTCATCATTAAGCCACTTTGAAAATGACTTAAAACTCCCTCGCCTATAAGGTTAGCTGGGTAAAAAATTACTGGTGCAACAACTATTCCTAGTATGAGTTCAACCCCTATGATGGAGCCAAGTAAAAATAAATTAACAGCTTTCAAGAGTTTCTCCTTTTATTTTTTATCATAACGCATATTTGTAAATTTAGCTATAAAAGCACGATTATAACCTTGTTCATCTTTGAAAAAATCAACAATGAAATTATTTTGATATAAAATTTTTTCCAAAATTTCTTTTTGATCATAGCCAAATTCGCAAGCTAAAAATTTAACTTTTTTATCAAGGGAAAAATGTATGATTTCTTCTAGAATTTCATATCCTTTTTCTCCGCCAAATAAAGCCTCTTTGGGTTCTTTTTGCACCCAAATATCTATAGGATATGAATTTTTAATATAGGGCGGATTTGAAAAAATAAAATCATAATTTTCTTTAATTTGCTTAAAATTACAAAGTTTAAAGTCAATCAAGTGATCGACTTTGTGTAATTTGGCATTCTCTAAAGCTAATTCTAAGGCTTTGGGATTGATATCGCAGGCTGTGATTTTTAACCCAAGTTCTTTGGCTAAAACAATGCTTAAAATTCCGCTTCCAAATCCTATTTCTAAAATCCCATTAAAAGTATTTTTTTTGCATAAATTTAAAATTTGAAAAAGTAAAATTTCACTATCGTAGCGAGGGATTAGAACACCTTTTTTTATCTTAAATTCTAATCCCCAAAAATCTACTTTTTCAAATATATATTCAAAAGGTTCTCCAGATTTAAAACGCCTTATAAGCTCAAAATAAGGTTCATGATCTATTTGTATATCTTGGTTTAAAAATAACCAAGCTTTATCTTTTTTTAGATATTCGCAAAGTATAAATACTGCTTCATTTTCATAACCTTTTAAGCTAGATTTAGCTTCCATAAGAGCATTTTTTATAGTCAAGAAAGAGCCTTGATTCTATCACTAATACTTGGATGACTGAGATAAAAAAATGTATATATTTTACTTGTTTTGATAAAAGCTTTATTTTCTCTTGCTAGAGCTATCAATGCATTTTTCATATCTTCTTTGCTTGTAACTTTAGCTCCGTGTTGATCAGCTGCAAATTCATTTTTTCTACTTAAGGCATTAAGCATAGGAGAGATTAAAAAGCTAAAAATATTCGCCAAGATAAACAAAAGAGCAAATACGCCACCATTTACTCCTTCTAGATGACTTTCTAAGTAAACAAATTCAGGTAAATTTGCAAAAACAAAAAAAAGTAAAAACATAGTTATAGCGCCGTTAAATAAAGCTTTGATAATATCCTTATGAACAAAATGTCCAAGCTCGTGTCCTAAAACAGCTAAAAGTTCTCTTTCATTTAAGGCTTTTGATAATGTATCAAAAAGCACCACTCTTTTGCTTTTAAAAAGTCCACCAAAATAAGCATTTAAACGCTTATCTCTTTTGCTTGCATCAATAACATAAACCCCATTTGCACTAAACCCGCATTGTTTCATTAAAGAGCTGATTTTTTTCAGTAAATTTTCATCGTCTAGTTTTTCCATTTTATTAAAAATAGGTGCTATCAAGGTAGGGTAGATGAGATTTATAATCACTATAATACAAAAGGCAAAAATAAAGGCTGCAATCCACCAAAAAGTTCCAAAAAAATCATAGCAAAAAAGCAAAGTATAAAGGATTAAAAATCCAAATATTAAAGTTAAAATAAGACTTTTCATAGTGTCTTTGATAAAAAGTTTTACAGTCATATTTGAAAAACCATGGGCTTTATCTTTGATAAAACTTTCATAAATACTTAAAGGTAGATTTAAAATACTTGTGATTATTAAAAAAGATAATAAAAATAAAGTATTTTCAAAACGAGTGTTGTTTAAGATAAGTAATTCTTTAAGGTATAAAAATCCAAAACCTATCCATGCAATATTGATGATTAAATTATAAAAATTGGAAAATAGTTTAAATTTTTCATTTTCGATGGCAATATTTGCTGCATTTTGATAGTCTTTTTCGCTTAAAATTTGAGCTTGTTTGTTTTTTTCTCTTTCTAAGAAACGAATTTGAGTATAGGAAATCCAAGATAAAAGTGCTGTGTAAAGACATAAAATTGCAATTAAAGTCATTATTTTTCCTTGATTAGTTTTTTGCGAATTCTAGCTTAAAATAATGAAATAAAGTTAATAGTTTAAAATCTAAAATAATATTCTTTTCAACTAAGTTGGTGTATATTTATAAAAAAGGATTAAAGAATGTTTTTTAAGAAAAAGATTTCACAAAAGCAAAAAGAAAAGCCTAAAATTCCAATCAATGATGTGATTTTAGATGACAGGCTTTGTAAGTTTAAAAACAAAGTGCAAAAGATAAGCAAAGATGAAGCTTCGGCAAGTCTACTTGCTAGACAATTAAGCAGACTTGTTAGGGCTAATAAATTTTAATTTTGACATTTTTTCTTAGGGCGAAAAACCTTAATAACTTCATCATTTGCTTCTATATAAGCGCCTTCTATCAAATCGATACAGTAAGGTATAGCCGGAAAAACAGGCTCTAGGCATTCTTTTATAGCCTTAGGATTTCCTGGTAAATTAATGATAAAAGATTTATTGCGAATTCCTGCACTCTGTCTTGAAAGTATAGCTGTTGGGACATATTTTAAACTTTCTAAGCGCATAAGTTCTCCAAAACCTGGCATCATTTTATCACACACGGCTTCCGTGGCTTCTGGGGTTACATCACGAAGTGCTGGACCTGTACCTCCGCTTGTAACAATCAAATCGCATTTTTTTTCATCTGCTAGATAAAGTAATTTTTTAATGATCAAATCATAATCATCAGGGATTAATTCTTTATGATAAATAATATCATTTTTTATATATGAATTTAACACTCTTTCAATTTCAGCAGTGGCTTTATCTTCGTATATACCACTACTTGCTCTATCGCTTAGGGTTAAAATTCCTATGTTTATTGTATCCATTGTTTCTCCTTAATAAATTTTTATAACCATCCTTTTTTCTTGAAAACAACCAAAGGTAAAATGATAGAAATTACCATCACGCCAAGCACTATGGGATAAGCATAGTGAAGTTCAAGTTCGGGCATGAATTTAAAATTCATACCATAAACAGTTCCTATTAAAGTAGGTGGCATCATGGCAACAGTTGCAACGGTGAAAATTTTAATGATTTTGTTTTGTTCTATGTTGATTTGGCTGGCTAAAATGGTTTGGATATTATCTAAGATATTAAGTTGCGAAACACTAAATTCAACCAAAGAATTTAAGTCTTTTAAAACTATAGTGAGATTTTGTTTTATGTCTTTATCGATTTTATCGCTTTTTAGCAAAGAAGTCATAGCGCGACGCTTATCAAATAAAGAATCTCTTACGCGCATATTAAGCTCTTGCAAACTTGAAATATCCTTTAGCATTTCATCATAACTATATTCATCTTTTTTTTCTAAAACACTTGTTCTTAAGCGTCTTGCTTCTTTATCTATCCATTCTAGTAAATCCGCATCTTTTTCAACGCGCACTTCAAACATTTTATCAATAATATCAAAACCATCTTCAAAATTCTTTGGACTAGCTAAAATCCTTGCTTGAATTTCTTCAAAAGTGCTAAATTCGTTATATCTTATAGTAAATAAGATATTTTTAGCGGTAGCAAAAGTAACAATTTCTGTGCGAAGCTTGATTAAATTCCTATCCTCTTCATCATTTTTAAGATCTCTTACTAAAAAATGAGCATTGATGGTTATTGTCGCATTATCTTCCCAATATTTTGCGCTAAGCTCTATTTCTTCCCTTTCTTCTTTTGTAGGAAACTCAAGATTAAATTCACTTGATATAAAAGCAATTTCTGCTGCACTTGGATGAAGTAAATCAATCCATAAAATATTTTGTGGTAGTTCTTGACTATCGAGATTAAAATTGATTCTTTGAACTAAAGCATTTTGAGTTTTGATATAAATATAAAGCATGATCGCTCCTTGTTTATGACTTTAAAATTATAACCTTGTTTGCTTAAAAATTAACTTGTTTCTAAAATGTTTCTAAAACTCATTAAATTTTCAAAATATTTTTTGAAAGGAAAAAAATGAGTAAGAAATTTTTCTTAAGTTTAGGTCTTGTTGCCTTATTGTTTTCAAATTCACAAGCTATTGATGAGAATTTGATTAAAGCTGCGCAAGCAGAAGGTAGGGTAAATTCTTTAGCTATGCCTGATACTTGGGCAAATTGGAAGGATACTTGGGCAGATCTTAAAAATCTTTATGGCATAGAACATAGCGATACAGATATGAGTTCAGCTCAAGAAATTGCTAAATTTAAAGCCGAAAAGAAAAATGCAAGCGGTGATATAGGGGATGTAGGAGCTTCTTTTGGAGAGATAGCGGTTAAACAAGGAGTAGCTCAGCCTTTTAAGACAAGCTACTGGGATCAAATTCCAACTTGGGCTAAAGATAAAGATGGAAATTGGCTTTTAGCTTATACAGGAACCATAGCTTTTATAGTCAATAAAGATGTAGTAAAAGATATACCTAAAACTTGGCAAGATTTGCTTAAGGGAAATTATAAAATTACCGTGGGTGATGTAAGTGTAGCAGCTCAAGCTGTGAGTGCAGTTTTAGCAGCTAATTATGCCTTAGGTGGGGATGAAAAAGATTTAAGTCCTGCTTTAGCTTTTTTTAATACTTTAGCCAAACAAGGAAGACTTGTAAATAATGATGTAAGTATAGCCAATCTTGAAAAAGGTGAAGTTGAAGTGGGTTTAGTTTGGGATTTTAATGGTTTAGGCTATAGAGATAAAGTGGGCAAAGATCGTTATGAAGTTTTAATCCCTGCTGATGGTAGTGTTATTTCGGGTTATACAACTATTATCAATAAATACGCAAAACATCCAAATACGGCTAAATTAGCCCGTGAGTTTATACTTTCTGATAAAGGACAAATCAATCTAGCAAAAGGTTATGCAAGGCCAATAAGAATTGATCATATTATCTTGCCAGATGATATAAAAGCTAAACTTTTACCAAGTGAGCAATACAAAAATGCAAGAGCAATCAAAGATCAAAAAGCTTGGGAAAAAAGCGCTAAAGAATTACCACAACTTTGGCAAGAAAAAGTTATAGTGGATATGAAATAAAGGAGATTGGATGAAAAAGGTTATTTTAACAAGTGCTATGCTTTGCAGTGTTTTATTTGGAGTTCAAGAGTATGAGGCCAATTTAGCAGGGCATATTATCATAGATTCTAAAAGTACAGTAAAACCTCCTAAGGATGCTCCTGATTTTTTTAAAACTTATGGGAAATTTGCAAATATCACTAGAGAAGAAAAAATTGGAACTTTTAAATCTAAGGGAAACAGGGAAACAGATTTTTATTTACCTTTTAAAAATCAACCTATACAAGGACATAGTGGGATAAAATATATTCCAAAAAAAGATGTTTTTTGGGTAATTAGCGATAATGGCTTGGGTAAAAAGTATAATTCTTATGATTCTATGCTTTATGCTCACGAGTTTAAATTTGATTTTAAAAACTCAAAATACGAACTTTTAAAAACAGTTTTTTTTAAAGATAGTGATAAAAAATACCCCTATCCTATAACCACCGAAACAACCAAAGAAAGGTATTTAAGTGGGGCTGATTTTGATACTGAGAGTATACAGGTTATCAATGATGAATTTTATATAGGTGATGAATTTGGTCCTTATTTGCTTCATTTTGATAAGAATGGGAATTTGAAAGAAGTTTTTGATGTGTATGTGGAGGGTAAAAAACTTATTTCTCCTGATAATCCAAGTTTAAAATTTAGCGATAAGCCTGATGGAGAAAATGAGAAATTTAATATCAAGCGTTCTAAAGGCTTTGAAGCTATGGCAAGCTCTAAAGATGGTTCTAAACTTTATTTGCTTTTAGAAGGAAGCATTTATAATAACAACGCTTATGAGAATGAAAAAGGTAAAGAATATCTAAGAATCATAGAATTTGATGTAAAAAATAAAAAATTCACCGGAAAAACTTATAAATATTTCTTAGAAGATAAAAGCCATTTCATAGGTGATTTTAATATGATAGATGATAAATACGGCATCATCATAGAAAGAGATCAAAAAGAAGGCACTAAAGATAAGGCTTGCAAAGAAGGTGAAGATACTAAGCATTGTTTTAATAATGTAGCTCAATTTAAAAGAATTTATAAGGTTAAATTAGATGATAAAACTCATGAAGCTCAAAAAATTTCTTATATAGATCTTTTAAATATTAAGGATAGAAATAAAATTTCTAAAAAGCCTTTGGTAAATGATAAATTTGTTTTTCCTTTTGAAACCATAGAAGGTGTGGATATAGTAGATGACTCTCATATAGTTATAGAAAATGACAATAACTTTCCTTATTCTTCAAGTAGAGAACCTAATAAGACTGATGATAATGAGTTTATTTTGCTTGAAGTAAAAGATTTTTTAAAGAGTAAATGATGTCCAAAGTTATTTTAGTTGTGCTTGATGGCTTAAATTGTAAAAGCACTAGTATAAATATGGGATATTTAAATGCACTTTGCAAAGAGAATTTAGGCAAATTTTATTCTTTAGAATGCGAACTTCCTAGTATGTCTCGTCCTTTATACGAGTGCTTATTAACAGGCGTAAAGCCTGTTTTAAGTGGGATAATTAATAATAAATCGAGTTTTTCAAAACAAACAAGCATTTTTGACCTTTGCAAAGAACAAGGCTTAAAAGCTGGAGGCGCAGCTTATCATTGGGTTTTTGAGCTTTATAATAAAAAAGAATTTATTCCTTCTTTACATCGCCATATAGAAGATGAAAATTTAACTTTACCTTATGGACATTTTTATTATGAAGATGATTATTTAGATTCTCATTTATTTGCAGATGGAGAGCATTTAAGAAACAAATATAATCTAGATTTTACTCTTATACACTCTATGAATATAGATGATGCAGGACATAAATTTGGCTCACACTCTATCGAGTATGCTAATAAAACCAAAAAAGTTGATAATTTGATTTCTGAGTATTTGCCTACTTGGTTAGAACAAGGTATTAATGTAATCATCACAAGCGATCATGGTATGACAGAGGGTAAAAGTCATGGAGGCTTAAGCGAAGATGAAATTTTAGTGCCTTTTTTCACTTTTGGTAGTGCTTTTTCGTATGAAAATGCCAAGATAAAACAGGATGAAATTTGTGGCAGTGTCTGTGAAATTTTAGGACTTAAACACGATAAGAGATATAATGATGAAATTTTAAAGGCCAAAAAATGAAAGAAAAATTTCTAGCCTTTTTAAGTATTTTACCTTTTTTTATAGTTTTTACTTTTTTTATGATAGCACCTTTGATTTGGATTGTTTTTAATGCTTTTTATGTAGAAGAGGATGAAATTTATTCTTTAGCCAATTTTATACATATTTTTGAGTCCAAATTCTATCTACAAAGCATTATAAATTCTTTACAAATCAGTTTTATTTCTAGTATTTTTGGACTTTTAATAGGGCTTTTGGCGAGCTATTCTTTATTTATTTTAGCTCCATCAAAAATATGTAATTTTCTCTTTTCTTTAAATACTATGATAAGTAATTTTTCAGGAGTTCCTTTAGCTTTTGCTTTCATTATAGTTCTTGGAAGCAATGGTGTAGTTAATGTGTTTTTGAAGAATTTAGGTATAGAGCCTTTTGTTAGTGTTTATGCTAATTTTGGGGTAAATATTGTTTATGTGTATTTTCAAATTCCTTTGGCGATCTTGCTTTTGCTTCCAGCTTTTAAAAGTTTTGAAAATTCACATTTAAATGCTTGTAAAATGTTAGGTGGAGGCAATTTTTTATATTGGTTAAAAATAGCTTTGCCTTTGCTCGCTCCTGCTTTGTTTGGTGTTTTTGTGATTTTATTTGCCAATGCTTTTGGAGCTTATGCGACTATTTATGCTTTAAGTTCGGGAAATTTTAATGTCGCTCCTGTAAGAATCGCTGCTTTAATCGCAGGCGATATCAATCTTGATCCTTATATGGCTAGTGCTTTAAGTATCATTATAACTATTATCATGCTTGTTGTTACCTTTATAGCCAATTTCCTTTCTAAAAAATATAATTTTAAGGTGCTTTAAATGAATGAAAATTTGAGTTTAAAAGCTAAAATTTATCATTATGCAGTTTTGTTTTTGGTTTTTTTGTTTTTAGCTTTGCCTTTAATGGCTACTTTTTTATATTCTATTTCCACTTCTTGGGGTGTAAGTGTTTTGCCTGATGATCTTACGCTTAAATGGTATCAAGAACTTTTTCATGACGAAAGATTTTTACTTGCTCTTTGGCATTCTTTGCTTGTTTGTGTGGGCAGTATTTTACTTTCTGTGATTCTTGTTTTTCCTTTGGTTTTTGTGCTAAATTATTATTTTTTAAAATTAAAAGCCTTTGTAAATATACTTATTATCATGCCTTTTGCTGTACCTCCTATAGTTAGCTGTGTGGGGCTTTTGCAACTTTGTGCTGACAATATAGGAGGCACAGCTTGGATACTCATTTTTACTTATTTTACTATAGCTTTGCCTTTTATATATAGGGCTTTAGATAATGCTATGTCTAATGTCAATTTAAATGAACTCATCGCATCTAATGCTATGCTTGGAGGTTCTTTAATGGGAGCGATTTTTAAGCTTGTCTTGCCTAATTTAAGAAATGGAATTTTGGTGGCAGTTTTTTTAAGTTTTTCTTTTTTAATAGGCGAATTTTTATACGCAAATATTCTTGTAGGAAGTGCTTATGAGACTTTGCAAGTTTATCTTTATAATATCAAAAATCAAAGTGGGCATTATTCTAGTGCTTTGGTAATAGTTTATTTTGTGTTAATTTTTATAACAACTTTTATAGCTAGTTTGATTAAGGAGTAAAAAATGGCTTATTTAAAGATTAAAAATTTTAAAAAAGCTTATGGGGATAAAATTATTTTTGAAGATATTAATTTTAGTGCTAAAAAGGGTGAGTTTATAACCCTTTTGGGCCCAAGTGGCTGTGGAAAATCCACTCTTTTAAGGTGTATAGCAGGGCTTAGCCAAATTAATGGAGGAAAAATTTCTTTAAATGATAAAGATCTTACTAAATTAAGTCCTCAAAAAAGAAATATAGGTATGGTTTTTCAAAATTACGCTCTTTTTCCAAATCTTAATGTTTTTGAAAATGTAGCTTTTGGTTTAAAGATCAAAAAAATGGATAAAAAGGACATAGAAAAAAGAGTGAAAAAAATGTTAAAACTCGTCGAGCTTGAAGAATACGCTAAAACTTATCCACATAAGCTTTCAGGCGGACAAATGCAAAGAGTGGCTTTAGCAAGATCTTTGGTGACTAAACCTGATTTACTTTTGCTTGATGAGCCTTTATCGGCACTTGATGCTAAAATTCGTAAGCATTTAAGGGTGCAAATTAAAGAAATTCAAAAAGAACTTGAACTCACCACTATTTTTGTAACGCACGATCAAGAAGAAGCTTTAGAGTTATCCGATAGGATTATTTTAATGAATGAGGGTAAAATCATACAAAATTCCAACGCAAACAATCTTTATCTTTTGCCAGAATCTCATTTTGTGGCTAGCTTTATAGGAAATTACAATATTTTAAGCCCTAAAGAGCTTGATAGCTTGGGTTTAAAACACGATTTTAAAAAAGATATAGCCTTGCGTCCTGAAACCATAGAAATTTCTAACGAAGGCTTAGAGGCTAAGATCAAAGAAAAATCATTGCTAGGTAATATCATACGCTATAGGGTTAGAGTGCAAGAAATTGAATTTAAGGTAGATACTTTAAATTTTAGCACTCATAGTACTTATGAAGCAGGTGATAAAATCGCTTTAAAATTCAATCTTTCTTTAGCAAAAGAGTTAAAATGAAGCTTGTTTTATTTGATTTAGATGATACTTTAATACAAGGCGATAGTGCTAAACTTTGGCTTAAATTTTGTGTTGAAAAAGGTTTTTTACCTCAAGAATATTTAGAAAAAATCATTTTTTATCAAAAACAATATCAAGAAAAAAAGCTTGATATGGATGAATTTATGACTTTTTTTCTTCAAAGTGTTAAGGGTAAAAATGAAGATAGAATTTCATCTTTAGTAGATGAATTTATAAAAATTTATATAAAACCTTATGAAAAAGCTAAAGAACTTATAATCAAATATCAAGATCAAAGGTGTATTATAATTTCAGCTACGGCTGAATTTTTAGTTAGAAAAATCGCCTCTTTTTTGGGAGTGAGAGAAAGCATAGCCATAAAATGCGAGCGTGTGGGTGATAAATTTAGTGGAAAAGCTTATGAGATTTATAGCTTTAAGGAAGGCAAGGTTTTAAGACTTAAGGAATATTTGGGTAAAGATTATGAAAAATGGATGAAAGATTCTTATTTTTTTAGTGATTCTATCAATGATTTACCTTTACTAGAGTCTGTTAGCAAAGCCTTTGTATGTAATGGTGATGAAAAAATTTTAAAAATTGCAAAAGAGAGAAAATATGAAATTTTAACTTTTTAAGCTATAAGCGTGAAAATTCACGCTTATTCTAATTCATATTTTTTAATTAAAGTATTATAAAATCCATCAGTTTTTGCTTCATCTATGCCTTTGTTAAATATTTCAATAATATCTTTTTGTTTATTTTTATCAAAAGCAAAACTAAAGCCTTCTCCTCCATCTGTTTCTTGGTAGAAACTTACCAATTCTGGATTTTCAGCTAAAAAACCTTTAGCAGTATCTTGATCAGCTACAATAGCATCGATTTTGTTGTTTTTTAGTGCTAAAACAGCTATGTTTAAATCTTTATTGCTTTGTACTTGTGCATTTTTGATAGCTTTTGCAGTATTTTCTTGTAAAGTTCCTAGTTGAACTCCTATTTTTTTACCTTCTAAATCATTTTTCGTTTGAAGAGAGTCGTTGTTTTTTAGCTTAAGATAAAGATTTTTACTCATATAATAAGGTTTGGTAAAATCAACACTTTGTCTTCTTTCGTCAGTTGCGCTCATAGCTGAGGCAATCATATCGATTTTGCCAGCTTTTAAAGCAGGAATCAATCCATCGAAATTGGTTTCAACCCAAACAATTTTAATACCATTTTTTTTGGCAATCTCTTCAACCAAATCAGTATCAAAACCTGTAAGTTTTGAGTTTTCTTTATAATTAAAAGGTTTATAATTTGGAGCAGTTCCAACCTTTAATTCTACACTTGCATTTGATTCTTTATTTTTAGAATCACTACAAGCACCTAAAAATAAACCAACTAAAGCAACTAGAGCAATGCTTAATATTTTTTTCATTTTTTTCCTTTGATATAAAATGTTTTAAAATTATACTTATTTTAAATTTATATTTAATTAAGTCTGGATCAATTTTTAGAAAAGTTATATTAATGTTGTGCTTTTAGATAATATTTAAATAATTATAAAAGTATTTTTTTAATATTTAAAATAAAATTTTATTTAAGAATATATTAATATAAAATTTGTTAAATTTTCATTAAATTTAAATATTGAAAAATAAAATATCAAATTAATATTTTATTTTATAATCAACTCAGGACATACGGGATAGTGTTGCAAATAATCAATTTGCGATAAATCAAAAGGATTTATTTTAGTGAGAAATGAGATGAAAAAATATTTTAATATTTTTAAAAATTTTTACAAATAAGACAAATGCAAAATTTGGATTGGGCGTTTGTAGTGTGGTTTTATCTTCTTCGGTTTGTTTTGCGGCGGTTCAGGCTACAAGCAAGGATGGAAAAATTTTTTATATTTCTGAACATTCTTTTAAGGATAATCAAGTTTATGATCTTCAAGCAGAAATTTTTAAAAAAATTAATGGAAAAAATTTCTATGCTTCTAAGTCAAAACACCCTATATTAAATTTAACTATGATTTATAATAACCCTAAATCTGGAAATAAAAATTTATCCAAGCTTGAAATTTTAACTCCGGATATTTCAAAAGAAGAGATCATAACAGCTTTTAGCACTTTAGGAACCGTATCTTCAGATACTCAAGCCGTTCCTAGTTCTTTTATACCTTTTATTGTAACAGCTTATGCTCAAAATACAAATGCAACAAATAATAAACTTATATTAGAAAATGGAGAATTATCTTCTGTGTATTTTTGCAAACCAAGCATAGGGGATTGTGGAGTGCCTAATAATTCTCAAAAAGGTGATCGTTTTAAGTATTTAATTACTGCGGCGTTTACTGACGGGGGCGGGGGATTTAACAATCAAACCATTTTAAAAGAAAACCCCTATATCAATATGGGTGTAGAAAATATCTACACCTTGCCCTTAAATGGAGCTCCTTATATTTCAGGATCTTTAGCTTTTGATGGTGAAGCTAAAGACAATAAATTAATCTTAGAGTCAAATACAAAAATTGACCTTCATAATTCGCAGTATTTTTCAGATGAAGAAGGTAAGGATATTTATGATGAAAGAATTACTCGTTTAATGGGAGCTTTTGGCATAAATTCTAATTTATAGAACAATAAAGTTCTTATCGATTCAGCTAATATCGTCCTTCATGGGCCAGATGGTGAGTATACAGCTCGTTCGACCTTTGAAATTTTAGGTGCTTTAGCTGATGTAAATAATCTTAAAAAATACAATGTAAGTAAAAATTCCGTAATAATTAAAAATTTAAATTTAGATTTAATGGTAAATTCGCAAAATAAAATAACTTTTTATGATGCTGTTTTATTTGGAGAAATTTATGGCGGAAGAACATTACAGGGTAATGCAGAGAAAAATTCTATAGAAGTTTATCATTTTAACTCATTAGATCATCTTAATAAAAACATTAAAACACATGCATCGTTAAACCTCTATGGTGGGTATTCTAACGATGGTGAAGCTAATGGAAATAAAATTGTATTTCGCCTTAAAAAGCCTTTAAAAATCAGTGATAATTTTTATGGAAAAAATTATCACAATCTTTACGGAGGTTTTGCTACAGAGGGTGCGAATTTTAATGTTATTGATATACAAAATGATTTAACCTATGAAAAAGTTCCACAAAATTATTCTGATAAATTTACCGTATATGCGGCAAGAACTTTAAGTGGAAAAGCAAATAATAATACCTTAAGTATAAAAGATTCTGTTATTTCATTGCCTTTATATGCTTTTATTACAAGTGAAACTACGCTAGAAGGTATAGACTATATCGCCGATGAATCAAACAATAATGAAGTAAATTTTGAAAATATTAAATCATCTAAAAATTTAAGTTTGATGATCAATACTAAAAATGTTTCAAATAATAAAATAAATTATAATCTCATTCAGAGTTTAATCGAAGCGAGTTCTTTAGGAAAGGGTTCAAAAATTATTTTAAAAGCAACTCAAAATGCAAATAACAACCTTATAAAGCTTAAAGATTGTTCTTCGGCTGCTGTGGAAAGTTCGTACATCATAAAAGCAGATAAAGAAAGTGCTTTTAATAAAATCATCATCAACAACACAGCTTTTAGCACTGCCTCAGATAAAAGACAAGGTTATGTGGGGTTGATAGCTGGAGTGTCTGCAAATTCTCATGATAATATCATGGAACTTGTTAATTTAAATATAGATGAGTATAAAAATCAAGATGCTATATTTTTAGCTCCATCTGGAACTTCGGATATTTCAAATTTTAAATCTTATAACAATACTTTATATTTAGGTGGAGAGTTAAATTTCTTTAAAGATGTAAATATCGATTTGCTTTCTGGTTCTGTTTTTCATGAAGTAAATAAAAAAGGCAAAATAATCACTCAAATTCTACCGCATCAAGAAGATTTTTCTAAAAATAATCGTTTGATTATAGATACTCAAGATGTCAAATCAGAAGTGGTAAATAACTTTGAAAATTTTACTTATTTTACCAAATAAAATAAAAATCCTATCTTGACTATAGAAAAACTTATCAATCTTCCTGCAAATGGAAGTATGGAAATTTTTACTAAAAATAAACCAACAAAAGGAAAATATATTCTCATACAAAGTGATGTTGGAATTTATGATGGTGACAATGGATTGTTAAATCAACAAGAATTAGAAAATTTGTTAGAAAAAATGAAAAATAATAAAAATAAATTTAATTACAACAAGATAGAAAAGTTGGCTAAAAGTACATTGAAAAATGTAAATTTTTAGCTTTGAAGTTTCAGATGATGCAAAAATAATTTATATCAACATACTTTAAAGGAGAGTAACATGAAAAAGATGAGTAAACATATAGTTTTATCATTTGCGGTGAGTTCTTTACTCTTTTCTCAAGCTTATGCTTTGCCACAAGGAGGTAAATTTACTCATGGTACAAGTGGGACTATCCATACCTCTGGAAATACTGTAACGATTACAGGAAAAGGACAAAATCATGTTATCCAATGGGGTGGTGGTTTTAATATAGGACAAAATGAAAGTGTAAATTTTACAACTTCTGGTAAAAACTACCTAAACATTGCTTATCAAAAAGATGCTTCTAAGATAGACGGAGCTTTAAATGGCGGGAATAACAATATCTTTTTAGTTAATCCCATGGGAGTTTTGATTGGCAAAACAGGAACTATCACTGCGGGAAAATTTGTAGCTAGCACGACACCTTTAAATGATGAGAATGTTAAAACTTTTTTAAAGCAAGAAGCTAGTTTTTCTCCAGCATTTGATGTAAGCAAGCAAGGAAATATTATCAATCTTGGAAAGATTAATGCAGATAATATTGTTTTAATAGGAAATAAGGTTGAAATCAATAAAGGAAAAATTACTTTGGATGTATTAAAACTTGAAGGTAATAAAGTTTATGTTGATGCTGGAGTGGTAAAAGATACAAAAAATATCGTAGCCAAAGCAGAGCAAGAAGCTATCATTCAACAAAGCATAACAAGTTTTGAAGAAAATGGAGCTTTATTGGGTAATTCTAGTAGTAAATTTAGTTTTGATGATAGTAGTAAAGTTAAAAACTGGACTAAATATGGAAGTATTGCGGATGCAACAGAATGGAATAAATTTGCTGATTTTTGGAATGTAAATAAAGAAAAATTTAGAACAGCTTTTGATCATTTTCGTTTGATTGATGATATTGATTTTAGTGGCGTGAAAACATACATAGTAGGTGATAATACAAGCAATGCTTTTGCTAAATCTTTCGATGGTTCTGGTTATGCTTTAAAAAATGTTAATATTAATTCATCAAATCAATATGTAGGAATTTTTGGAGTTGTTCAAAATAGCTATATAAGAAACCTTAATATTCAAGGATTGAAAATTGCTTCAACTGGTTATGATGCTTATGTTGGAGGTATAGTAGGGCAAAATATTGCAAACAGTTATACGGGTTTTGAAAATGTGACTGTTAATGATCTCGTTATTAATACAGCTGTAAATACTAAAGTTGGCGGAATAATAGGCTGGGGAAATGGTAGTGGAGGGAATAACACTATCAATTTTACAAATGTTGCTATTAATAATATAAGTATAGTAGCAAAAGAAGGTTCTTATGTGGGTGGCATAGGCAGACAAATTGATGGTGGTAATTTTAATAATGTTGTGGTTAATGACATAGAAAAACTTATAACTTCTGGGAATGATAGTAAAACAGGAGGATTTACTGGAAAAGTTGGAAATTTAAAGATTAATAATGCTTGCTTATTTTTATAAAAATGGAGCAATTTTGAATGCTGGAAACTATAAAACACAAGCTGGAAAAGTTATTGGTGATCCTGGAATTAGTGTAAATAATAATTTTAGTAATATTTATGTTTATCATAATTTAGAAAATGGTTACATTGATGAAGGACAGAATTTTTTTAAGTCTGTGCAATATAATAATGAAGTAACAGGAAAAAAAGATTTTGATAGTGCTGTAAGAAAGAAATTTAACGATATAAAATATCTTGATAATAATTCTTATGCTTTTGCTGATTCTTTTACCAAGGTAACAGATGCTGTGAAATTATCCAAAGACGACTTTGACCCTAAATTGCTTCAAAGAATTTTAGATGATTTGATGAATGGAAAATACACTTATGATTTTGATACCAAAACTTGGATTTACGCAGATAGCAAGGGTGTGGCAGGGGAAAATGAAGCCAGTGAGATCACTCAAAGTTTAAATTTCTTAAATACATTTAAAGATACTGGAGTAGAACAAGAATTTTTAAAGTTATGGCAAGGTTCGCAAGAACAAAGTTATAAAAATTATACCAATCTTTATGAAAAATGGACGCAAAAGAAAACTGCTATGGATAAAATCAAAACCGGCAAAGGTTGTTTCGCTAGTTTTAAAGAAGAATTACAAAAATACCAAGAAGCCTTAGCTCAACTTGACAAAGAAAATAAAAACTATGAAAAAATCAAAGAATCAGGCTTAGTTAGCGATGAAACGCTTAGAGTTATGTATGCAAAACTTTTAGAACAAAAAGAAGCTCTTGAAAAGCAGTTTGCGGATCTTAGTGGAAATGAAGGATTTCACTATAAGCTTGAAAATGAGATTCTAAATTCTCAAGGTTTTGCTATAAATGGAAGCGATGTAGATGGTAAAGTGTACACTGGAAAATATAATTTTGAAGGAAAATTAGCCTCATTGCCAGAAAAATCAAATATATCTATCTATGAGCCAGATAAACAAAAAAAGAGGGAGGGGGTGAAGATCCAGACAAACCTTCTGTATTGCCGCCTGAAATTCCTGAAAAGGTTGTAGAAGCTCCTATAAAAATTCAAACTAAAGTAGACACAAAAAAAAGATGATGATCAAGTGGACATAGGAAAAACAGATGCTAGAAGTAGTGGTTTGCGTTGTATTGTAAGTGATAATTTTAAGACAATGAACATTTGTGTAAATGCAAAATAGGAAATAAAAATGAGAAATTTAATCTTATTGCAAGTATTTTCACATGCTGAAGAGCTAAATAATAATAAAATAAGAGAGCTTATAGAAAGCTCTTCTGAAGCAAATGGACCACAAAATAAAAATTAAAAAATACATTAAAAAATCAAAAAAGCCCTGTAAATTTTAAAGAGCAAAATACTACAAATATTGCAAATTTACAAACTGATCAAAATGAAGCTAAGGTTTTTGTAAGAGAGTATGTTTTGCATATCGATAATAAAGATTTGACATTTAAAAAATTAAGAATTAGCGAAAAATAAATTCAAGATGCAATAGCTGAATATCGCAACCAAGAATTAAGCTTACAAAATTTAAAAGATATAACAAACATTATAGCTTATTATTGTCAATTAAGTAGCCATCCTTCGGCAACTGCTTATATACCACCGCAAGATTTAAGTTCTAATAAAGTGCAAATTAACATAGCTTTTGGAACTTTTAGGAAAAGTAATCATTAAAAACAACTCAGGTGTCAGAGATTATGCTTTAGAGAGTAAATTGAACAAAAATCTTAAAGGGAAAGTTATCACAACTAAAAATGTGGAAAATGAAATTTATAAAATCAATGAAATATACGGAATCCAAACCAATGCTAATTTACAATCAGGTGATGGTTGTGGAGAAAGCGATGTTATTATAGAAGTAAACAAAGGTGAGATAGTGTAACTTTAACTTTATATTCTAACAACTATGGGACTAAAGAAACAGGTCGTTTTAGAGCAGGAATGAGTCAAAGTTTAAACAATATAGCAAGATAAGGGGATAACTTAAATTTTTATCTTCAAGATAGTGATGAAAATCAAACAGATTATGGGATTAATTATAGTACTTTTATAGGGAATTTAAAAATTACTCCATTTGCAACTCAAGGACATTATGTTCCTGGCAGAATTTATAGAAATCTTAGTTTTTATAGGGATTCTATGAATGTTGGAGTAAATTTTTCTTATCCTGTGTTTTTATATACTGAGTATTCTTTATATCTTGTTTCGGGTTTTACTCATAAAAAGATTGATGGTTTAGTAAGCAATGAAAAAGCGAGAAATAGTGTAAATTTGGGCATAGAAAGAACTTATAGAGGTTTGGAGAATAATGTCCTAAGTTATACTTTAAATTTTATATATGGTAATGTTGAAAATGATGGTGATTTTTCTGGATTTAATGGAGTAAATTTAGGAAATTTTGGAAAAATGAATTTAAATTTAAGCAACAAATATCAATTCTAAGAACGCTTAACTCACATTTTTCAACTTAATTATCAAAAAGTTATCAGCGATGCTGTTTTAGATAGTAGTGAATCCGTATCTTTAGGTAGACCTTGTGGTGTATGTGTTTGTTTAGAAGGTGAGGGAAGTGCGGATAATGTTGTTTCTGTCACCTTGGGAATAAGATTTCAAGCACCTTTAGAAGGGCTTTACTCGACTCCTTTTTATGATATAGGGTATTCTTGGTATGAAAATAAAGAATATCAAAGTGAAAATCATTATCTTATGGATGCAATGGGTATACAAATACTCTATACAAGAAGTGCTAATTTTTATGTAAAAATGGATGCTGCAAGAGCTGTTCATCGGTTTAAACACGATGGAGAACATCGAGCAAGAGTTTATGCAAGCCTAGAAAAATACTTTTAACTTTGGGGTGATTGGAAAATCCCCCCCCCCATTTTTAAAC
>NZ_JAAMWM010000003.1:0-89455 GCF_011067895.1 Campylobacter sp. CFSAN093249 | reverse complement strand
ATAGTTAATTCTAAATCTATACTTGGTTATATAAGGATGCCTTTTGTATTATCATATATTTATGATAAGCATAAACAAGAACAAAAAATCTATCAAGAAAAAATAAAAAAAGATTCTTCTTTGATATTACCTCCACTAGAATCCTACCCTGATTACAAAGAAGCTTTAAAAGAAAAAGAATGTTTTACTTATAAACTAGGTCAAGCTCTCATACAAGCTAATAAAACTTGGTATGGGGGGGGGGTATATCAGGTTGTTGTTTGAAATTAGGAAGTTGAAAAGGGAATTTTATATAAAAAAGGATATAAGATGATATTCTTACATCGCCAAAATAATTTAGAATCGTTTATCGAAAATTATGGCATAGAAATTGACTTGAGATATAATGAAAAATTAGTATTAAACCATGATCTATTAGAAAAAAATTCTCTATATCCTTTTTTTAAAGAAAAAATTCAATTTATGAAAAATATCCCTATAATTTGTAATGTGAAAGAATCGGGACTAGAAGAAAAAATTATAGAATTGCTCAGTGGTGATTTTGAGTATTATTTTTTAGACTCTCAGATTCCAGATATTTTGAGATTATCAAAAAATGGATATCAAGGTAAATTTATCATTAGAATTTCAGATGTAGAATCTTATAATGAAAAACTTATGGATATTAGTAAGCCTAAATATGTATGGGTGGATTATTCACAATTTTCTAGTTTTAATATTAAAGATTATCAAGAATTTATTTATAATATCAAACCAAAATTAGGACAAGTTGAACCTATATTGGTTTCTCCTGAGTTATATGATCGATCATATGCAGAACTTATAAAACCTATTCAAAGTATTCTGCCAAAAGGATTTTCTGTGTGTACTAAAAAGCCTGAGTTATGGAGTATGTATGTTTAATTTTAAAAAAATAGCTGAAAAATATAAACTTATTATGGTTGATATTGATAATACTTTGTTTAATTATACATTTGCACATAAAAATGCTTTAGAAGTTGTAATGAAACTATATAGTTTTACGCTAGAAGATTATGATTTAGCAAAAAAGATGATTGCAAAAAGAGGATTATCTGCAAATCATCATAAAAAAGAATTGTATTTTAAAATTATTTGTGAAAATAAAAATATTCATTTTTCAAAAGCTAGTGAAATGTTTGAGTTGTACGTTTCTATTTTTACAAGAAATTTAAAAGTGGATAAAACAATGTTTGAATTTTTATGTTTTATTAAAAGTCTTAATAAAAAAGTAATAGCTATAACAAACTTTTATTTTATTGAGCAAATCCATAAGCTAAATTGTGCAAATTTGACAAATATGATTGATTATTTGGTATGCTCTGAAGAATTTGAGCTTGAAAAACCAAATAAAGCACTTGTTAATAGAGCTTTAGAGCTTTATGGGAAATTTATTGATGAAGAAGAAATTGTAATGATTGGAGATTCTATCGCCGATAATTTTCTAGGGGGGGGGTATAGGATAAATTATTATCCATATAATTGTTCAAAGTTACTGATCTCAATTTCTGGAAAAAGTGGAAGTGGAAAGACTACTTTGAGTAATGCTATTAATGAGATATATAAAAGTTTTATTATTAGTACAGATGGCTATCATAAATATGAAAGACACTCTAAGATTTGGGAGAGAGTGACACACTACAACCCAAAAGCAAATAATCTCATTCAGTTAGCTATGGATATAAAACATATTTATCAAGATATAGGAAATAAACTACATATACCAATATATGATCATAAAAATGGAGTGATTGTTAAATCTGATGAGATTGAGATTAAAGATTTAGACATTGTAATTATAGAGGGTTTGCATACTTTATATCAAGAAGTTATAGGAGATTTTGTAAAAATTAAAATATATATTGATTCAGATGAAGCAGATAGGCAGAAGATAGATAGAGATAGTAAAGAAAGAAATTATAGCCATTCAAAAATTATAGATACTATACAAAAACGAGAAGAAGATTATAAAAAATATCTTGAAAAACAAAAAGACAATGCAAATTTTTTGATTTTAGTTAGAGATGGTATTTTTAAAATATATTTAAAGGATATATTGTTAAATAATTACTTGCAAAAAGAATATACTGGTAGATATGAAGATTTGATTCAAACTGTAAAAAATATTTTCAGTTTGATTTTGCAAAATAGATGGGTAAAGAAAAATGATATACAATAAAGAAAAACTTGATGAGTGTATTAAAGATTACCAAGAATTGTGTAAAATTTTTGGTAATATCTTGGATGCACCATCAAAAGGTGGAAATATTTCTATAAAGAATGATGAATATTTTATAATTAAGGCTTCAGGCGAGGATTTAAAAAAAGAGCATAAAATCTCTGTTTTTAAAAATAATATCAATTCTTTTTCTTATTACAAAGATTATTCTGTAGATATTGTGAAGCCATCTATGGAAATCAAAATGCATATGGTGTTTAAAAATAAATATGTAGCACATTATCATCCTGTTTATATTTTACCTTATTTGTGTGCTAAGGAATATAAATTTGTAAATTACAAAACAATTGATTTTGCTTTACCTGGAAATGATTTATGTGAAGCATTAAGTAAAAGTTATTTTTATCAAGAAAAAGGTATGGTATTATTACGAAATCATGGTGTTGTTATTTATGCAGAACAAATTCAAGATGTAATAGAGTTGTATAATCAATTAAAAAGTGAATTTTTTGAGCAAAATGATTTTGTGTATACTCCAGATGATGCAGTTGATAAGACCAATGGGGAATTGTGGTTATTTAGAAATGCGATGGAAAATATTGCTTTAAAGAAACAAATTAGTTTAATCCCATTAAAAGTGGATGTAATTGATAAATTATTAAGTTTACCTGATGAGCAATATAGAAAAAAAATTATAGAAAGTGAGAGTTAGAATGAATATTATTATACCTGCAACTGGAATAGGCAAGAGATTTAAGGAAGCTGGATATAAAGATTTAAAACCTTTTATTAAAGTTGTAAAAGATAAAGTTATTTTAGATTATGTAGTTGAATGCTTTGATACTCAAAAAGATATTTTTTATTTTATTGTTCAAGAATGCGAAAAAAATAAATTTGAAGATTTCATTTTATCTAGAAAAATTAATGCAAAAATTATTGTTTATAAAGGGCAAAAACTAGGACCTGCTGGAAGCTTATATGGTGTGGTGTCACAGTTGCAAGATATACTTAATGAAGAAGTTATTATTAGTTATTGCGATTTTGGACAAGAATGGAATTATAGGGATTTTATACAATTTACACAAGAAAACCTAGATGTTCAAGCTATAATTCCTTGTTATACTGGTTATCATCCTCATTTATTACCTTTAGAAAATGTGTATGCGGTATGCAAGGTATATGATAATACTTATAAAGTATATGAAGTTATAGAAAAATATAATTCTAAGAATAAATTTGAAGAATATTATTCTTCTGGTATTTATTATTTCAGAACTTTAAAGCTAGCCATTGAAGCAATAAAAAAACAAATAGAGGCTAAGGATAAGGTTTTTGGAGAATATTATATATCTATGACCAATAATTATTTAGAAAATGTTTTATGTTATCCTTTTATAGAGAAGTTTTATCAATTTGGCACCCCGAAAGATTTTGAATATGCAAAAAAGAAATTAAATTCACAAGATGTTAATAACGAAAAGATAAAAATACAAAATACTATTATATTATCTGCTGGTAGAGGAGAGAGGTTTTTAAATCTTAATTTTAATCAGCCAAAACCATTTTTACCTCTTGGCAAAACATGTATTATAGACAATATAATTAACACTTTAAATGATGTTGAAACTAATATTATTTGTGTTGGTGCACAAGATCATAAAAAATATTGGGAAAGTATAAAGCAAGAAGTAAGGTTTGTGAAACCGAATAAAATTGGTGCGGCATATTCTTATAAAGAATCTTGTGGAAATTTATCAGGTGATGTTTTAATTCTCCCTTGTGATTTGATTGCCAAGCATATTACTAAGGAATTTATAAGATTGCAAAAAGAATATGAAGTTATCGTATTTGTTACACATGCTTCTAAATATAATGTCAATAATCCCCATTATTTTACTTGGGTAGATGGGGAAAATAATAAAATAGATAATATTTTTGTTAAAAATAGATCTAATGATGCAAATTTAGTAATGATAGGAAGTTTTTATTTTAAGGAAAATTCTTTGTTATTAGAATATATAAATAAAATATTCCAAGAAGATATAAAAACTAATGGTGAATTTTATATAGATAATGTATTTGAATTGTTGATTAAAACGCATAAAGTAGGTTATGTGATTGTTAGTAATTATTTTTCTTATGGAACTCCTGATGAGTATTTGGAAAATAAGTATTGGAGAATGTAGTTTTGAAAGTATTGAAATATTATTAGAGGAGAGTAAAAATGAAAAATATTTTGAGTGAACTAGTTGAAAAATGGAATTTTAATACCTTAGAGAAACAATTAAAAAAAGAAAGTTGTAGCAATCCATCGTATTATGTGAGTTTTTTATATAATATCGAAAATTAGCAAAAGCCTATAAAGTATTATGTCAATTTAATACACTTGGTGTAGATGCTAAGATTGAAAATAATTTATCTTTTTTAGATTTTGAAGGGTGTGTGAATATGAACAATCCATTTCAAAAAGTGGATTTTGATTTACTTTGCACAGTAATGCATTCTTTTAATAAATTCAAGAAAAATAAAATATTATCAGCAGAATGGATATGTAATAGTTTTAATGAGTATATTATTGATAGCGATAGAATTTTAAAAGCATACTATATTTCATCTGCATTGGATTACCTTTTTGTTAATAAAGATATATTAAGTGATTTTATATATATAAAAATAGAAAAAAGATAAAATTTCTAGATGAATTATATCGTTATAATTCAAATGGTAGTAAGAAATATTTAAAATTATTTATTAATGAATGTGGAAATATAAGAAATTTTGGAGATTTGTGTATGTAAAAACCAAAAATTGCTGTAGGATTTATTGGTATGTTAAGAGGGGATTGGGAGAATAATTTAGCTAATTTAATAAAAGATATTTCAAGTCAATATAATGCAGATTATTTTATAGCATCTTGGAATTCTATTTCTCATTTTCCTGGAATGAATACAGGTGTTGCTAATTGGACCCATAAGCTATTATCTTTGGAATTCAATAAAAAATTTCCAGCACCAAAAGAAGTCGCAGATAAGGTTTTATTTTATAAATATTTTCCAAAAGTATATAAAGAGTTATCTTATGCTTATGAAGAGCTAGGAATAGATAAACAAAAATTATGTAAAAAGATGTTTAGTATAAGTAGTAAAATAAAAAATATTTCATTAGAAAGTCAAGCTTATTTGTCTTTGCATTTGGTTGCAGGAGAGTATTCTTATTACTTATCAAATAAGGTATTTAGATTAATAGAAAATTATGAAACTATGGTAAAAATAAGATATGATTATATTTTCTTAATCAGGATCGATTCTCAGATTAATGATATGGGGTTAAAAAAATTCATTTAAAAGATCTTGATAATAATACTCTAATAGAATTACATAGCGTAGGTGGTTCGATGATTGTTGCGAAACGAGATATTGTCAAAGTCTATACTGCTATTTTAAAAAACTATAATTTATTGAATAGATATTGCACTATTGAAAACCCACATCAGGTTATACCTTATTATTTATTGATTAACGGAATTAAAAGGATTGAGGCGCCTTGTATTCGAATAAGTAATACTTATGTGTTAAAGGGTATTATATTTCCAAATATCATAAAATATTTAGAGCAAGATTTACATGCTTTAGGTAATGCTTTTTCAGAAGAAAAAAGAACACTGTAAGAAATTTTTTCCAACATCTATAGTTGTTATTCAAGTGATTGTTCATTGTTAACAGAAAAATATATTGTTCCTTATATTGGTAGCGCAGAGGATTATAAAAGAAAAAATAGAAGAAAAATTTTGCCTTTGAATATGTAAAGACCGAGTTGCCTTTTAGGGTTGGCAGTGCTGTAGTTAGTATTTATAAAACAAATAAATATAAATTGTTGTTTATTCCATATGTGGTTCAAGAGATTATTGATAAATATTTAGTCGATCTGGAAGATTATAACTTACAAGCAGAATATTGTTGTGACTTGAAATTATTACCCATTAAGCATTGTGATGATTATTTGGAATCGCAAAAATTAAAGAAAAGTTTTGTTTATAAAATAGGTGAAATTATTTTAGAAGCACAGAAATCTAGATTTAAATTAGGATATCTTGCGTTATTATTAAAACTAGTGAAAAATAGTATCAATAATATAGACAGGAGGTTGCATATATAATCCAAATAGCGCTATAGATAGAATAAAAAATTCACTTTCTTATAAATTCGGTTTTGCTATCTTAGAACATAAAAAACAACATAAAAAAAGTTTTTTTGGTATATAACCTTACTGTATAAATTATTTAAGATAAAACAACAACACTTTAAAGAACAAAAACTATATAAACAAACTATTAAAATATTTCCACAACTTGCATATCCTAAAGTAGAATCTTGCAAAGATTATAGTGAAAGTGTAAAATATAAATACCATTTTTCTTATATGCTAGGAAAAACTTTGGTTAAAGCCCATAAAACGTCGTATAAAGAAGGATATTTTGTGCTATATAAAAATATACAAAATATTAAAAAACAATATAATCTATTAAAAGAATTAAACTTAAATAATATTGATATTTCTTTAAAAAAAAGAATTATTAATTGTTAATTTTGATGCCATAAAAGATGTGCTAGAAATTTATAAGGATTATAAGCCTATATTGGAAAATATATTTCAAAACTTCGATTATATCTTAAAACATTTAGAATTAACAAAAGAATGGCTATTATCAGATGATTTTTATCAAAAATATAAAAAAGAAAATCATCCTTATCCTTCACTACTTGATCCCAAAAAACTAAATGATGAAAATGAAAAAATTAATTATAAAAATATTCCAGCTGAACTTGCTTGGGAGATGAATTTGCCTTTGCCAAGAAATTATCGTTTTATTTTTATTACTGGTGGGTCTTGTGGACATATGGCGATGTTTTTATATTTTAAATTATTAAAAATAAATAGAAATTGGACAAGTGAAACTGAAAAAGAAAAATATAAAATAGCATATAATGTATTTATCGCCTCAAAAGAATATAATATTTTTTCATGTCAATGGGATAAAATAACTTAAAAATTATTTTATCTAGTAGATTTTAATGTTTCCTTGGTTGTTTTGCTAAGAGATCCTATTGAGAGATTGAAAAGTCTAACAAATCATATTGTAAAACATATTACGAAAATTGACTTAACATTGAATCCTAATGAAGCTTTGGTAAATAAATATTATAAAATGAAAGATTATCCAAGTTTGGAAAAAGTTGATACTATTGTTGATTATCCAAATTATTTTGATATATTTTCAAAAATTACTTATTTTAAAAATATAACTGAAGTATTTATTTTAGATACTAAAGATATAGTCGGAAATAGGTGTTATACTACTTTTTGCAATTTATCTAAGAAGTTAAATTTCCAATATCCTAGTGAGAATTTAAAAGAAATTTTTATTACTCCTTTTGTTTCAAAAGTAATGGATATGTTGCCACTAACTTTGGTATTATATCCAACTAATCAATATGATAATAAAAAAGACATTTTCACTCATCCAATAGAAATCATAATAACCTTTAGGAAAATGATGTTATATTGCAATCAAGAAAAATTGATTGATATGAAAAAAGATTTTTTTTCTAAAAGCAATTGGGATATTCAAGATGAAATTTTATTTTTAATCGATAAAAATGATAAAAATAGATTATTAAGCGATTCTTGTCTTTTTTTGCAGACTCAACAATATTTGAGAAAATTTATGATTGTATTTGAGAATAAAATAAAAGAAGAGAAGAAGAAATTATTCAGTGAAAATGATATTTTAAATTATTTAAGAGATAATAAGCAAGCAAGAATAAAATTAAAGAATGTATTAAAACATGAAATAAATTTTACTAAAAAGACTAATCAAAAAATAGTAGCTTCTTGGAAATACTGTCAAGAATTTGAAAAAATGTGCAAGGAGTTGGATGGTGATATCTATGAAAAAGACTTGTAAATTAATAAAAAAAAGTTATAATTAATATTATGTAATTTAGAGAAAGGAAGTAATTATGAAACAAGGGGATTTTACAAAAGTTGCAAAACATTATCACAATAGACCTGCTTATAGTCCATTTTTACTTGAAAAACTTGTAGCTTGTATCAATGATAAAAATAAAAATTTAAAAGATTTAAATATTGTTGAAGTAGGAGCTGGAACTGGAAAACTTACTAAGATGTTGGGAGAAATGTTTGGATGCCAAATTAGTGCTGTGGAACCAAACGATAATATGCGTGAAGAAGGGCAAAAATTTACACAAAATTTATCAAATATTTCTTGGCATAAAGGGAGTGGCGAAGAAACCTGCATGAGCAATAATCAAGCTGATTGGGTCATCATGGCTAGTTCTTTCCATTGGACAGATCCTAAAAAATCTCTCCCAGAATTTAATCGTATATTGACAGGGGGGGGGTATTTTACTGCGATTTGGAATCCTCGCCACATTGTAGAGGGTTCGGTTTTTGATGAAATTGAAAAGGAGATTAAACATATTGTTCCAGATCTTGCTCGTGTAAGCAGTGGCACTCAAAATGTTAAAAAATGGGAAGAAATTCTTGTTTCAACAGGAGATTTCATAGACTGCTTTTTTATGGAGTGTGACTATAAAGAGTTTTGGGATAAAGAGCGTTATCTTGGAGCTTGGCATTCTGTAAATGATATACAAGCACAAGCAGGTGAAAAAAGATGGAAGGAAATTTTAGAGATGATAGAAGCTAAAATTTCTCATATGCAAAGTATAGAGATTCCTTATAAAATAAGAGCATGGACAGCTAGAAAAGCATAAAATACCTCCTTTTTTTCATCAAGCTTGTCAAAGATGAAAAAAGGAAATAAAATGCAAAAACTAGTAGAACAAGTGTGGGATTATACCAAGCATGCTAAATTTTATAGCTATAGACCAAATTATGCTCCAAAAACTATAGATATGCTTATTAGCTTAGTTGGAAAAAAAGATATTAAAGTCGCTGATATCGGTGCAGGAACTGGAAATTTAAGCATTATGCTTTTAGAAAGAGGATGTAAGGTAGTATCTGTAGAACCAAATGATGCGATGCGTGAGATCGGGATAGAAAGAACCAAGGATCAAAAGATTGACTGGGTTAGAGCAACAGGCTTAAACTCAACACTCCAAAATAGTGAATTTGATTGGGTGACTTTTGGTAGTAGTTTTAATGTAATGGATAGAAATGAAGCCTTAGAGGAAGCACATCGCTTATTAAAATCAGAGGGATATTTTTCTTGTATGTGGAATCACAGGGATTTAAACGATCCTGTGCAAAAAATAGCTGAAGATACTATTGTAGAATTTGTACCAAATTATACAAGGGGAACAAGAAGAGAAGATCAAAGACCAATTATAGAGAGTCGAAAGGATCTTTTTGATAATATTGTTTATATTGAAGAGGATTTTTATTTTCATCAAAGCATTGAAAATTATATTAATGCATGGAAGAGTGTTAAAAATCCTTACTGGGATTTGGAGACTGATGAAGGAAATGAACTTTTTAATAAAATTAGTAATAAAATTTCACAAAGACTTCCTAAGGAATTTAGCATAAAATATACCACTCGTTGTTGGAGTGCTAAAAAAATATAAAACTAAGGAAAAACATGGCGGAGTTAAAATTTAAAACCAAAGCACAAAATTTAAAAAATTTACAAACAAAATTAAAAAAAGCAAAAGTTCTACCTTTGGTTTTAACTTCGCTTGAAGAATTAATATCAAATGAAGATAAAGTTTTACAGGACATTCAAACCTTAAAGGCTAATAGACTCATTATAAGAAGTTCTTCTTTAAGTGAAGATAGCATGAAAAACTCCAATGCAGGTGCTTTTCTTTCTTTGGCAAATATTAAAGCTGATTCTAAAGATGAGTTATTAAAAGCTTTATATGAAGTTGCCAATTCTATGCCATCAAAAAGTGATGAAATTTTAGTTCAACCTATGCTTGAAAACATTACTCTTTGTGGAGTTGGTTTTAGCGTTGATAAAGATAATTTTTCCCCTTATTTTTGTCTTCAATATGATGAAAATGGTTCAAATAGCTCTATTACAGATGGAAGCAGTAAGAGTGCAAAAACTTACTATCATTACAGAAATTATTTAGAATTTAAAGATATTAGACTTCAAAAAATTATAGAACTTATAAAAGAATTAGAAGTTTTATATGATTGTCATTTTTTAGATGTTGAATTTGCATTTGCTATTCAAGATGATAAGGAAGAACTTTTTTGCTTACAAGTGCGTCCTTTGGTTATGCATGAAAAAAATAATTTATTTCATTCTTTACCAAAAGAAGCTTTATATAGATTTTATAAACGTTTTGAGTCTTTAAAAGAATCAAGATCTAGAGTTTTGGGAGATAAAGCCATTTTTGGGGTAATGCCTGATTGGAATCCAGCTGAAATCATAGGGTTAAGACCTAAGCGTTTAGCTTTTAGTTTATATAAAGAAATCATTACGGATAATATCTGGGCGTATCAAAGAGATAATTATGGTTATAGAGATCTAAGATCCCATCCTTTAATCCATTCTTTTTTAGGCATTCCTTATGTGGATGTAAGATTATCTTTTAATTCTTTTATACCAAAAAAATTAGATGAAAATATCGCACAAAAACTTGTCAATTTTTACTTAGATAAGCTTAATAAAAATCATGAATTGCACGATAAGATTGAATTTAATATTGTTTATTCTTGTTATGACTTTAATAGTTCTAAAAAATTAGAAGAACTTTTAAATCATGGTTTTAATGAAAATGAAATCAAAAGATTAGAATTTTCATTATTAGAACTTACAAATAAGATTATTAATCCTAGATCAGGGCTTTATTTAAAAGATATACAAAAAGCTTATAAGCTAAAAGAAAGATATGATGGTATTATTAATTCTAATTTTTCTTTAATTGATAAAATTTATTGGCTTATTGAAGAATGCAAGCGTTATGGAACCTTGCCTTTTGCGGGAGTGGCTAGGGCTGCATTTGTAGCAATGCAACTTTTAAATTCTTTAGTTGAGATTGATTTTATAACTAAAGAGGAAAAAGATGATTTTTTAAATTCACTCAATACAGTGAGTAAAAATTTAAGCAAACAAACAAACCATCTTAATTTTCACAACAAAGATCAATTTTTGAAAGATTTTGGACATTTAAGAGCAGGAACTTATAATATTTTATCTCCAAGATATGATGAAGATTTTGAGCTTTATTTTGATGTGGATCAAAAAGATAGTAAAGTTTATTTACAAGATAAAGCCTTTGTTTTTTCAGAAGAAAAGACAAAAGCTTTAAATGCCTTACTTAGAGAACATGGACTAGAGATTAATGCTTGTGAATTTTTTGATTTTTTAAAGCAGGCTATCGAGGGTAGAGAGCTCGTTAAATTTGAATTCACTAGATTGCTTTCTAAGGCTATAGTTTATATAGAAGAATTAGGCAAATATTATGGTATTGAAAAAGAAGATTTGGCTCATCTTGATATAAAAAGCATTTTAAATCTTTATTCTAGTCTTTATTCTATAAATCCAAAAGAGCAGTTTGTAGAAGAAATTAATCGCAATAAAAAAGAATATGAACTTACACAAGCTATAAAACCTCCTTCTTTACTTTGCAATGCCGATGAAATTTTTTCTTTTTATAATCATAGTATTATTCCAAATTTCATTACACAAAAGAACATCACTGCATTTACGGCGAAGGAAAATGATAAAGATTTAGAAGGAAAGATTGTTTTAATTTATGCAGCAGATCCTGGATATGATTATTTATTTACAAAAAATATAGCAGGACTTATTACATGTTATGGGGGTGCTAATTCACATATGGCCATTCGTGCCTCAGAACTTGGAATGCCTGCTGTTATAGGAGTTGGAGAAGAAAATTTTGAAAAATATTTAAAAGCTAAAAAAATAAATATAGAATGTGAAAGTGAGCAAATATTTTGTTTATAGGTATTACTCAAAGGCTTATTTGCAACGAAAGTTATCATGAAGAAAGAGAATGTTTGGCTTTGGATTGGGGAAAATTATTTAATAAAGATTTATTTAAAAATTTTACTCCTCTTCCTCTTAGCTATGAAATAGATTTTTCTCATTATAAACATCTAATAAAAGCTGTGATATTAAGCGGTGGCAATGATTTAAGTTTTTATAGTCCTAATGTTTTATCTAAAAAGAGGGATTTATATGAAAAGCAAGTTATAGAAATTTGTTTAAAAGAAAAAATACCACTTTTAGGAATTTGCAGAGGGGCTCAGATGATAGCTCATTATTTTAACAGCCATATGAGTCCTTGTGAAAATCATATAGGCAAACATGAAGTATTTTTCTCAAAAGAAAAATTTATAAGCAATTCTTTTCATAATTTTGCTATTGAAAAATTAGGCGAAGATCTTGTAGAACTTTGCTTAGCAGAAGATAATACCATAGAAGCTTTTAAGCATAAGTATGAAAATATTTTTGGTATAATGTGGCATATTGAAAGAGAAAATGGGCTTAATAATATTCAAATTTTAAGAGAGTGGTTTAGTTTAATCAAGGAATAATATGAATGCAATTATCTTAGCAGCAGGTTTTGGATCAAGGCTGATGCCTTTAACAAAAGATCAACCAAAGTGTATGGTTGAGTATAAGAATAAAAAAATCATAGATTATGAAATCGAAGCTTTAAAATCAGCAGGTATAAATGAAATAGCTGTTGTGGGTGGATATTTAAACGAAGTGCTAAAAAATTATCTTAATAAATATGATATCGAGCATTTTTTTATTAATTCAAAATATGATAAAACCAATATGGTTCATACTTTTTTTTGCGCTAAAGATTTTATGTTAAAATGCATCGAAGAAAAACAAGATTTGATTATTTCTTATGCGGATATTGTTTATTTTCAAGATTGCGTGCAAAAGCTTATAAATGCCAAAGAAGAACTTGCTATAGTAGTTGATAAGTCTTGGTGTAAGCTTTGGAGCAAACGCTTTGCAAATCCTTTAGAAGATGCTGAAACATTAAAGATGACAAATGGTTATATTATAGAACTTGGAAAAAAAGCTAATGCCTATGATGAGATAGAAGCTCAATATATAGGACTTTTTAAATTTTCTTATCAATTTCTTTCCGAAGTTATTGCTTTTTATGAAATGCTTGATCGAGATATTTTATATGATAATAAAAATTTTGAAAATATGTACATGACAAGTTTTTTGCAAGCTTTAATTGAAAAATACAACAACGCAAAAGCAGTGGAAATTGATGGCAATTGGTGTGAAATTGATTTTATGAGTGATTTAGAGGTGCAAATTGATAAATAGTCCTTATATTATTTGGCTTACTGGTTTAGCTGGAAGTGGAAAAACAACTATAGGTCAAGCTTTGTATGAAAAATTAAAACTAAAATATAAAAACCTTATTTATCTCGATGGAGATGAGTTAAGAGAAATATTAGGACATTATGCATACGATAGACAAGGTCGCATAGATATGGCTTTGAAAAGAGCTAAATTTGCAAAATTTTTAAACGATCAAGGTATGATGGTTATTGTCACTACGATTTCAATGTTTAATGAGATTTATGATTACAATAGAAAGCAATTAAAAAATTATTATGAAATTTATATAGAATGCGATATGCATGAATTAATACAAAGAGATCAAAAAGGGCTTTATACTAAGGCTTTAAATAAAGAAATTGATAATGTAGTTGGTGTTGATATAGAATTTGATAAACCAGAGGCTGATTTAGTGATCAATAATTCTTGTCGAAATAATTTAGAAGAAAAAGTTGAACTTATAATAAAGAAATTAGCATTGTGAAGTATTACTCAATATCAAAAAAACTTATTGCTAATGTTAGAAATTTTTACACCATTTCTTTGTATAAGAAAAATTTAAAAATCAAAAAAGATGATCTTTTCTTTGGTTGGGGACGCAAAAAATCAGGTTTAAAAGCTATGAATTTAGCTAAAAAATATAAGGCTAAATTCATACTTTTAGAAGATGGATTTATCCGCTCATTAAACTTAGGGGTTGAAAATAGCCCAAGTTTTTCTATGGTTAAAGATGATATAGGCATTTATTATGATGCAACAGCACCTTCAAAGCTTGAAAATCTTTTAAATACTTATGAATTTAAAGATGAAGAAATCAAGCAAGCTAAAAAAGCTATAGAGCTTATCAAAAAATATAAAATTAGCAAGTATAATAACAATCTTGATATTCCAGATGATTATTTTCAAAAAGATGAAAAAAGGGTTTTAATCATCACCCAAACGGCCAATGATGCCTCACTTGAATTTGGGCTTGCTAAAGGTTTTAAAACCGTCGATATGATAAAAGATGCCATAAAAGAAAATCCTAAATCTAAAATTTATATAAAAATCCATCCTGATGTTTTAAGCGGTAAAAAACAAAGTGATTTAGATATAAATTCCTTACCTAAAGAATGTATTTTAATTACTGAAAATTTTAATCCCATAGCCTTGCTTGAGTTTTTTGATAAGGTTTATACCAAAACTTCTGGTATGGGTTTTGAAGCTTTGATGCAAGGATGTGAGTGTGTTTGTTATGGTATGCCTTTTTATGCAGGTTGGGGTCTAACAAAAGATAAATTAGAGTGTAAAAGAAGGATGCAAAAAAGAAGTTTAGAAGAAGTTTTCTATGCTGCTTATATACTTTATAGCGAGTATTTTAATCCTTATTTAAATCAAGAAAGTAATATTTTTGATACTATTCAAACTTTAGCAAAATATAAAGATATAGAAAAGATAAATTCTAACAGGCTTTTTATGCTAGGCTTTACCTTATGGAAAAGGCATTTTATCAAGCCTTTTTTTAACGCTAAAGATAATGAAATTATTTTTTTAAATTCTTTAAAATCTTTAGCTGGATATAAACTTAAAGAAAATGATAAATTTTTCATTTGGGGTAAAAGGATAGATTATAATACTCTTAAAAGCACTCTTGTAAAAAAAGCACAAGATGAGGATTTGTCAAATTTTACTCCTAAAATTTCTTTAACGGAAGATGGGTTTATTCGCTCAATTTCTTTAGGTTCTGATCTTACGCGTCCTTTTTCTTTAATCATTGATGATAAAGGACTTTACATAGATCCAAATAAAGCAAGCAAATTAGAAGAGCATTTGCAAAATGAAATTTTTGATGAAAATATGCTAAATAGGGCAAAAAATATTATAAAAATCTTACTTGAGAACCGCTTTTCAAAATATAATGGCTTAAAGCATGAAAATTTAAAGATCAATGCCAAAATAGGACAAAAGATTATTTTAATCCCTGCTCAAGTTGAAGACGATGCTTCGATGATTTTAGGGGGTTTTGGTTTATCTACTCTTGATTTGCTTAAGGAGGTGCGTTCTAAAAATCAAGATGCTTATATCATCTTTAAGCCTCATCCTGATGTGTTAAGTGGCAACCGTGTGGGTTTAAAAGATGAAACACTCATTTTGGAATTTTGTGATGAGATTGTAAAAGATTGCAGTATCGATAGTGCTATAAAAATTGCTGATGAAATTCACACTATTACTTCTACAAGTGGTTTTGATGCTCTTTTAAGAGCTAAAAAAGTTTTTACTTATGGCATGCCTTTTTATGCAGGCTGGGGTTTAACAAAAGATAAACATAAATGCAAAAGAAGAACAAGAAAACTAAGTCTAGAAGAGCTTGTGGCAGGTGCTTTGATCATATATCCAAGATATATAAATCCTAAAACAAAAACTTTATGTGAAATTGAAGTTTGTTTAGATATAATGCTAAATTTACAAAAAGCTTATTTTTCAAAAAAACATATAAAATTGGCAATAGATTTTAAAACTTTTATGCTTAGAAAAATAAGAAGATTTTATGAATTTTTAGCAAAGAAATGAGATTTAGCACTAAAATTAAAAAAGAATTTAGCGGTAAAAATGTTTTACTCTTGCAAGGGCCTGTGGGAAATTTTTTTCATCATCTTGCAATAAGAATGGAAAAAAAACAAACCAAAGTTTTTAAACTCAATTTTAACGGTGGAGATTTTTTTTTCTATCCTAGTGGAACGAGGTGTAAGTGCGATGAAAAAGATCTTGAAAATTTCTATAGAGATTTTTTTCAAAGCAAAAAAATCGATGCTATTTTAATGTATAATGATTGTCGTATTATCCATGCTAAGGCTATTAAAGTGGCTAAAGAATTAGGAATTGAAATATGGATTTTTGAAGAAGGATATTTAAGGCCTTATTGTATTACTTTGGAAAAAGATGGGGTGAATGCAAATTCTTCTTTACCGCGTGATAAAAATTTTTATCTTTCTCAAAATATTTTTACCAAAGAAAGCATAAAAGAAATTCCAGGTGGATTTAAATTTATGGCTTTTGATGCTTTTTTGTATTGGTTGTTTGCTTTTATTTTGGCTCCATTTTTTAACAACAAACTTCATCATCGTACTTTATATCCTTTTGAATTTTTATTTTGGTTTAGATCATTGTATAGAAAGTATCTTTATAAGATTACAGAAAAAAAACTAAATGAAAAGATTTATAATTTAGAAAAAAAGTACTTTTTGGCGATTTTACAAGTTTATAGCGATACGCAAATTAAATATCATTACAAAAAAAGCATAGAGCACTTTATAGAGGAAACCATACTTTCTTTTGCAAATCATGCAAGAGCTAAATCTTATCTAGTTTTTAAACACCATCCCATGGATAGGGGTTATAAGAATTATTCTAAACTCATAAACGATTTAAGTCAAAAATATCATGTAGAGGGAAGGGTTTTATATGTTCATGATACCCACTTGCCAGTTCTTTTAAGAAAGGCTTTAGGTTGTATTACTATAAATTCAACAGTAGGCCTTAGTGCTATTTTAGAAGGCTGTCCGACTAAGGTTTGTGGCAATGCTTTTTATGATTTTGAAGGCTTATCTTATCCAAAAAAACTTCAATTTTTTTGGCGTGAAGCTCATGCTTATAAACCCAATCCTGTTTTGGTGTGTAATTTTAAGAAATATCTTTTACAAACTAACCAATTCAACGGCAATTTTTATAAAAATTTCTTTTTAGACAAATAAGACTAAAAAGCTTTGATTAAGAGAGCTTTTAAAGCAAAGTTGTTATAATTAAAAGTAAAAAGAAATTATTGTATGGATAGGGAAGTATTTTATATAGCAGGATATGATCCTAAAAGTTATAGATTTTATTATGATTTATTTAAAAAAAACCTAAAAGATTATTCTCATGCTTTTAGCATTAAAGTTGATTTAAGTAAAATTGAAAAAAATGAGCAATTTCCTTTTTTTCAAATTTCGTGCGAAGGAGTACAAACTAAATATCATTTTTTAACATGGAATGATATTGTTAAGAAAAATTGGTCGGAAAATTACAAAGATGCCTTAGCGGATTGTTATAGTTTTTTTAGAATTTATACTATCACAGGACTTTTTATCAAATTTGGTAAAGAGTCGATTTATCAACTTATCACAGGTTATTATCCTTTTTTTTATGTGTTATTTTCTTTACTATTTTCTTTGGTTTTAGCTTTTGGAAGTTTTGCTTTTTTGCAAAATTATATGCATTTTTCTTTAGCTATCATCATAGGATGTTTTTTAGGATTTTTACTAAATCATTTTTTATTTAAATTAGGTAAGAAATTAGCTGTATTTTGGATAGCAAGAATTTGTGCTTTTTGTGCTACTTGGCAAGATAAAAAAATAGGTACTATGCAAGAAAGAATCAAGCTTTTTGCAAATACTATAGTAGATAAGCTAAAACAAAACGAAAGCAAACAAGATTATGAGCTTATTTTAGTAGCACATAGCGTTGGAACTATAGTTTGTATAGAAGTTTTGGAGTGTATTTTAAGACAAAATTTAGATTTATCTTTACTTCGTAAATTAAAAATTCTGACTTTAGGAGAATGCATACCTTTAGTGAGTTATCAAAAAAAAGCAGATGAATTTAGAAAGAAGCTTGAATTTGTTTCAAGGTTTGATTTAAAATGGTATGATTACACATCGATTATTGATGGAGCATGTTTTCCTCAAGTGGATTTTTTTCGCACGAGTGGTGTAAATGCTAAATTTACACCCCCATTTTTAAGTGCTAAATTTCACACTTTATATGAAAAACATGAGTATAAAAAAATAAAAAGAGATAAAAACAAAGCGCACTTTTTATATCTTTATAGTATTAGTGTTAAAGGTGATTATGATTTTTTTTCTTTCATCATAATGCCTAAATTTTTAGAAGAAAAGGTAAAAATATGAGTGAATGTCCCTTTTTTCCAAAACCTTATAAAAATAAGGCTTCTACACTTTTAACTTTTTTGTTAAAGCGTAGATCTTGGCTTGATGGGCTTTATGAGCGTAGTTATAAAATGCAAACAGGCTATGTGAAGATGCCAAATTTTGATCTTTATGTTATAAATGACACTAAAGAAGTTAAAAGAATGATGGTTGATGAGGTTAGAGAATTTCCTAAAAGTGCATTTTTGCATGAGCTTTTAAGTCCGCTTTTAGGGGAGAGCATTTTTACTACAAATGGTGAAGTTTGGAAAAAGCAAAGAGAGCTTTTGCGTCCAAGTTTTGAAATGACTCGTATCAATAAAGTGTTTAATCTTATGAGTGAAGCTGTGGCAGATATGATGGATCGTTTTAGCAAGTATCCAAATCATGCTATTATCGAAGTAGATGAGGCTATGACTTTTATTACCGCTGATGTGATTTTTCGCACCATTATGTCTTCAAAACTCGATGAGGAAAAAGGTAAAAAAATCTTAAATGCCTTTGTGACTTTTCAAGAGCAAAGTGTGCATACAGCCATGCGTCGTATGTTTCGTTTTCCAAAATGGCTTTCTTATGTATTAGGAGATCGTAAGCGTGCTAAGGCTGGAGATGTGATCAGACAGGTTTTAAGTGACATCATAAAGCCAAGATATGATATGGCGGATAATGCAGAATTTGAAGATATTTTAGGATCTTTGCTTTTAGTAGTGGATGCGGATACGAATAAGCGTTTTTCTTTTGAGGAAATTTTAGATCAAGTGGCTATGCTTTTTTTAGCAGGACATGAAACCACAGCAAGTTCTTTGACATGGACGCTTTATTTGCTTAGTCTTTATCCTAAGGAGCAAGAAAAAGCTTATGAGGAGATTACTCAGGTTTTACAGGGTGGAGCCATTGAAATTTCGCATCTAAGACAGTTTAAATACTTAACAAATATTTTTAAAGAATCTTTAAGACTTTATCCTCCTGTTGGTTTTTTTGCAAGAGAGGCAAAAAAAGATACCCAAGTTAGAGATAAGCTTATTAAAAAAGGTTCTGGGGTGGTGATTGCTCCTTGGCTGATACACAGACATGAAGAATTTTGGACAAATCCGCATGGATTTAATCCTTCTCGTTTTGAAGGAGAGTACAAAAAAGATGCTTATTTGCCTTTTGGGGTAGGGGAAAGAATTTGTATAGGACAAGGTTTTGCTATGCAAGAAGCGATTTTGATTTTGGCTAATATTTTAAAAACTTACAAACTAGAACTTGAAGAAGGTTTTGTACCTGATGTAGTAGGGCGTTTAACAGTGCGTTCGGCTAATGGTATGAGGATAAAATTTAGCAAAAGAAAGCTATGAAAAGAGTTAGAACTAAAATTCGCGCCAATTTTCGTCGTCGTGTAAAACGCACCTTAAAAGGAAGCTTAAAAGAAAAATTAGCAGGGACTATTCTGCTTTGTGCAATAGTACCTTTAGCAGTTTTAGGATATCTTTTTATCGTGATTATAGGAATTTTTTTTAATACCGCACGAGCAAGACAGGGTGTTAGAGCCTTAGATCATTTTGTAAATGCAAGCTTGTTTAATGGCTATGCTTGGGAGAGCGTTTCTTCTCATGCGTGGCGTGAAAGAAATCGCAAAAAATGGGCAAGGATTGTTATAAAAATCACAGATTTTTTTCAAAAAGATCATTGTAAAAGAGCAAACAAAAGAGAACAACCTGTGGTGGATTTCATACTTTCAAGAAATTTAGACAAGCAAACTATAGGAAAATAATCAAACTATAGCCACTATGGCTATAGCAAAACCATTATCATGAGAAATACTTAGGGAAGTTTGAGTGATATTAAAATCTTTTGTAATTTTTTGAGAATATTTTAATTTAGGCGCGTTTTTTTCATCTTTTGATATTTCAATATCAAAAAAACTGCATAATTCACAAATTCCAACACCCAAAGCCTTGCTAGCGGCTTCTTTAGCAGCCCAAAGACCTGCTAGAGTTGCTGGATTTTTAATGAGTATTTGTTCTTTTGGGCTTAGAAATTTATCCAAAAAATTTTTGCCATGTCTAGAATGAATTTTTTCTATTCTAGAAATGGCGATGATATCACAGCCTACACGCATTAAGAAACTACAAAATCCGTAAAATAAACATTTTTAATAAAGCCATCGGTTAAAATTTCATTGATTTTTCCAACCAGCTCATCTTTTAAACGTTCTTTGCCTTTTTGCGTGCTTACTTCTTCAAAAGTTTTAGCTGTTAATGTACGAATAATAATATCACGAATCACCGGGACTTTTTTATCAAGTTCAGGTTTTAAAAGTTCGCTATTTTGTTCTAGTTCTATAGTGCATTTTACATATCTTGAGCCGCTATCGCTAAGTAAATTTAGGGTAAAAGGATCAAGTGGATACATAGGACCTATATTAGCAAAATCACTACCTCGCTGAGTAGGAGCTGAAACTTTAGGTTTATCGGCTTTTGCTTCTTCTTTTGGAGCTTCTTTGACTTCACTTTCATCACTTGAACTGCTTGAAATAAGCCAAGCAATCACTCCCATAATACTAAGAAGTAAAACAAAAAGTAAAATAACAATAATAATTACAAGTGAACCGCCTTTTTTCTTTTTCGTTTCTTCGTTTTCTAATTCTTCATCCATAAATTTTCCTTCATTTAGTGAAATTAATGTAAAATTGTAGCAAAAATTTCTTTTCTATCCAAATTTGCTTTAGAAAAACGATAAATTTAGGTTAAAGAAGAGATGAATTTGAAGGAAAATAATGTTAGATGTGATTTTTAGAGAATATGATATAAGAGGACTTTATGGCAAAGAACTGAATGAAAAAAGTGTTAAGGCTATAGGTTTTTGCTTAGGACAAACCATGCTAAATAAAGGCTGTAAAAATGTAAGTGTGGGCTATGATGCAAGATATAGTGCAAATGAACTTTTTAATTATCTAGTGAGTGGACTTAACAAAGCGGGAATAAAAATCTATGATATAGGGCTTGTGCCAACTCCATTGGGATATTTTAGTCTTTATGAGGGCTTGAAATTTGATGCAAATGTTATGATAACAGGATCTCATAACCCAAAAGATTATAATGGTTTTAAAATCACTATCAATAAAGAAAGTTTTTTTGGCGTGGAATTAAAAGAGTTTTCAAAAGAAGTTTATAAGCATTTAGATGATGATATTGAAGAAAATTTAGAAGTAGAAAAATACGATATTTTAAGCCTTTATGTGAAATTTATGTGCGAGCAATTTAGTTTTTTAAAGGATTTTAATTATAAATTTGGTGTTGATTGCACAAATGGTGCGGCTGGAGTGGTGATAGAGCCTTTAATCAAAGCTTTAAATTTAAAAGCTCATGTAATGTTTGCAGAGCCTGATGGACAGTTTTCAAACCATGCCCCAGATCCTACAGAAGAAGAAAATTTAAGTGCGATTAGAGAATTTTTAAATCAAAATCAAGATTATTCTTTGGCTTTTGCTTTTGATGGGGATGCTGATAGAATGGTTGCTTTAAGTAAAACTCATGTATTTTGTGGGGATGAGCTTTGTTATTTGTTTGCTAAAAATATCCCTAATCCACGCATTTTAGGCGAGGTAAAATGTTCTAAAAATCTTTTTGATGAAGTGGCTAAATTTGGAACTATTTTTATGGGAAAAACAGGACATTCTAATATCAAAAAAATGATGAAAGAAAAAGATATTGATTTAGCTGCTGAAGTGAGTGGGCATATTTTCTTTAAACATAGATATTTTGGTTATGATGATGGAATTTATGCATTTTTAAGAGCCTTGGAGCTTGTTTATAAAGGTTTTGATCTAGAAAGTATGATTAAAGCTTTACCAAAACTTTATACTACACCTGAAATTAAAATTCCTGTAAATGAAGAAGAAAAATTCAAACTTGTGGAAGAATTTCAAAAAGAGATTGAAAAAGGAGCTTTAAAAGGTGTTAAAAGTCTTTGTGAAATTGATGGAGCTAGGATAGATTTTGGCGATGGATGGGCTTTACTTCGTGCATCTAATACCAGCCCTTATCTTATCACACGCTTTGAGGCAACATCTTTAGAAAGAGCAAAAGAGCTTGAAAGTATGGTATTTACTTTGTTTAATGATATAAAAGCTAGATTTAAGAATTGATGAGATAATATTCCGCGATTTAATTTATTTTAAAAAGGAATTAAAAATGAAAAAAATACTTATTCTACTTACACTATGTGCTTTTGCTTTTGGTGCAAGTGAATGTGATAGAAAAATCGATCGTATCAATAAAGAAATCAGTTTTTCTAAAGCGCATAATGATACAGCTAGAACTTTAAGCTTAGAGCTTGCTTTAAAACAAGTACAAAATGATTGTGCTAAAGATCCTATGTTTTATGATAAAAAGTTAGAAGCTAAAAAACTTAAAGAACAAGAAGTGGAAAAAATCGAAAAAGAACTTGATGCCTTGAAAGAACAAAAAGATTATATGAGTAAGGCTGAGTATAAAGCTAAAAAAGAAGCTTTAAAAGAACAAAAAGAGAAAATTAAAAAAGAAATTAAAGAATATATTGATAATCTCTAAAAATTAAAAGGCTAATTAAATTTAGCTTTTTTAAACCCTACCTTTTTTAAGATTTTCTAATAATTCTTCTATATTATAAATTCCTCTGTGTTCTGGTGTTAAAAGATGGATTAAAATATCACCAAGATCAATCACGCTCCATTCTTCACTACTATCTATGTTTAAAAATTCCTCACCTTTGGCTTTAAGTTGTGTTTTAAGCTCATCGATCAAGGATAGAGCGTGTCTTTCTCCTAAAGTGGCTGCAATAATGACATATTTTACAAAGTATTCTTGCTTGCTCATGTCAATGGTTTTGATATCTTCAGCTTTTTTTTCATCTAAAATTTTAACGATTAAATCTATTCTTTCTTGCATTATTGTCCTTTAATTTTTGAAATTGTATCAATTTTTTTGTAATTTTTCATAATATTTTTTTACTTCATCTTTAATTTCTTCGCAGACTTCATTTGTATTTAAAGTGTTGCGTATGAAAGAAGAAGCGATTTTTTTATCGGTTTTTAAATCTTTGAAATTCTTAGGAATTTCTATATCGTTGCGATTAGCAATAACAAATTCTACTAAAGAATTGAGTTTTTTAAAATCATGCCAAAGATGAAGTTTTTCTAAATGATCAGCACCAATTAAAAGGTAAAATGCACTAGGATTATAAAGCTTATAAAGATACTTAACGCTTTCTATACTAGGAACAGGGCGTTTTTGCTTGGTTTCAAAATCACAAATTTCAACTTTTGGCAAATGTCCCCAAAGTTTTTTAACCCATAAAAATCTTTGCTTTTCATCAGCACTAAAGCTTTGTTTAAAAGGATTGATATAAGTAGGCATAATAATAAGCTTATCAATATCTAATATTTCCAAAGCCTCTAAAACAACACTATTGTGTCCATTATGTGGTGGATCAAAACTGCCACCAAAAAGTGCTATCTTCATTAAAATTTTAACCTTTTTTTTGTAGAATATTAACATTATATTTTGCAAAAGGAAATTAAATGGCTGTAAAAGTTGCTATAAATGGTTTTGGACGCATAGGCAGATGTGTTGCAAGAATCATCTTAGAAAGAAATGATATTGAGCTTGTGGCGATAAATGATACTACGGATATTGAACTTACAAAATACCTTTTTAAATACGATACAGTACATGGTGAATTTAAAGGCAGTGTTGATAGCGAAGGTGATGATTTAGTAGTAAATGGTAAAAAAATCAAAGTATTTAAAAGTCGCAATGTAAAAGATCTTGACTTTGCAAAACACGGCGCACAAATTGTTTTAGAGTGCACAGGGGCGCATTTAACTATGGCAAAATGTCAAGAATTTATAGATATGGGAGTGCAAAAAGTTATCATGAGTGCTCCTGCAAAAGATGATACACCTACTTATGTTTTAGGAGTAAATTCAGAACTTTACAAGGGTGAAAGCATTATTTCTAATGCAAGTTGTACAACAAATTGTTTAGGTCCTGTTTGTCGTGTTTTACAAGATAGTTTTGGCATCGAAAAAGGACTTATGATAACAATACATGCTTATACAAATGGACAAAGTATTATTGATGCTAAAGCTAAAGATAAACGCCGTTCTCGTGCTGCAGCACAAAATATCATTCCAACTTCTACAGGTGCAGCAAAAGCTATGAAACTTGTTATGCCTGAGCTTAATGGCAAGCTTCACGGACAAAGTATGCGTGTGCCAGTGATTGATGTATCAAGCGTGGATTTAACCGCACAACTAAGCCGTAAAGTTAGCAAAGATGAAATCAATGAAGCTTTCAGAAAAGCTGCAACTACAAATTTAAAAGGCATTTTAATGGTGGATGATGATGAAAGAGTTTCAAGTGATTTTATCACTTGTTCTTATGGAGCAATTGTGGCAAGTGATTTAACTCAAGTGATTGCGGATGATTTTATCAAGGTAATTGCTTGGTATGATAATGAATGGGGCTATTCAAGTCGTCTAGTAGATATGGCAGTATATATTGCAAATAAGGCTTAATCATGAGTGATATTATTTCTATAAAAGATATTGATTTAGCTAAGAAAAAAGTTTTTATAAGATGTGATTTTAATGTTCCTCAAGATGATTTTTTAAACATCACTGATGATAGACGCATAAGATCAGCTATTCCTACGATAAGATATTGTTTGGATAATGGTTGCAGTGTGATTTTAGCCTCTCATTTAGGGCGTCCAAAAGAAATTAGTTCCAAGTATTCTTTAGAACCTGTGGCTAAGCGTCTTGCTAGACTTTTAGATAAAGAAATTATTATGGCAAAAGATGTTATCGGCGAAGATGCAAAAACCAAAGCTATGAATTTAAAAGCAGGTGAAATTTTACTTCTTGAAAATTTGCGTTTTGAAAAAGGCGAAACTAAAAATGATGAAAATTTAGCCAAAGAACTTGCTTCTATGGTTCAAGTTTATATCAATGATGCTTTTGGAGTATGCCATAGAGCACATTCTAGCGTGGAGGCTATTACTAATTTTTTTGATGAAAAACACAAAGGCGCAGGATTTTTACTCCAAAAAGAAATTGATTTTGCAAGCAATCTTATCAAACATCCAGCACGTCCTTTTGTTGCTGTTGTTGGAGGTTCAAAGGTAAGTGGAAAACTTCAAGCATTGACAAATTTATTACCAAAGGTAGATAAATTAATCATAGGCGGAGGTATGGCATTTACTTTTTTAAAAGCCTTAGGTTATGATATAGGAAATTCACTTTTAGAAGAAGAGCTTTTAGAAGAAGCTAATAAAATTCTTACTAAAGGTAAAAATTTAGGAGTAAAAATTTATCTTCCAGTAGATGTTGTAGCCGCTCCTGCGTGTTCACAAGATGCACCGATGAAATTTGTTCCAGCGCAAGAAATTCCAAATGGTTGGATGGGTTTAGATATAGGACCTGCAAGCGTGAGACTTTTTAAAGAGGTGATTTCTGATGCGCAAACGATTTGGTGGAATGGACCTATGGGTGTTTTTGAAATTGATAAATTTTCAAAAGGTAGCATTAAAATGAGTCATTATATCAGCGAAGGACATGCAACTTCTGTTGTTGGAGGCGGTGATACGGCTGATGTGGTTGCGCGTGCAGGTGATGCAGATGAAATGACTTTTATTTCCACTGGAGGTGGTGCTTCTCTTGAACTTATAGAAGGTAAAGAACTTCCAGGCGTAAAAGCTTTAAGATCTAAGGAAAATGAATGATCTTTGCTGCAAATTTAAAATGCAATCACACAAGAGCAAGTTTTAAAATTTATGCTGAAATTTTAAATAAAACTATGAGAGCAAAATGTGATGATATTATCGTTTTCCCACCTAGTGTAGCATTTTTAGAAAATGAAAATAACTTCATACAAGGAGCGCAAAATTTTTATCCTTGCGTTAATGGTGCTTTTACAGGCGAGCTTGGAAAAGAGCATTTGGACGAATTTGGGATCAAATGTGTTTTAATCGGGCATTCTGAAAGAAGAGCTTTAGGAGATGAAGAATTTATTAAGGCTAAATTTGATTTTGCTAAAGAGCATGGCTATAAAATTGTTTTTTGTATAGGTGAAAATTTAGATACAAAAAATTCAGGCAAGACTTTAGAGTTTTTAAAAAAACAACTTGAAATTATTGATTTAAATTATGAAAAACTCATTATTGCTTATGAACCTATTTATTCTATAGGAACGGGAGTGAGTGCACAAAGTACAGATATCGCTAAAGTGCTTGAATTTTTAGCGAGTTTAACCAAGGTACCTTTGCTTTATGGTGGAAGTGTGAATGAAAATAATATCAAAGAAATTTTAAGTGTAAAATATTGTGGCGGAGTTTTGATAGGCTCTGCAGCTTTAAAAGTAGAAAATTTTATAAAATTAATCAAAGGATAAAAGATGATTATGAAGGGTAAAAAAGGCCTTATTGTAGGGGTTGCAAATAATAAATCTATTGCTTATGGCATAGCAAAAGCATGTTTTGATCAAGGAGCCCAGCTTGCTTTTACTTTTTTAAATGATGCTTTAAAAAAACGCGTAGAACCTATAGCACAAGAGTTTAATTCTAATTTTGTTTATGAGCTTGATGTAAATAATAATGAGCATTTAGATTCTATCGCTGAAAAAATCAAAAAAGATTTAGGCGAGATTGATTTTGTAGTGCATGCGGTTGCTTTTGCTCCAAAAGAAGCTTTAGAAAATTCTTTTTTAGAAACTTCAAAAGAAGCTTTTGATATAGCTATGCAAACTTCTGTGTATTCTTTACTTTCTTTAACGCGTGCGGTTTTACCTATTTTAAAAGACAAGGGTTCGATTTTGACTTTAAGTTATCTTGGTGGGGTTAAATATGTACCTCATTATAATGTTATGGGTGTAGCAAAAGCTGCACTTGAAAGTTCTGTGCGTTATTTAGCAAGAGATCTAGGAGTAAAAGGAATCCGTGTTAATGCTATTTCAGCAGGTCCTATTAAAACTTTAGCAGCAAGTGGAATAGGGGATTTTAGAATGATTTTAAAATACAATGAAATCAATTCTCCTTTAAAACGCAATGTTAGCATAGAAGATGTAGGAAATTCGGCTATGTATTTACTTAGTGATTTGGCAAATGGTGTTACAGGTGAAATACATTATGTTGATGCAGGATATAACATCATGGGTATGGGCGATGTTGAAAAAAATGAAGAAGGGCAAACTGTTCTTTGTTGGGATAATCAAAAAGGATAAAAAATGGCAAAGCTTAGCAATGAAGAATTAAAAAATATACTTGAAGATCGCATTAAAAAACTTGAGAATTCTACTTTAAAAGAGGATAAGGTTATCAATGAAGAAAGTGTAAAAATTCTTGCTAGGCATTTATCTTTAGGTAATGAAATTCCAGCTCTTGCTCAAAGATTTTTTCAAATCGCACCTAAAACAAAGTTAGTATGGCTTCATCTTTGTGAATGTACAGGGTGTAGCGAGAGTTTGTTGCGTTCTGAGTTGCCAAGTTTTGATGAGCTTATTTTTGATTTTTTTTCTTTAGAATATCATGAAACTTTAATGGCGGCAAATGGCACTAAGGCTGAAGAGCTTTTAGAGTATGTTTTAGAAGAAGATTTTATTTTAGCGGTTGAAGGTGGTGTTGCAGCCATTGATACCTTTTTTCTTACTATAGGAGCGCAAGGAGAGAGTGGCTATGAAATTTTAGAAAAACTAGCCGCTAAAGCCAAGGCTATCTTTGCAGTGGGTACTTGTTCAAGTTATGGTGGTATTCAGGCTGCTTATCCAAATCCTAGTAAAACTTGTGGTATTAGCGAAGTTTTAAGTCAGAAAGTGGTAAATATTCCAGGTTGTCCTCCAAGTGATATAAATATCATTGCGACTTTAAGTTTTTTTGCTTTATTTGGAGTTTTGCCTGAACTTGATGAGCAAAATCGTCCTGTGTGGGCTTATGGTAAATGTTTGCATGATATGTGTGAAAGAAAGGCGAAATTTGAAAGTGGGATTTTTGCTGAACATTTTGACGATGAAGCTGCAAAGAATGGAGCTTGTTTATTTAAGATAGGTTGTAAAGGACCTTATACTTACAACAACTGTCCTAAAGTGAAATTTAATGCTAAAACTTCTTGGCCAGTGGCTGCAGGACATGGTTGTATAGCCTGTAGTGAGAAAAATTTTTGGGATGAGTTTGGGAATTATGAAAAACCTATGGCAAATATTTTTTCTTACGCTAAACTTTGCAATGAAGAGTTAAAACAAGAATTTTTTCTAGAAGAGCAAATTAAAATTTTAGAACAAATAGGTTTTGAATTTGAAAGCAATATAAAACTTATTTTACAAAATATAGCTAAAAATAAATTAGGTGCTTCGCTTGTAGAAAATTATAAAAAATCCTTTGAGAAAAACTATGCTTTTATAGAACAAAATTTTGATGAAATTCCTATGCCTTCAAAAGATTTTTGGAAATATCTTGAGATGAGTTTTATTTTGGTTAAAGGCGCATTTTTAAAAGATAAGAATGATTTTTTAATTGCGGCAAAAAATTATGCTTTTAAACATGCAAGTCCTTATGATTTTAAGTTAAATATGAATGCCGAAAAACCAAAGCTTGATGTGAGTAAATCTTTTCGTATGACTTTAATCTATCTTTGCGGTGGGCTTGATTTTGAAGGTATTGCTTATAGTATTTTAAAAGCTTTTGAAGATAATATTACTAAAATTTCATCATTAAAAGCAAGTTAATTTAATAAAATTTTAGCAATATGAAGCCCTATAAAAGCTACTATATAAGCACTTGTGCAGGTAAAAAGAAAGAGAAAGAGAGTGTATTTTAGCTTTCCACTTTCTTTTGAAAAAACTATAGTTGCTGCAAAGCAGGGATTATAAATCATTACAAATAAAATAAAAGCCACTGCACTTGGTATAGGTATATTTTTAGTGATAATTCCTTTTAAATCATTATTTGTTTCATCTACATCTTTTCCTAGTGAATAAAGTACTCCCATAGTTGAAATCATCACTTCTTTAGCGGCCAAACCACTGATTAAAGATACGCTTAATTTCCAATCTAACTCAAGGGGTTTAAAAATAGGTTCTATGCCTTTGCCAAATTGTCCTAAATAACTTTGTTCTATAGCTCTTTCTTGAGCATTAAAATCATTTAAATTTTCTTCACTTTTTGGAAAATTGCTAGCAAACCATATGAGCAAAGAGGCCAAAAGTATGAAAGTTCCTGCTTTTTTAAGATACATTTTGGCTTTATTATAAACCATAAACCAAACTAAATGCCAATTTGGCATACGATATTTTGGCATTTCCATAACAAAAGGTTCATCAAGTCCACGAAATGCTGTCATTCTTAAAAATTTTGCAGCACAAAGTCCTAAAATCGCACCTAAAATATAAATTCCAAAAAGATAATTTCCTGCTTTTTCACTTGGAAAAAAAGCACCGATAAAAAGCACATATACAGGAAGTCTTGCCCCACAACTCATAAAATTGATCACAAAAAGAGTTAAAAGCCTATCTCTTTTGTTCTTAAGAGTGCGTGTAGCCATAAAAGCAGGTACCGAACAACCAAAGCCAGTGATTAGTGGAATAAAACTTTTACCATGCAAACCAAATTTATGTAAAATCCCATCAAGTAAAAAAGCTACTCTTGACATATAGCCTGTGGTTTCTAAAAGAGCTATGCCTAAAAATAAAATCATTATATTAGGCAAAAAAAGTATCACAGCACCAACACCTGCGATAATCCCATCAGCCAAAGCTGAAGCGATGAAGGTATTAGAAATATTGTTTTTAACAAATTCACCTAAGGCATTAAAGCCTGATTCTATATAATCCATAGGAATTTGTCCTAAACTAAAGGTGAGTTGAAATAAAAGCCACATTAAAAATAAAAATATAGGTAAGCCAAAGAATTTATGGATAAGTAAGGCATCGATTTTTTTGGTTAAATTTCTTTCTTCTTTTTTGTGCGTGATAATTTTTTTTGAAAGTTCATTAATAAAATATAATAAATCTTCTTTCTCTGGACTTTTTTCACAAAGTGGAGTATAAAATTGAGATCTTGGAATAAATTTACTTTCAAATAAAATAATAATTTTTTGCAGCAAAAGTTCTAAATTTTCTTTTGTTTTTGCTGAAATTTCAACAACTTGACTTTGAAATTCTTGGCTTAAAACAGAAGTGTCAAGCTCTATACCTTCTTTTTTGGCTTCATCGCACATATTTAAAGCCAAAAGCATTTTTTTATTAAGGCTTAAAAGTTCTGCACTAAGGATAAGATTGCGTTCTAAATTGGTGGCATCTAAAACATTAACAATAACATCATAGTCATTTTGATTTAAAAAATGACGTGTGATTTTTTCTTCTTCGCTATATCCATCTAAAGAATAAGTTCCTGGTAAATCAATGACTTCAAATTCATAGTTTTTGTAAAAAGTTTTTGCACTTGCTTTTTCTATAGTAACTCCGCTAAAATTTCCTACTTTCATATTAGCTTTGCAAAGCGCATTAATAAGAAGACTTTTGCCTACATTAGGCTGACCTACAAGGGCTATTTTGATTTTTTTCATATAAGATTCACTTCTATGGTTTTAGCTTCATCAGATCTTAGGATAACACAACTTGTATCAAGTTCTACCATTATGGTGGCATTTTTTAAAGAGGAGTGAATTTTTTTCAAGTTTTTATTTTTAATAAATCCAAAGCTTAAAAGTCTATTTTTGAGTTCTTTGTGAGCGTTTAAATTGACAATAATAGCTTTTTGTCCATCTTTTAACTCGTTTAAAGTCATTGTAATTCCTAAATTAATAATAAATATTATAATAAAAAAGTGTAATGAAATTATCCTTCTTGTAAAAAGAAGGATAAATATTTAAAAAGAAAAGTGGTTTAAATTTTCTAGATTGATGATTTGATCTAGAATTTTGTTAGCTTTAGTATTATCAAGGTAAATTTGTGCATTGGCTAAAAATTTAGCTTTTAATTCTTCAAAACTTAGTGGATTATCAAAATTACCTTTATTGATAAAAACATCTTTTTGGATTATGCGTCCATCTTGCAAACTGGCTTCTAAATGCCCTGGAAAATATTTTGGAAAGCCTTGAGATTTCCTTTTTTCGTAACTGATTTTTTTAGCAAATTCTAGTACTTCTTCACGCTTTAAATTTTTATAAGATTCAAGAGTGATTTTACTATCAAAGAATCCTAGAGCCATTAAAAAAGGCATAGAAAATTTGGCCTCATAAGCACTGTTTGGAGTGTATTTTGCTTCTAAAGGATCACAAATAAAAGAAATAGGAACTTCATCTACAAAACAACGAATGCTTTTGATTTCATCTGCTTGTAAGCCATCATTTTTTAAAGCTATGGCACAATCAATAAGACCATGAGCAAAGTGACAACTTGGATAAGGTTTTATCGAAACTTGCATACTTTGCCAAATTTCACCCAAGCCTTTATCAAGTTCTGTTTTATCACATTCTTGTTCTATACCAAAACATTTAAAGATATTATCTCTACCTTCAAAAATACTCAAAGGTCCACTCATGTTATTTTTAGCAAAGTTAGCGACTAAAATTCCATTTTTAATAGCATTTGCTATATGCAAGACTTTTGAATTAGAACCATTAGATAAGAACTCATTAATTCCGCTTGCAAAACTTCCAGCAAGTCCTAAAGCATTGATGATTTGTTCTTTGTTAAGATCTAGCAAGATTGCACTTGCACTTACGCTTCCAAAAATTCCTGCAATAGCAGTGGTATGAAAACCACGCTTGTGGAAAGTTCCTTTGCTTGCAATGCCTACTCTAGCAGCAACTTCCCAGCCAACAATAAAAGCTTTTATAATTTTTTTAGCATCTTTACTGATATGAAAACCATAACTTAAACAAAGAGGAGTTAAAATCGCACTTGCATGCAAAATCGCTTCTGTATGTGTATCATCAAAATCAAGTGCATGGGAAGCAATACCATTTAGCATGGCTGCATAAATAGGATCTAGTTTTTTATCATTTACCCATACAGGGGTATTTTTTTCTGTGCTTAAATTTTCAAAAGCTTTAAAGGCGTTTAAAACGCATTCTTCCTTGCTTGCTGCTATAGCCGTTCCAAGGCTATCAAGCATAAGCTCTTTAGCTCTTTGAACGACTGCATCAGGGATATTTTCATACTGAAGATTGAAAATAAAATCCGCCAAAATTTCGCTATACAACATCGTTTTTCCTATTGTAAAATAGCATGATTTTGAATTTTTTCTAAAAATTCATCTACTAGTTTAGGTGCATATCCTACATAGGTTGTTGCATCAAGTAAAGCATCGATATCTTTTTCTTTTAAAACTTGAGATACTCTTGTATCCGCAAGCAATACTTCTTTGAAAGTTTTTTGCTGTTCAATGCCTAGCATAGCATTTTCATAAACAATTTCATGGGCGTGTTGCTTACCATAATGATCGCTTAGTGCAAACATAACGCGTTCTGCTAGTACAAAGCCTTTAAGAGTGTCAAGATTTTTAAGCATTTTATCTTTTTTAACTTCTAAGTCACTAAGAGCAAATTTCATATTTGCTAAAACCACAGAAAGCATTAAAAACATTTCAGGTAAAAGTTTCCATTCCATTTTCCAAACTTGTCCATCTCTTTCATGCTCATGTCTTTCTATGTCGCTCAAAATGGCTAAATTTGCTTTAAAGGCATTGCTTACGGTTACAGCATTTTCACTTACTGCAGGATTTCTTTTGTGTGGCATAGTGCTAGAACCTACTTGTCCTTTGCCAAAAGGTTCTGCTACCTCATCGATTTCATTGTGTGAGAGTATGAGTAATTGATGAGCGATTTTGTTAAAAGTTGCATTGATATTGCCTAGTACAAAACCAAGCTCTATAAAACGATCGCGTGCAGGCTGCCAAGAGATATTAGGTACTTCAAGTCCTAAATTTTCTAAAGTCAGTTTTTCTACTTCATTACATTCATCACTTAAGCTAGCCTTGGTTCCAACAGCTCCTACTATGCTGCCTACATAAAGTCTTTTTTCAAGTTCAAGTATTCTTTCAAAATGACGATCAAGCTCGCTAAGCCAGATGGCTACCTTATGCCCAAAGGTAATCGGTAAAGCTTGTAAAGCAAGAGTTCTTCCCATCATAGCAGTATTTTTGTGTGTTTTAGCAAGTTTTGCTAAGGCTTTTGCGATAGCTTTTAATTCGCTTTTTACAAGAGTCATAGCTTCTTTAAATTGCAAAACAAGTCCTGTGTCAATGATATCTTGAGTGGTTACCCCAAAATGTACATATTCGCCTAGATTATTATCGCAAGCTTTTTCTAATCCCCTAACAGTAGGAACTAAAGGATGTTTGGTTTTTTTAAATTCATTAAAAATAAAATCCATATCCATAAATTTATAATAAGCTTTTTTTGCAATTTCATCTGCTGCTTCTTGGGGGATGATATTAAGTTTTGCTTGTGCTTTTGCTAATGCTGCTTCAACATCAAGCCATTTTTGTACGCGATTTTCTTCACAAAAAACAGCACGCATATCTTGCGTGCTCCATGAATCTGCTAATAATTTATGATCAAATACGCTAATTCCAGTCATTTTATTTCCTTATTTTTTAATACTATCAAAAGCCTTAGCTAAATCAGCAATCAAGTCTTTAGTATCTTCAAGTCCTATATGAAATCTTACAAATGGACCTCTTTTGCTCCAGTCTGTTGCAGTTCTTGGTGGAGTAGTTACAGTTGCTAAACTTTCATAGCCACCCCAGCTAGCACCTATAGAAAAATATTCTAACTCATCTACAAATTTAATAGCATCTTCTTTACTATAACCCTCTGCAAATTCGATAGTAACCATACCGTTAGCACCTTTATGATCGCGCATAAAAATTTCATGGTTTAGATGGGTTTTGAGTTTTGGATAGAAAATAGTTTTAATTTCTTTTCTTGTTTGTAAAAACTCTACGATTTCATCTGCACTTTTTTCATGAGCTTTCATTCTTACATCTAAAGTTCTCATACCACGAAGAACTAAATAAGCATCATCAGGGCTTGTTGTAAAGCCTAAAGCTTCTGGAAGTTTGTCAAAATTTTTCCATTCTTTTTCGTTGATTACTACTATACCCATGGTTACATCAGAGTGTCCGCTAAGATATTTTGTAGCGGCGATAACTGAAATATCCACTCCAAGTTCTAAAGGATTTAGAAAATATCCACTAGAATAAGTATTGTCAATAGCTACAGGGATATTATGCGCATGGGCAATTTTGCAAAGTTTTGGTAAATCTATGATTTCATAAAGTATAGAACCTGGACTTTCACATAGGATAAGCTTGGTATTAGGTTTGATTTTTTCTTCTACATCACTTGCATCAGCTTTTAAAAAATCAATTTCAATACCCATTTTTTCTAAAAATAATTCGCAAATCGTTCTTACAGGACCATAAATTGCATCGGTGATTAAAAAATGCGCATCTTTGCTTGCATAGTTTAAAAGCACCATAGCTAATGCTGCAAGTCCTGTTGGGAAAAGTTGTGCTCTATAACCACCCTCTAGAGTGCAAATAAGTTTTTCAAGTTCAAAATTGGTTGTTGTTCCTCTAGCCCCATAGCTTAAAACACGATCTGTTTTTCTTAATTCTCTGTATTTTTGCCAAGTTGCGTGATCTTTAAAAAGTATGGTTGATGCACGCATAAGTGTAGGATTGACTGATCTTACTTCAGCGCCTTGATCGCCTCTGCCACAATGAATAAGTTTAGTTTTTGAGTTCATTTTTTCTCCTTTTTAAAGATAGATATAAGTCATAATAACATTTACAATAGCCGCTACAAGCATAGGAATAGCTGTTCTTTTAACCACGGCAAAAGGACTTACTTTTGCAATAGCTGAGATAGCTAAAATCGCTGGTGCAATAGGACTAACACATCTTCCAAAGCCTGTCATAATTTGAATTGGTGCTATCATGGTGATAGTTTCAACTCCAAAGTGTTTTGCTATATTTGGGATAAGTGGAGCAAAGCTAAAAAATGCCGCATTTCCTGAACCCATTAAGAAAGCACAAACTGCAAGCAAGATTGAAACGGCGATAATAATAGCCAAAACTCCAAATCCTGCATTTTTGCAAAATTCTATTAAAGTATCTACAAAACCTACAGATAAAAGACCGCTTGCAAATACTTGACCACAAACGATGAGTGAAACTGTGATAACAAATAAATGTCCCATTCCTTTAAAGAAAATCATAATAGAATTAAGAGTTTCTACTATACTTTTATAGCGTATCATTTCAAAAATAATAGCCACAAAAGTTGAAATCACCATTGCTACTGGAACATTCATTTTAATGGCAGTACTAGCAGCTGCTTTAACTTCTTGGGCACTACTTATTCCCATTAAAACCAAGATGCTATCAAGCACGGAACTAAATCCTAGGATTAAAACCAAAGGAATTATAGGTAAAATCGCATAAATTCTAGGAGGCTTTTTAAGTTCTTTTTCTTTGCCTTCATTTTCATTTAGTTCTTTTTCAATTTCTTGTGCATTGAAGACAAAATTATCTTTTTTGTCAAAAAATTTATTGCAAAGATATATCGCAATACCTACAGCTATAATGATAGGCAAGGTTGTAGGGAGTTGATAATGAAAAAAATAAATTGCAGGATCAACTTCAGCTACTTTTGACGCCATGATCACATTTCCACTTCCAGGTCCATGATCGATATATTGACAAATCGCAATCACACTTAAGGCAGAAAGTTTTGAAACACCAGAGCGTACAAGTATAGGATACATAGTAACCATAAGTAAAAGTGCCAAGCCTGCGTGAGAAGGGATGAAAAGAACTAAAAGTTGCACGATAAAATAAGCAACTATGAGTAAAACATAAGGAGATTTTACGGCTTTTAAAGGTTTTTCAAAAACTTTAAAAAGTGCATAAGAAGCCCCTACATGATCCATATAAGCAGAAAAACCTGCTATAGTCATAAGTGTAAGTCCAAGTCCTGCTAATGTACTTGACATGGTTTGATTAAAAACTTGAAAAATATCAAAAAAACCTAAATTTAAAGAACCTTTAGCGACAATGTGTGGAGAAAGTCCAAAAATAGCAGCTAAGGAAAGTAAAAGTAAACCACTTAAAAGCAATGCCATGTGAGCATTGATTTTTTTATAAAGCATAAAAACAAGTAAAAAAACACTAAATAAAGAAAAAACAATACCTAGCATGTTTTATCCTTTTTGAGCGATGATCTCTATCTCTACTTTAGCTTTTTTTGGCAGATCTTTTACTGCAAAAGCACTTCTTGCTGGATAAGGAGCTTTAAAAAATTCAGCATAAATTTCATTGAATGCTACAAAATCATTAATATCAGCTAAAAAGCAAGTGGTTTTAATCACTTTATCATAACTGATACCATTTTCTTCTAAGATAGCACCGATATTTTTTAAAGATTGTTTGGTTTGTTCTTTGATATCAGAGCTTTCTATTTCTCCTGAAGCAGGGTTGATAGGAAGTTGTCCTGATATAAATAAAAGTCCATTTGCTTCCCTATAAGCTGAGTATGGACCAATGGCCTTTGGATAGTTTGACATGAATTCTCCTTTGTTAAATATAGATTAAACAGAATGCATTTTATCACTACAATAATAATTTGTCAATAGTTTATTATCATAATAATAAAATTTTATTTTTAAGAAATGTTTTAAAGTATAAAGAGTAGAATTTAATATTATATTAATTTTTTATTGAAGGCAGTTTTATGGATGAGGGACAAAAACAACAATTTATAAAGTTGACATATTTTTTAGGAGAAGTTTTAGGTGAGCAATATGAGATAGTTTTTCATGTAATTACTGAAGATGGGGCCTATATTGCAGCAATTGCTAACAGTCACATTAGTGGAAGAAGTTTAGATTCTCCCTTGACTGCTTTTGCAAGTGAGCTTATGCAAAATAAAAAATATTTAGAAAAAGATTTTTTATGTGATTATAAGGCTCTTGTTAGAAAATCAAAATTAATTAGAGGGTCTACTTTTTTTATTAAAAATCATGACAAATTAGTAGGTATTTTGTGTATCAATCATGATACTAGCATTATGAGAGATTTAATATGCAAGATGATTGATTTAGAAAAAATTGGAGATATGGGTGATATTTTAGGAAATATTAGTTTTTCTCAAAATGATTCAAGCATAGAAACATTAAGTCACTCGATAGAGGATATTTTAGTTCAAAGTGTAGATTCTAGTTATTTAAATTCTGATTATCAATTAAGCATTGCTCAAAAAGAAGAAATTGCTGAAAAGCTATATGAAAAAGGTATTTTTAATATAAAAGGAGCGGTTCCTATCGTAGCAAAATTTTTAAAAATTTCAGAACCTAGTGTTTATAGGTATCTGAAGAAATTTAAAAAATAACTAAAATTTTTTGATAAATTTTAGTATTTTTAGGCTCATTTTCTTTAAAAAATTATTTTTAGATTTTTTGAGTAAAAATTCTGCCACATCTTTGCGTCCAAACATAATAGCAAAGGTATAAGGTGTCATTCCTAAACCATTGTTTTCGTCAATATTTGCTCCATATTTAACTAAAAGTTCACACATAGGTAAGTATCCTTTAAAACAAACTCCCGCTAATGGGGTTTGTCCACGATCGTTTTTTTCATCTACTTTTGCACCTTTTTCTAAAAGCATTTTAGCGCTTTCATAAGAATTATTATAAGCTGCAAGCATAAGCAAGCTATCGCCTTTATGAGTTTTTAAATTTACATTTAAACCTGCTTCTATCATGATTTTAAGATTTTCATATTCATTATTTCTTGCAAAATTAAAAGCCATTTTACAAAGCTCTTCAAATCTTTTTTCTTCTTCTAAACTAAGAGTTGTCATTGTTTTTCCTTAATTATTATAATCTTTAGTTTGCCACCAAAAGTGGCAAGTAAAAATTATTTTTCTAAAGCTTTTTTAATTCCTTTTGCATAATCAGGTGAAATTTTTTCAAAATGTTTTAAAGCTCTAGTGATAATTTTTTCATCAACTCCCTCCATAGAAGTGGCGATATTATGAAAAAGTTGAGTTTTTTGATCATCATTCATAAGATTAAATAAAGCTCTTGGTTGAGTATAAAAGTCATTATCTAGTGGAGCATATCTTTGTGCTACGCCTTCTAAGACTAAATCAGGTTCAAGATAGCTTTTGTCTTCTTTTGGGCTATTATCATAGCTGTTTGGTTCATAATAAGCAGCATCATTTTTATAACTATCAAAATTCATAGCACCAGCGACATTGTAAGTATTCACTTCGCTTTTTGCACGATTTACTGGTAAAAGATGATAATTAGTTCCTATTCTATATCTTTGTGCATCAGGATATGAAAAAATTCTAGCTTGCAACATTTTATCAGGGCTAAAGCCAATTCCAGGAACGATATTGCTTGGACTAAAGGCAGCTTGTTCAACTTCATTAAAATAATTTTGAGGATTTTTGTTTAGAATCATTTCGCCTATATCCATCAAAGGCACAAGACTATGAGGCCAAATTTTTGTTAAATCAAAAGGATTAAATCCAAGTTTTTCTATATCTTTTTCAGCAAGAATTTGAACTTGAACTTTCCATTTTGGAAAATCTTTATTTTCTATAGCATTATAGAGATCTCTTTGATGACTTTCTCTATCTTTTGCTATAAGCTCGGCAGCTTCTTGGTTGGTAAGATTTTTAATCCCTTGTTGGGTTTTAAAATGGAATTTCACCCAAAATCTTTCATTTTTATCATTAATAAAACTATAAGTATGGCTTCCAAATCCATGCATATGACGATAACTTGCAGGAATTCCTCTATCGCTCATAAGAATGGTTACTTGATGTAAACTTTCAGGACATAAACTCCAAAAATCCCAAGCAGCATTATTACTTCTTAGATGAGTTCTTGGATCTCTTTTTTGAGTATGAATGAAATCAGGAAATTTATACGCATCACGGATAAAAAAAGTTGGAGTATTATTTCCTACTAAATCCCAGTTTCCTTCTTTGGTGTAAAATTTAATGGCAAATCCACGTACATCACGCTCAGCATCTGCTGCACCTGCTTCACCTGCAACAGTAGAAAAGCGTAGGAAAAGAGGAGTTATTTCTCCTTTTTGAAATATTTTTGCCTTAGTATAAGCAGATAAATCAGCGGTGATTTTTATTTCTCCATAAGCCCCACTTCCCTTGGCATGAACGGTTCTTTCTGGAATTCTTTCTCTATTTTGATGAGCAAGTTTTTCAAGCAAAAGATAATCTTGCATAAGCAAAGGTCCTTTTGCGCCTGCACTTAATGAATTTTGGTTATCGGCTATAATGTTTCCAAAATCGTTAGTCAATTTTTTCATTGTTTTCTCCTAAAATAATAAATTTTATCAATTAGTAAATTATATCTATTAAAAATTAAAATTAACTGAATAATTGCATTTTATTGATAATAAATTTCAAAATAAATTTAGTTTTTTTATATTATAATAATAATTATCAAAATATATTTTAAAAATCACAAAGGAGAATTTATGTCAGTTTTGGTTATTGGTGCAGATGAAATCACTCCTATTAGAGCTGTTTTACATGATTTAGGTGCTAAAAAAATAGAACACTGGGATGCGCGTAATGAAAATAGAGTTAATCGCAAGCCAATTCCTTGTGATACAGAATGTATAGTAATGTTAACAAGCTTTTTAAATCATAATACTATGAAAAAAATCAAAAATGAAGCTAAAAAGCGTAAAATTCCATTAGTTTGTGCAAAAAGAAGTGTAAGTTGTGTGTATTGTGAATATTGTAAAATTTTTAATCTTAATAAAGAATTTTCTTGCTATAAAGGTTAAAGATGTTATTTGGATTTGATGATAAGCAAGAATTTATACCGCAAATTTATCGCTATTTAAACAATCAAGAGCTTATGTTGACTTTTTTAACTCAATATAATGCGAGCGTTGATAGCGATCTAAAAATTCCTCTTTTATATGCAAAAAATACCAAGAGTTTAAAAATGATATTTGAAAATTTTTTACATGATATAATGCATGTTTCATTTGGTAAGATTCAAAATATAAATATCAAGCTTAATGCATACGCTTTTTGCTTTCAAAAAAGAAAAAGCTTGATTTTTAATACTAAAATATCTAAGAATGTCGATTTTTTAAGACTTTTAAGAATTTATCTTTATGGCATTTGTTTTGATGCGCAAATTTTATTTAGCTCTTATGTTTATGATAAGGTTTCTTTTCAAAATAATGAAAAAAATATAGATCAAGATGGTGATCTTATTATAATAGATAAGAAATTTGCAATTTTACCACTTTGCAAAGAGATTAATACACATAATTTAAAAATTGAAAATGAAATTCATGGATTATTGAATTTAATAAAAGAAAACAATTTTGAAAAATTTTATATTGTTTGTCCGCGTAACAAAAATTTCACACATTTTATTGAAATAAAACATTTTTTGTGTGATTTAAACAAAACTATGTTAAAATTAGTTCCGTATAAAATATCAAATCAAATTATAAGGAGAAAATAATGTCAGTAGCAGTAATCTATGGTAGTGCTATGGGAAATACAGAAGGAGCGGCTAATACAATTGCTTCAAAACTTGGAATTAGCGATGTTTTTAATATCTCAGATATTGATGCGGCTAAAATGAATTCTTACGATAAATTAATTTGTGGAACTTCAACTTGGGGAAGTGGTGATTTACAAGATGATTGGGATGGTTTTGATTTTTCAGGGCTTAGTCTCGGTGGAAAAACCGTAGCTGTATTTGGTATGGGTGATAGTGAAAGTTATTCTGATACTTTTTGTGGTGGCATGGGTAAATTAGCTCAAAATTTAAAAGATGCAGGCGCAAATTTGGTAGGAGAAGTTTCAACTGATGGTTATACATTTGAAGCAAGTGATGCGGTTGTAGATGGTAAATTTGTTGGACTTGCTCTTGACAATGATAATCAAGAGGATCAAACTGAATCAAGAATTGATGCTTGGATAGAACAAATCAAACCTTATTTTACTTAATAATTCTTAAAATCAAGAGTTTTTATACTCTTGATTGTCTTTTCTTAAAAATAAAAAAAACTCACTATTTGATTTATAATTTTATTTTCTAAAGATAATTGACAGCGTTCTTTATTTCCAAGATAAGCTGTTCTTGCAAGAAGACTTGTTTTTTGAGAATTGTGATTTTCAGAGTTGATTTGTAAATTAACTTGCATAGTATAGTAGTTTTCTACCATCCATTCTCCATCACTTTCCAAAGGATCAAAATCATAAAAAAATCTTGCTGAAGTTGTGATTTTTTGAGCATAAGAATGCTTTTTCATATCTACAAGATTGATTAAAATTTCATAATCTGCATTCTCTTTTACTTCTTTTAAGCCTAAATTTTTAAGTTTTAAAGCCAAATCTCTATCCAAAGTAGTTCGAAGTTGGCTAGGATTTTGAAAGGAAATTTTAAAACTTTGTTGTTTTTGTGATCTGATAAAAATGCCTTCATTGCTTGTTTGAATAAAGCTTTGTATGAAAGTTGCATTGGTGCAAGCACTCATAAAGAGTGCTATAAAAAAGCTTAAAATTAAAGTAATTTTAGACATTAGGTTTATTTAATAATAGTTGGAGTAGCGCTAAGACCTAATGAGCGATATTTTTCATATAAGGAAAAAACTTCTTTTAATTCTGCATCACTTACTTTTGGATAATTTTTGATATTTGCATCATAGTATTTGTTTAAAATTGCGATTTTTTCTTTATCATTTTTTGCTTTTTTTGCTTCCTTGTAGATTAGAGCGGATTTTTCAAAAGCAGATTTTCCATGTACTGGAGTTAAAATATAATTAACTTGATAGTTTTTAAGTTCATCATCAATTTGAGCTAAATGTTCTCTACAATAAGGGCATTCAGGATCTGAAAAAACATAAATTGCAGGTTTATTTTTATCTCCCAAAGCTATTACCATGGTTTCTTTTTGTGCTACAGCTTTAGCATTTTTTGTAAAATTTTCTCTTGCTTCTTGAAATTTTTTCATTTCATATTCTTGAGCATAAGAAATTCCCGTTTTCAAGTCGATAAGATCAGGGGTAATAAGACTATCTTTTGTAAAAAGAATGTTTTCTTGTTTTTGTCCATTTAATTCAACGCTTACAATAACACTTTCAAAACCCGTATTACCAACCTTTTGACGATTTGATACACTAACGGTAGCATTTGGAAATTGTGCTTTAATGCTTTTTGAATAAAAATCACTAATTTCTGAATTACTTGCAGCAAACAAAGATGCTGAACAGGCAAGAATTAAACTTAATTTTTTCATAGTTTATAAATCCTTTAAATAAATTATGTTTAATTCTATAATGATTTTCTAAATGTTTGTTAAAAATCTTTTTTCAGCTTCTTTGCTTACTTGAGGAAATTTGTCTAAGTATTCTAAATAAGCAATAGCATATTTTCTTGAAAGATTAAAATATTCTTTCATACTTTGCACATCAAGACTTTGATTTTTTAATAAATTTAAACATTCTTGCATAAGTTTTTCAAGAGCTTGTTTTTCTATAAAAAGATTGTGTGAAAGTCTTACAACCAAGCCTTTTTGGGTAAGTTTTTTGAGTATATTATCCCCGCTTTTTCTATCAAGTTCTAAAAAATCATAAAGATTATAAGGAGCTTCGGGTTTAATACCTTGTTTTTTTAAAATTTCATACATTTGGTTATTGTTTTTTTCTCGAAGTTTTTCAAAATCTATGCCTTTTTTAAAATAAATTCCATTTTGAAAATCCAATAAATTTGACATTTCTTTAAGTCCGAGTTCGCAAAAATTTTCACTTGCCCAAGTAATCCTTAAAGCTAAAGAATGTGCTGAAAGCATGGCATAAGGATTTTTTTCAAGTATGAATTTGATGAAATTTTTAATTTCTTCTAGACTTTGTAAATGATATACATTAAGATTTTTTTCATCAACAAATACTTGATTTAATTCTTTTGCTAATTTCAATGCTTTTTGATGAGAAAGTTTAAATCTCTGATAACTTGAAAGCAAGCCAAAGCCGTATTTGTGTGCGTCTTTTAAGAAAGAAAAAGCCGCTTTAAAATCTTTATTTTTCAAAAACATTAAAAATTTATTTTTTTGTTCTTTTTTTAAAGGTTCGCTTAAAGGATTTAAAACCTTACCACCGCCTATAACACGATTGTTTTGTAATAAAATAAAAGCCTCATCAAAACTTAAAAATACATTTTTATCAAAACTAAAATGCACAAAAAATTCATCATTTTCTAGTTTTTTTAATATATTTATTTTGCATTCTATTTGTCTTGAACCCACGCAAAAAATCATTTTGCTATTTTGTAAATTTTTTGCTTTAACTAAAGCATCGCATTCTTTAAAGGCTTTAAAATAACCTTTTTTACTTAGTAAATAACCTTTTTTCAACTCTTTATAATCACAATTTAAACTTAAAGCCACACGATTGCAAGCTTTGATTTGCTCTAGATTGGTATCGTGATTTTGTATATTTTTAACAATGAGTTCTTTTTGAGTGTCTAAACAGATGATTTTTTCATTTAAAGTGATACTTCCTTCATTCAAGCTGCCTGTAACGACAGTTCCTATACCTTTTAGAGAAAAAACTCTATCGATATAATAATGAAAAATCAGTTCTTCATCATTTTCTTTGTTTTCTATGGTATAAAGATAATTTTTTAATTCTTCTATGCCTTGATTATTTTTTATACTGGTATGAAATACTTTTAAAATGGGATAATCTAAATTTTTTAACTCTTCTAAAATTTCTACACTTTTTTGCTCTATATTTTCACAAAGATCGCATTTGCTAAGTACTAAAATGATATTTTTAATATCAAGAATTTTTAAAATTTCTAAATGTTCTAAACTTTGTTCTTTTAAACCCTCGTTAATATCTACGACAAATAAACAAACACTAAAGCCAAAAGCTCCACTTACCATAGTTTTAACCAAATCTTTATGTCCTGGAACATCGATAAAAGAAATGTTTTTATCTTTTAATTTAAGATTTGAAAAACTTAAATTAATGGTGATTTGTCTTTCTTGTTCTTCTTTTAAACTATCGCCTTCAAAACCATTTAAAGCTTTAATGAGTGAAGTTTTTCCATGATCAATATGTCCTGCGGTTCCTATAATAACAGATTTCATAAGTTTTCCATTTGATTAATTGTAAGAATAAGTTTTTGAAGTTCATTTTCTCGTATAGTTCTAAAATCAAGAACAAATTCATCATTTTCAATGCGTCCTATGATATTTTCTTTTCTAAATCGAGTTTGTAGTTTTAAAGCATCTCCTTGAAAAGTTAGTATATAAGTATCTAAACTTTTATCAGGCATAGAACCTCCTCCTACTAAACTTTTGCTTTTTTTGAGTTGGGTTTGAAATTTTAATTCTTTTTGCACTCTTAAAGCTTTTTCTTCTATAAAGGATAAGTCATCATTTAAAAGTTTTAAGGTAATAATTTTTTCATAATCTTTTTGTAAATAAGCTTTTAAGCTTTCATTTAAAAAAGATAGGGTTAATTTATCCACTCTTAGCATTCTTAAAAGTTGATTTTGTTTAAGTTTTTCTATGAGTTCTTTTTTTCCAAGTATAATGCCTGCTTGCACACTACCAAAAAGTTTATCTCCACTAAAACTTAAAATATCACATTCTTGTACGAGTTTTTTGATTTTAGGTTCATTTTTAATCAGCTTTTCATTTAAATTTTCACACCAGCCAGAACCTAGATCATAATAACTCAAAAGCCCTTTTTCTTTTGCTAGTTCATGTAGATCTTTTATATTTGCTTCACTATAAAAACCCATAAGAGCGAAATTAGACTTGTGGGTTTTTAAAATTAGAGCGGTATTTTCACTGATAGCTTGTTCATAGTCTTTTAAGTGTGTTTTGTTGCTAGTTCCAACTTCGCAAAGCTTTACACCTGCAGCTTTTATCACTTCAGGCACACGAAAACTTCCGCCAATTTCTATAAGTTCTCCTCTTGAGCTTATGACTTCCTTATCATAACAAAGAGAATTAAGCACTAAAAAAACTGCTGCAGCGTTGTTATTGACTACTAAAGCATCTTCGCATTCAAAAAGCATTTTAAGTTTTTCCAATACCAAAGCATAGCGAGAGCCTCTTTTTCCATTTTCTAAATCAAACTCTACATTAGAATAATTACAAATGATATCTTTACACGCTTCATAAAGTTCTTCATGGATTACACTTCTGCCAAGGTTTGTGTGTATAACCACTCCGCTTGCATTAATCACACTTTGTAAATCTTTGCGGTAAAAAGTTTTGATTTCTTTTTTGATTTCTAAAAGTAGTTTATCTTTAGAAATTTCATCTTGGGAAAAATTTTCTTTTAGTTTTGCGACAACTTTTTTACAAAAAAATGCTTTGATATAAAAAGGATAGGATTTTAAACTCTCATCTTCAATAAGAGTGTTAATCTGTGGAAAAGTTCTAAATTTGTTCATCTTAAGCCTTAAGAAAATATTTGGTTATTTTAACATAGAATTTATAAAATGATGTTTTAAAGAGATTAAGGAAGACAATGCAAGATTTTGTTTATATAAAAAATGATGTTTTAATCCCTTTGCCTGATGCTATTGAAATTTTAGATCAGGCAAATGATAAAGAAGCATTAATTTGCAATGATAAAAATCAAAAAGCACAAATTTATGCCCCTGAGATTAATTTTTATCTTAAAAATTCTCAAGATGAAATTTTAGATCAAAGTAAAAATGTTTTAACGCTTTATAAAGCAAGAGCTAGCGTTTATGATTTAGGGCTTGATTTAGAACAAAGCAAAGAAGTGCAAAATCGTTTGATTTTAGTAGATAGTGATACTCAAACTGTCGAGTTTTTAAAAGAACATGGATTTAAGGTTATTGCTTTAAGCAGTGCAGAAATTTTAGCTGTTTTTGGAAGTGTAGGGGAGCTTTGTGCTGTGGTTAAAAATCAAGGCGAAGAAGTGGAAATAGATTTTGATTTTTTACTTTTTAAAGCTGAAGATTTAAGCGTTGTGCGTAAAGATTTTACAAGACAAAGTGGATGTTATAATCTTTTAAATTTTGAAAATCTTGAAGTATTGCTTGAGTTTTTGCAAAGTAAAAGTCCAAAATATCCTTATAAAACTTATATTAGCTATAATGCTAGCGTGTGTCAATACCACGAAAGACGCAGTGAACATTGTGCAAAATGTGCTGAAATTTGTCCTACTGTAGCGATTTTAAAAGATGATGAAAAAAAGCATTTAGAATTTTCTCAAGTGGATTGTTTGGGTTGTGGAGGATGTATTAGTGTGTGTCCTAGCGGATCGCTTGATTATGCTCCTATGCCAAGAGAAAGTTTTTTTACCCTTTGTGAGTTTTATAAAGATAAAAAAATTTTGATTATTCCTAAAAAAATGTCTTTAGAAAATTTAAACCTTGCTTTACCAAAAGATGTTTTACCCTTTATGATAGAGGGTGAAAAATGGCTTTCTTCTATGCATTTTTTAACACTTTTGCAAAATAGTGGTGCAAATTTGGTTTTTTATACGGACTTTGTATCTCGTGGTAGCAATGAAGCCATTATGCTTTTAAATACTTTTTTTGAGAGAAAATTTCAAAAAAAAGCTATTTTTGTTGCTAAAGATGAAAAAGAATTGCAAAATGTTTTAAAAGAGCAAGAATTCATACAAGATTTAAAATATGATTTTCATAATAACACCTTAACTACAAGAGAAAATTTTGCCAAAAGAATGCAAGAAATGATAAAAAATGAAGATTTTGGTAGTATAGAAAGTGGCGAATGGTTGCGTTATGGTAAGGTAGAAATCAATCCTAATACCTGTACGCTTTGTCTTTCTTGTGTGGGTGCCTGTAATGTAGGAGCTTTAATCGCTGATAAACAAGAAAATGCTTTGAAATTCAATGCTTCTCTTTGTACGACTTGTGGGTATTGTGAGTTAAGTTGTGCTGAAAAAGATACTTTAAAATTATTTCGTAGTGGAATGGAGTTTAGAGCTTCTTATTTTGAATATCAAACCATGGCAAAAGATGGGCTTTTTTCCTGTATAGAATGCGGTAAAGAATTTGCGACCAAAAAAGCTGTAGAAAAAATAGCCAATTTAATGAAACCTAAATTTGGTAATGATGAAAATAAAATCAAAACACTTTATTGCTGTGCAGATTGCAAGGCAAAAGTGATGATAAAAGCAATGGGTTTTGCGGGGCAAAATTAGATCTTAATTTTGCCTTCTAATTCTTCTTTATTTGTAAGTTTGCTATCAAATTTAACAACAAGATTTTTAGAGTTTTTATAAATATCTACAACCCCTAAATTTTCACTAAAAGTACTGAAATTTAAAGGTGTTTCTAAAGGTAGATAAAGGTTTTTAAAATCAGCTGGATTTTTTAAGAAAAATAATGCTACAAGCCAAATTAGAGCTAAAATTACTAAAATAATAGCTAAAAGATTTAAGGCATCTAGATGTAAAAATATCCCTCCGATAATACCACCTATAAAACTTCCACCATATCCAAAAGCATTAAACAACCCTAATGCCGCACCTTTTTCATGAACTTTACAAAATTTTGATGCACAACTTTGCATAATAGGCTCATGTAAATTAAAACCTATAAAAAAAATCACAACTGCTATGATAAAAAAATCTATAGAATTACTAAAAGCAAAGAAAAGATAAGAAAGTATGAAAAAAACAATTCCTAAGAGTAAAATTTGTTTAGCTAAACCTCTTTTTTCGCCTAAACTTCCAGCAAAGCCCATAGCGATAAAACCTGCTACCATAGAAGCGCTATAAACAATCCAAAGTTTATCAGAAGCAAAGCCTAAATGTTTTACTAGAATGATAGGAATGCTTAAAAATGCTATACTCATAAGCATTTTTTGCATGAAATTAGTAAGATTCATAAGGGCTAAATTTTTTTGTTTAATAAGATGAAAAAAAGGAGTTTTTTCATTTTCATGAGTGATTTTGTTTTCTTTAGGTACAATAGTATAAAGCAAAATTATACATAAAAGAGACAAAGCTGCACTAAGATCAAAAAGGCTAGATAAACCCCATTTTGCACTCATTAAAGGAGAGATCACCATAGAAGCTGCAAAACTAAGTCCTATAAAAGAACCCATTACCGCCATGGCTTTACCACGATTTTCTTCTGTGATAAAATCACTTATCATTGCTGTAGCCACAGCTCCAATAGCTCCTGCACCTTGGAGCATTCTTCCTAAAAGCATGGTGTAAATATTTTCCGCAAAAGAGCAGATTAAAGAGCCTATTATAAAAATAATCAGTCCAATGAGCATGGTTTTTTTACGACCAATTTTATCACTTAAAATCCCAAAAGGCATTTGTAAAATCATTTGGGTTAAGGCGTAAACACCAACTAAAAGTCCCACTAAAAATTCATTAGCACCTTCAAGTTTTAAAGCATAAAGACTTAAAACTGGCAAAACTATAAAAAGCCCAAAAAATCTTGTTCCAACTATGAAAGATAAGGGTAAGACATTGTTTAGCATTATCAATTTCCTATTAAATTTGAAATTTAAATTAGGATAATTTTACTATGAAATGGATTAAGCATTGATTAACATCGTTTTATCATTTGATATTTAAAAGCTACGCACAAGGATAAATTTTATAAAATCATATTTTTGTTTTTGATATTATTTTGGAGCTTTTGTTATGAAGATTATCCTAGCTACGAGCAATAAACATAAAGTTTTAGAACTTAAAGAAATTTTAAAAGATTTTGAAATTTATGCTTTTGATGAAGTTTTAATGCCTTTTGAGATTGAAGAAAATGGAAAAACTTTTAAAGAAAACGCCTTGATTAAAGCAAGAGCGGTTTTTAATGCTTTGGATGAAAAGCAAAAAAAAGATTTTATCGCTTTAAGTGATGATAGTGGCATTTGTGTAGATGTTTTAGAAGGAAATCCAGGAATTTATTCTGCTCGATTTAGCGGTAAGGGCGATGATAAAAGTAACCGTGATAAACTTGTCAATGAAATGGTAAAAAAAGGTTTTAAACAAAGTAAGGCGTATTATGTTGCTGCTATTGCTATAGTGGGTTTGATGGGGGAATTTAGTACGCATGGAACCATGCATGGAAAAGTAATAGATACAGAAAAAGGTGAAAATGGTTTTGGCTATGATAGCCTTTTTATTCCAAAGGGTTTTGATAAAACCTTAGCCCAGCTTAGTGTGGATGAGAAGAATAATATCTCTCATCGCTTTAAAGCTTTAGAGCTTGCAAAAATCATTTTAAAGATTTTAAATAAAGGATAAAAATGAAAAATTTTTTAAAATATATAGCTATTATTGTTTTAATATATGCTCTTTATGTTGGTTTGGAAACTTGGTTTTCTTAGAATAAATAGTGATTAAAAAGCTTGGTAATAAGAACAAACTTCCACTTAAAAGCAAAATCATTACAAAAACGGTTAAAATTCCAAAATAAATTGTTGGAATAAAATTGCTACTCATCATAACACTAAAACCTAAAACTATGCTAATGGTAGTATAATAAAGTGCCGAACCTATACTAAGGTGAGAAATCATAATGGCTTCTTCTAGGCTTTTGTTTTTAATTTCTTCCCTAAAACGATAAATATAATGTATAGCATCATCAACGCCTATACCTATAGCAATAGCAGCTATAGTAATACTCATCATATCCAAAGGAATACCTAAAAGCCCCATAAGAGCAAAAACCACACTTAAAGGAATAACATTTACCAATATAGCCGCAACTGAAAATTTTAAATCTCTAAAAACAATGATAAAAAGTATAAAAATAGCTAAAATTACAAATATAAGAGTATCAAATTGCGATGAAAAAAGACTTTGGAGCATATTATTATAAAGTACCATTATACCTGTGATTTGAACTTCTACTCCATCATTTTTTACAAGCTCGTTGAGCTGTTTTTTAAGATCTATTAAAAATTCATTACGTCTTAAATTCGGATCAGAATCAACAATACGCATACTAAATCTTAACTCGTTATTCTCTATACTTACAAAAGGTGAAAGCAAGTCTTGTTTAAATTTAGCAGGTAAATTCTCATTTAAAAACGCAAGAGCAAAATCATCTAACTCTTTTCCATCGTTGATATTTTTCCCTAGGGTTAAAAGACTATTAAGACTTAAAATCGAGCCTACAAATTCTTTATTTTCTAAAAATTCATGAACTTTTTTTGCAATGCGTGTTTTTTTAGAGTCAAACCAATAAGTTTCTTGTGTGGCTAAATTTTCAAATTCGCTTTCAAAACTATCAAGAGTATTGCTTGTATTTTGATCGTTTTTATTATTTGGAAAACGAATGATGACTTCTAAAGGCAAGGTTCCACCTAGATTTTTATCAATAACCAAAAGTCCTTTTTTGATTTCACTGCCATCTTTGAAATAATTGACAAAAGAATTTTCAACTCTGAGTTTTGAAATACCTATTAAAGCTAAGATTATAGCAAGAACTGAAATTCCATAAATCATGTGACGTTTTTTAGGATCAAGAGCGGTTTTAGCGCAAAAGGCTAAAAGATTAAATTTAAACTCTTTTTTATGATAATTTTTTGGTTTTAAAAGAACCAAGATACTTGCTAAAAATAAATAACTAAAGATAAGAGCTAAACCTATACCTATACTCATCATAATACCAAGTTTTATGATAGGTTCGATATTTGAAAGCATTAAAGAAAAAAATCCTATCATCGTTGTAACAATGGCATAAAGGCTAGGATTTGCTTTGGCTAGTAAGGTTTCAAGCACTATGCGCTCAACTTTAGCTTTGGGATGATTTTGGGTATTTTCGATAAAATGCGTGATCAAATGAACAACTACACTTAAGGTGATAATTAAAACCAAAGCAATGTAATTTGATGAAATAACCGTGATTTGAAAATTTAAAAGTGCAAAAACTCCACTAGCTGCACTTAAGCTTATAAAACAAATAAAAAGAGGTAAAAAAACAAAGCGCCATGAACGGAAAAAATAATAAAGTGCAAGTCCTAGTAAAAATACAAGAGAAACACCATAAAGCACAAGATCAGATTTTATATAAGCTATCATATCATCAGCGATCATGCTTACGCCACCAAGGTAGAGCGTATCTTTATTTTTTTCATAATTTCGAACTATGCTTTTAATAGTATCTAGACTTTGTTTCGTGATAACTTTTTGCTTGTCTTGATGTTCTTTTATGGCAAGACGAATTTGATCTTTTTCATCGGTAGCAAGATCGCGTTTTTCTACAAGATCATTATAAACTGTATCAGGCTTTAAGTAAATAATAAGCCCTGTTACTTTTCCATCTTTTGAGATGATATTATTTTTATAAAAGGGACTATTTAAAATTTCGTTTCGGGCTTTTGTGCGGTTTATATCTTGGCTTTCTATGTTTGGGATATTTTTTAACAGTTCTTTTAAATCCGTATTTTGTGAACTTTGAAGCAAAGGGGCATTGATGATGCTAAAAACGCGCTCTACTAAAGGGGCCTTTTCTAATTCTTCATGAAGTTTTTTTAATTTGGCTAAATTTTCATTTGAAAAAGGTTTTTCATCATAGGGTTTGAAGGCTAAAAGTAAAAAATTATCACTTTTATAATGTTTTGAAATTTCTCTAAAAGTTTTTAAATCTGCATCATCTTCTAAAAGTAAACTTTCAGCACTTGCATCTACGCTAAGCTTAAAAGCAAAAAAGCTTAAAAACAGGCATATAAACAAGGTTCCAAAAAAAGTACTTTTTGGACGAGAAATAAAAAACTTTAAAAGCTTTGCAAACATTATTCTATGACAATACTCTCAAGTTTTTGAAGTAGGGCATCAAAGCCTTGGTTGGCTAAAATATCTCCAAATTGTGATCTATAAGTTTGTACTATACTCACACCTAAAACATCTACATCATAAACAAGCCAGTTGTTATTATCATTGTAAAATTTGAAAATGATATTTTTTTCTTCCCCATCTACTACCATAGAAGTGGTTAAAAAATAGCGTTTTTCATTTTTTAACTCACCATTTTTGACCTTTAAAACCTGATCTTTATAAAGACTGAGTTTATCGGTAAAACTTTTTTTAAGACTTGCTTCAAAGGCTGTGGTAAATTTTTCTTGTTCTTTTGGATTTAATTTAGAATAATTTTTCGAAAGACTGAGTTTTGCCATGAGTTTATAATCTATTATGCTATCAAAAAGTTTAAAAATTCCATCAGCAGCTTGTTTTTTGTCTTCTTTGCTATCTTGTAAAAGTTTTAAGCTTGCATCAATGTTTTTTTGCATAGTACTAGAAATTTCATCTAGCTGCAAGGCAAAAGCATTAAAAAATAAAGCCAAGATTAAAAATATTTTTTTCATTATTTTCCTTTATTTGCTAAGTTCATTGCGTCTTTGCTCGTAAGCATCACGCAAGAATGGATATAAATTAGGCGTGTTGTGATAAATTTCATCAATTTCATCAAGTCTAAAACTAAGTTCATTACCAAATCCATAAGCACTTATAGCTATACTTGCCCAAGTAGGATCAATGTAAGCAGTAAAACTTGCATACCAAGTTGCAGGTAAAGCAAGAGTATCTCTAAGATTACTAGGGCCGAGTATAGGTAAGACAATATGAAAACCGCTTCCTACACCCCAGTGAGCCAAAACGGTTCCTAAGTCCGCGGGATGTTTTTTAAGACCCATTTTTGATGCCACATCCATAAGTCCACCAAAGCCCATAATGGTATTGGCGGTAAATCTTTTAAATTCTTCTCCCGCTTCTTCAAATTTAAACTGCAAAATATTGCCTACAAAACGCAAAGGAGCAAGTAAATTATCAAAGAAATTTCTTACCCCTAATCTTATAAATTCAGGAGTGATAGTGTTATAGCCCTTAAGAACGGGACGCAAACCATAATCATACAAAGCCACATTAAAACTTGTCATAGCTTTGTTGTATCCTGAAAGTGGATCGTTTGCTTGATAGTTTTGGTATTCTTGTTCGAAATCATCTAAATTTTGTTCTTTAGCAAAAGCAAAAATAGCAAAAAAAATTAAAATAAAAGATATAAATTTTATTCTCAAGCAAAAACTCCTAAAAATTTTAAAAGTAAAATTATAGCAAATTTTTAATCAAGGTTTATATCCCAGTAAAAATCCACCCATTCAGTAGCTTCTTTTACTTTAAAATCAGGCTCTAAAAGAGCGGTTTTTTTGTAAAAAATGGTTGTAATTTTAAGTTCTATATGAGGAAATTTTTCAAGCAAAACTTTTTTTATTTCTGCTAAACTTTCTCCACTATCTACTATATCATCAATGAGTAGAATTTTTTTGTGCTTGCTTAAATCAGGAATGTTAAAAATTTCAATAGTATCAAGTTTTTTCGTATTATCGTAATGAATTGAGTTTAAAGCAAAAAGTTGACGCGTTTTTAAAGCCACTGCTAAAGAGTGTCCTAAACTCATCCCCCCTCTTGCTATAGCTAAAAGTGCATCAGGGTTAAAATCTTCTTTAATTTCTTTAGCAAGAATTTTTACATCTTCTTTAAATTCTTCATAGGAGTAAAATATCATTATATATCCTTATTTATTGTAGTGCCATAAGTAAAAAATTACCCAAAGATAATAAACTTAAAACTATAATGCCAAGATTGATTTTATCCCATTCGCGTTTAAAAATTCTTACAAGTAAATAAGAAAGAAAACCAAAAGCAAAACCTGTGGTGATGGAGTAAGTAAAAGGCATCATGATGATAGTAAAAAAGCTTGCTACAGCTATAGCACTATCTTTAAAATCTATATTTTTAACTTCCATAAACATTAAAATTCCAACCATTACAAGTACGGGGTATATTGCGTTTGCAGGAATGGCTTTAAAAAGTGGCAGTAAAAAAAGTGTAAAAGCAAAACAAATAGCTACAACTAAAGCTGTAAGCCCAGTTCTTCCTCCGCTTTCAACCCCTGTAGTGCTTTCAACAAAGGCTGTAACTGTAGAAGTGCCTGTCATAGCTCCTAAGGCTGATCCTGTTGCATCTGCCATTAAGGTTTTGCTTAGTTTTTTTTCTCCATTTTTGGGATCATCAAAAATCTTTCCTCTTTCACCCACACCTGTGATAGTTCCTATGCTATCAAAAAGTTGAGTGATAAAAAAAGTAAGAATTATAGGTATCATAGTAATATTTAAGGCGCTTTTGATATCAAGTTGTAAAAAGATGGCTCCTAAACCATTTTCCATGCTAAAATTTGGCCAAGAAAAGATTTGCACAGGAAAACTTGCATTGTCTAAATGGAAAATCCAAGCAATAATAGAGCTTGCTAATACCCCCAAAATAAAAGCTCCGCGAAGTTTTATAGCCCAAAAAAAGATGATTAAAGCTAGAGTAAAAATTCCAAAAAGCACATGAGGGCTTTTGAAATTTCCTATGCTGACTAAGGTATCTTTATTATGCATTATCACACCCATTTGACTTAAGCCTAAAAATGCAATAAAACAACCTATGCCCGCACAAATTGCAAGGCGTAAATCTTTTGGGATATTGCGGATTACCCAAAGGCGAAAATGCGTAAAAGAAAGTATGAGAAAAATAATACTTGAAATAAAAACAGCTCCTAAGGCACTTTGCCAAGCTATGTTTTGACCTAAACAAACCGCAAAGGTAAAATAAGCATTTAAACCCATTCCTACACTCATAGCTACAGGAGTATTGGCAAAAAAAGCATTAAAAGCACTTGCAACTATGGTAATTAAAGCTGTTGCGGTGATTAAAGCTTCTATAGGCATTCCTGTATTTCCTACTATGCTAGAATTTACGGGGATAATGTAAACCATAGCTAAAAAAGTAGTAAGTCCTGCTATAACTTCGGTTTTAAAACTCGTATTGTTTTCTTTGAGTTTAAAAAAGCTCATTTTTTCTCCTTAGTAGGTTTTTAGCTCATTGTATAAACTATCGCGTTCTACAGGAATAAGATTTGAAGTTTTTATCATATCGATAAAAGTTTTTAAACTTGTGCCTTTGGCGGACTTTGCACCACCTGCACTTTGTATACTTTCTTTTTCTATAGTGCCGTCTAAATCATTAGCTCCAAATTCTTGTGCTACCATGGCTAAATTTAAAGTCATTGTTGCCCAGTAAGCTTTGATATTTTTGATATTATCAAGCACTAAACGAGAAATGGCAATGGTTTTTAAAATTTCTTCACTATCCATGATTTTATCAGTTTGTATAAAGCTATTATCCCTTTGCCAAACTAGAGGGATAAAAGCATTAAATCCACCGGTTTGATCTTGAAGATCACGCAGTCTTAACATATGATCGATCCTGTGATGTCTTTCTTCTATATGTCCAAAAAGCATGGTAGCATTACTTTGCTTGCTTTTTTCATGCCAAAGTTTATGAATTTTAAGCCAATTTTCACTGCTAACTTTTCCATGACAAATTTTCTTACGCACTTCTTCATCAAAAATTTCAGCTCCACCGCCTGGCATGGAATCAACGCCGTATTCAAGCATTTTTTCTATCACTTCTTCATAACTCATTTTAAAACGACGATGTAAAAAATCAATTTCAGCAGCAGTCATAGCTTTTACATGAAGATTAGGATATTTTTCTTTTATCATTTTAAAAATTTCTAAATACCATTGCCAAGTTGTATCTTTGTTGTGAGCTGAAACGATATGCACTTCTTTGGTTTCTCGTTTTACAGTTTCATCGACGATTTTCATGATTTCTTCATGAGTCATCAAATAAGGATTAGGATTTTTTCGGTGCGCTGAAAAGGCGCAAAATTTACAGGTATCTGCACAGATATTAGTTGGGTTGATATGGCGATTGATATTAAAATAGACTTTTTTTCCATGAAGTTTAGTGCGTTTTTTGTGAGCGTATTTGCCTAAGGTAAAAAGATCTAGATCCCAAAGTGCATTGGCTTCTTCTTGGTTTAATCTTTCTTCATTTTCTAGTTTGGTGATTAAATTTTTCATTTTAATTTTACTCTTTTGCTGTTTTTAAATAAAGCATTATAATTTTTGCTTACTGAAAAAGAGTTTATAGAAAAAGCCAAAATAAAAGATATTTTTGTTAAGATTATTATTAAAATATTAAAATTTTAAAGAGAGTAGAAATTTTGTTAAATAAAGAATTAGAAATTTTTAAAAAAAATCTTAGTTCCTATACTCAAAGTTGTAGAAAATTTTTTCTTAAGCAAGGGGCGTTTAGCTTATATCATTCTAAAAATATGGATAATTTCATAAAAAAAGCTTATGATATAGTTCTTAAAGATTATTTTGATGATTTTTCACCTCCAAGTGATAATATCCCTTTTTGTGTTTTAGCAAGCAAAGCATATGCAAATAATAGTCTTTGTTTTAATGAAAGTATTTCTTTGATTTTTGTTTATAAAGATATTAAGGCTTTTCATTTAAAACCTATGATTAAGGCTTTTATCGAAATTTTAAATGATGCGCATTTGCAAATTGATTCGGTTATCTTAGAATTTAATGGACTTTATAATGCTAGCAATGAGCTTAAGACTTCTATAATACAAACTCGTTTCATATGTGGTTCTAGGATTTTATTTAAAGGGATTAAGACAAAATTTGAGAGTATTTTAAAAGAAAATAAAAATGATTTTGCCAAGCTTTTGCTAGAAAATTTTAAAGAATTTGACATTCCATTTATAAAGCAAGAATTTAATATCTTAAAAGATTTTGGCGGATTAAATCATTTAAGATCCTTAGAGAGTTTGCTTGTTCTTTTTAAGACTTCTCCAAAAAATTATGCTTTAAATTTTATAGATGAAAAAAATTTAAGCGAGTTGCGTTTAGCTGGAGATTTTTTACTTTCTTTAAAATCAGCGATGAATTTATTAAGTGCTAAAGATGAGGATGAATTTTTACTTATTAATGTTCATGATTTGAGTGAATTAATGTATAAAAAAGCTAAAAAACATTTTGGAGCAAATGAGTTGTTGGTTCAAAAGGCTTTGCAAAGTATGCATACTATAGGTTTTTATACACACTTTTTAGCAAAGCAAATTCAAGATGGATTAAATCATACTCTTAAACAAGAATATAAATTTAAAACTCTTGTGGAAGTTTTAGAATACTTATTAAAACTTGAAGATAAACATGTTATTTTCGATCTTAACTTGGTTTTTGCCCTAAGAAGATTGAAATACGGTAAAAAAGATATAGAAAAAGCTTTAATACTTTTTGAGAAAATTTTTTATAAAAGGCATAGTTTTTGTGTTTTAAAACTTTTGCTTGATAGTGGAATTTTAAAAGATTTATGTAAGCCTTTTTGGACAGTTCGTTTTTTAAGCGATGAAGAAGGAAATTATAGTTTTGATGAGCAAGTTTTTCTTATGTTAAGTGAATTTGAAAAATACGAAGATGAGCTTGAGATACTCCAAAAACTTAAAACCGATGAAAAAATGATTTTAAAGCTTGTGATACTTTTAAGCGCTATAGAAAGTGAAAATGAAATTTCTTTAGCAGGCATATATAGAGCGTATTGCTCTAAATTTGATTTAAAGAATGAAATTTTAGAATGGGGTCTTAAGATATTTAAAAACAATAATGCCTTAAAAGATCTTGTAGAAAAAGAAGATATATACAATCCTATTGTTGTAAGTAGCTTGGTTTCTAAGCTAGAAAATTTAGAAAATTTAGAGCTTTTATATACTTTAACTTGGCTAAAGGCTAAGGCTTTAAATTATAATGCTTTTTATTTTAGAGTTCTTGATAAACTTTTAGAAAATGCAAAACAAGGTTTTGAAGATGAAAATCTACTTGAAGAAAGCGCAAGAAGAGTAAAAAAAGAATTAACACTTAAAAGAAGTAAGATTTTTTTAGAGCAAGATGAAATTTTGCAAGATAAAATCATACATATCAAATCAAATCTTTTTATTATAAAAAATACTTTTGAAGATATTGTTATGATTTCTAAATTAGCCAAAGAAAATGATTTTAAATTTTGGTTTAATAATGAAACAAATCTTAGTTTGCAAATTGTTGCACCACTTCATTTTAATATTGCCATTATTTTAAGTTCTTTAACAAATTTAAATCTTATTTTCATGAATTTTTTTGAACTTTTTGATAATAAAATTTATTTAAGATTTGAATATGATAATATTATCAGTGATGAGCAAAAACTAAAACTTTGCGAGCTTTTAAATTCAAATCTTTCTGGTTTTAATTTGAAAAAAATTAAAAAGCCAATCATTAAAAAAGATGAGTTAAAATTAGACTTAAACTATTCTAAAATGTATGCCAAATTAGGTCTTAATACTAAAGATCAGCAGGGTTTAATGGCGTATTTGATGAATGTTTTTAATGAACTTGAACTTGTTTTATGTGCAGCAAAAATTCAAACCATAAGACAAAGGACGCGTAATATTTTTATTTTTCAAAAGAATGAAAAATTAGAACATAGCGAGCAAAAGTTAGTTAATTTATTAATAAGTGAGTAAAAAAATGTGTGGAATCGTAGGTTATATAGGAAATAATGAAAAAAAACAAATTATACTAAATGGACTTAAAGAATTGGAATATCGTGGCTATGATAGTGCGGGTATGGCAGTGATGCAAGAAGGCGAACTTAGTTTTTTTAAAGCTGTAGGAAAGCTTGAAAATTTGGCGAATAAATGCACAGATTTTGAAAGTCAAGGTTATGGTTTTGCTGTAGGTCATACAAGATGGGCAACTCATGGTAAGCCTACTGAAATCAACGCACATCCTCATTTAGGACAGTATTCTTGTGTGATTCACAATGGTATTATAGAAAATTATAAAGAAATCAAAGATAAACTTGAAAAAGAAGGCGTGAGTTTTTTAAGTCAAACCGATACAGAAGTGATTGTTCAGCTTTTTGAATTTTATGCAAGAAATTTGGGAGTTTTTGAAGCTTGGCAAAAAACCATCAAAGAACTTCGCGGTGCTTTTGCTACTTTGTTAGTAACAAAAAAAGATCCCAATCATGTGTATTTTGCAAAAAATGCTGCTCCTTTGATTATAGGTAAAAATGCAAATAAAGAATGGTATTTTTCTTCAGGTGATGCGCCTTTGATAGGAAGTTGTGATGAGGTAATGTATCTTGAAGATTTAAGCTTGGGATACGCGAGTAAAGATGAGCTTGTCGTTTATGAAAATGATATTTTAAAATCACTTTGTTTTTCTAAGCTTTCAGGCGATAAGGCTTATGCAAAAAAAGACGGCTTTCGTTTTTTTATGGAAAAAGAAATTTATGAACAAAGTCGCGTGATGAGTGAAGTTTTAATGGGGCGTATTCAAGGCGATGAAGTCGTTTTTGATGAGCTAAACAATGAAGATTTAAGTCAAGTAGATGAAATCACGCTTTGTGCTTGTGGAACAAGCTATCATGCTGCAATGGCAAGTGCTTATTTGTTTGAAAGAATTGCTAAAGTTAAAGCTAAAGTAGAAATTGCAAGTGAATTTCGATACCGTGAAGCAATTATAAAAAAAGATTCTTTATTTATCGTTATTTCTCAAAGTGGAGAAACAGCAGACACTTTAGAGGCTTTAAAGATTGCAAAAGAGCAGGGTGCTAAGACTTTTGCAATTTGCAATGTGGATAATTCTAATATAGTGCGTTTAGCACATCTAAGTCTTTTAACTCGTGCGGGCATAGAAAAAGGAGTTGCTTCAACTAAAGCTTTTGCTACTCAGGTTTTAACACTTTGGATGCTTGCTATTTTTATGGCACAAAAAAGAAATTTAAATGTTTCTGCTGAAATTAAAGCACTTTTGCATACTCCAAATTGCGTGAGTGTAAAACAGGCTTTACATGAAAAAATTCATCGTTTATCCAAGCGTTATTTAGATGGACATGGCTTTTTCTTTATAGGCAGAGATGTGTTTTATCCTTTGGCTTTAGAAGGAGCTTTGAAACTTAAAGAATTATCTTATCTTCACGCTGAGGGTTATCCTGCAGGAGAGATGAAACATGGCCCTATTGCTTTGGCTGATTCTAAGCTTTATACTATAGCTTTAATGCCAAAGCACATGCTTTATGAAAAAACAAAATCAAATGTTGAAGAGCTTATTGCTAGGGATTCTACAGTGCTTAGCATTTCACCTTTAGAATTTGATTTAAGTGATGATATTATAAAAACCAATGAGCAAGATCATTATATGTGTGAATTTTTTCAAATGATGGTCATTACTCAACTTTTGGCGATGGAAATTTCCATAAGACTTGGCAATGATGTGGATATGCCAAGAAATTTGGCTAAAAGCGTAACGGTAGAATAGAAATGAAAAAATTTTTTTGTTTAACTTTAGTTTGTAAACTTTTTGCTTTAAGCGAATTTGAACTTCATCATATTGATAAAGTACATAAGCTAGGGTATAGTGGAGATACTATTATAATAGGTGTAGCCGATGATGCTTTTAATCAAGATCATATTAGTTTAAAGGATAAGATTTTAAAGTCTACTTATCCTACTGATACAGCTGGGAAACAGCTTATACCTGATTTGAAAAAATCAACACACGGAAGTCATGTAGCAGGTATAGCTGTTGGAGCAAAGATAGGCGATAGCAAACCTTATGGAGTGGCTTATGGGGCAAAATTTTATGGAGCTGGGGTGTTTCCAAATGGCTCTTACACTCAAATTCCTGATATTTATAATTTTTTCAAAGATGTGAGTATTATTAATAATAGCTGGGGTATTAATTTTTATCCTTATTTTAATCTTAAGGCTTCAAATTCTGGATTAGTAGATTGTACTCAAACTAATCAAGGGACAAGCTATAATATCTGTAATACTCCTTTGGAATATGTTATGAAAGCAGATAAGGTTGCTAATGATATGATGAGGCTTAGCAAGGACAAGGGGGTATTAAATGTATTTGCTGCTGGTAATGAAGGAATTCTTAGCCCTGCTTTGCATGCGATTTTACCAAGTTATGATGAATCTTTAAGAGCTTGGTTGGCTGTTGGAGCTTTGGATGCAAATGAGATTACTTTAGAATCAGATGGGACTTTAATAATTAAAAGTCAAGGTTTGGCTGATTTTAGTAATGGTTTTAAGGGAGCTACGAATTTTTCTTTAGTTGCTGCTGGAGTAAATATTAATAATGTTGATTCAAGCACTAATGATAAGTTTACAAAAAAAAGTGGAACTTCTATGGCAGCACCTATGGTAAGTGGAACAGCGGCACTGGTCAAGCAAAATTTCCCCTTTTTGGATGGTAAGCAAATTGCTGATATACTGTTAAGTACAGCAAATAAAAATTATAAGGCTCCAAAATTTACTGTTAAACAAGTAACCGATGGAACAAATCAACCTAAATTTCTTATTGTGTATATTTCGCAAGATCCACCTAGGATAGAAGATGAAATAAAACGGGATTTAAAACAGCTTTACAATGGAATACAAGTTCAAGTTAATGGACAATGGATTGATTATAGTGATTATATTTGGGATAATAGAGATAGTGCGCAGTCACAAAAACTTAATACTTCTACTATTAGTTCTATTAATGGAGTAGTTAGAGTTGAGAAAGAAGAATTATTTGGACAAGGAATTTTAGATGCACAAAAGGCGTTAAAAGGACTGAGTATTTTAGATGCAAACAGACTCAGTGATCAGGATGTATTAAAATATGAGCAAGAACCTAATACAGCTTATTATACTATAAACACTGCAGGTTATGATGCTGAATTTTCTAATGATATTAGTCAAAGAAAATGGGATGAAAGTACTCATTTATCAAGTGCTATTAATAAACCTACACATTTAGCTAATCTTAACATAGGATTATCTAAAGAAGGTGAAGGTATTTTGATTATCAGTGGTCAAAATACTTACGAGGGTGCAACTTTAATCAAACAAGGAGAATTAAAGCTTAAAGGAAAAGTTAAAAATAATGCTTATGTAGAACAAAAAGCAATATTAAGCGGTAATGGTATTGTAGGGCAAAATTTAAACAATAAAGGCATAGTTAGACCTGGAAATGAAGATTTGAATGATTTAACCGTGCAAGGAACTTATACTCAAGAAGGAGTTGATTCTAAATTGCAACTTGATTTTGGTAATTATAAAAATTCTAAACTGATTGCAAAAACTTATGATATTAAGAGCGGGAATTTAGAATATATTCCTTTACCTAAATACTATATCTTAAATAAGCCAGTGAAAATTAATTTAGGAGATTTGGAAAAAAGTTTATCATCTTTTAATCATGTTTTGATACAAAATACCTATGCTTTAAATTTTGATTTTGTTTTAAGTGATGATTTAGTGAGTATTAATAAAACCTTAATAAAACCTAATTTAAAGCCAAATGCTTATGAAATTCCTAATACAAGCTTGGGAAATGCTTTAAGACAATTGCGATCTAGGGCAGACTTGAGTCAGACTTATCAGGAATTTTTTGCTTCTTTAGATAATGGAATAGATGTAAAGACTAAATTAAATAGAATAGAAGGTTCAGGGTATTTAAGCACTTTTAGTAATCATAATCAATCTAATTTAATGCAAAATAATATGTTATTTACCCTTCATCCTCTTAATATTAATAATTTTGCACAAAACAATAATATCTTACTTGCTAGTACTTATTTACCTAGAATTTTTAGCAATGAAGAATATTTTTGGCATCTTACTCCAAGTTATAAATACTATAAAGATAAAGATTTTTCAGGTCAAAAAACAGGTGCTAATATCTCTTTAGGAGAAAATTTCTCATCAGGCTTTTTAGCTTATGCTTTATCTCTTTCTAGCGCTAAATTTAATTTTAATAATGGTAGTGATTTGAAGAGTTATAACATGGATTTATTGCTTAATTATAACCATGATTTAGATTTTATAAAAATATTAAGTGGATTAGGTATAGGTGTAGGATTTAATACTCTTAATCGTTTTGTAGTAGAGCAGCCAATTGAAGGCAAATATAAAACATTGCAAACTTCAGCCCAGCTTGGTGTAACTAAAGATATTATTTTAGGTCAAGATTTTATTTTTAATCCTTTAATGTATTTTACACATAGTTTTTTTTATCAAGAAGATTTTAAAGAAAATAAAAGTCCTTTTGCTAAAAATTATGAAAGTTTAAAACATCATAGCATAAATGCAAATTTAGGTTTTAATCTTGCTAAAAATATAGAGCAAGATGATTATCAAGCTTCTTTTTCTACTTTTGTAATTTTTGAAAAAAGAATTTATGGAAGAACTTTAGAAAATAAGGCTAGTTTTGTTGATTTTCCTATTACTTTTATTCAAAAATATAAATTAAAAGATAATATTTTAAGTCAAGGTTTTAATTCAGAATTTTTATATAAAAACAATGTATTTTGGCAGTTTATGTTAATGAATAGATTTTCTCATAATGCCTATGAATTGCATTTAATGAGTTCAGTAGGAAAACGTTTTTGAAAGTATTTATTTTTTTAGCTTATAATAAATAAAATTTTAATCAAAGGAAAAAATTATGGAATACAGAGTTGAACATGATACCATGGGTGAAGTTAAGGTCCCAAATGACAAATATTGGGGAGCTCAAACTGAAAGAAGTTTTGAAAATTTCAAAATCGGTTGCGAGAAAATGCCAAAGGTTTTAATCTATGCTTTTGCAAATCTTAAAAAATCTTTAGCTTTGGTCAATAACAAACTTGGCAAACTTGATGATGCTAAGAAAAATGCTATAGTTCAAGCTTGCGATGAGATTATCGCAGGTAAATTTGATGATAATTTTCCACTTGCGATTTGGCAAACAGGTTCAGGCACACAAAGCAATATGAATATGAATGAAGTTATTGCAAATCGTGCCACTGAAATCATGGGCGGGGATTTTCGCAAAGAAAAGCTTGTACATCCAAATGATCATGTTAATATGAGTCAAAGTTCAAATGATACTTTTCCAACAGCTATGAGTATCGTTGCGGTTGAGCAAGTAGAGAAAAAGCTTATCCCTGCGCTTGATGAGCTTATTGCAACTTTTGAAAAAAAAGTAAAAGAATTTGATAGTATTATCAAGATAGGACGCACGCATTTACAAGATGCTACTCCACTTACTCTAGCACAAGAATTTAGTGGATATCTTTCTATGCTTTTGCATTCAAAAGAGCAAATCATCGCTTCTTTACCAACTTTAAGAGAACTTGCCATAGGAGGAACCGCAGTAGGAACAGGGCTTAATGCGCATCCAGAATTAAGCCAAAAAGTAAGTGAAGAGCTAACTCAACTTATAGGTACGAAATTTGTTTCAAGTCCAAATAAATTTCATGCTTTAACAAGTCATGATGCGATCAATTTTACTCATGGAGCTATGAAGGGTTTGGCTGCAAATTTAATGAAAATTGCAAATGATATAAGATGGTTAGCTTCAGGCCCAAGATGCGGTCTTGGTGAGCTTATCATCCCTGAAAATGAGCCAGGAAGTTCGATTATGCCAGGTAAGGTAAATCCTACCCAGTGTGAAGCTGTTACTATGGTTGCTGTACAAGTGATGGGAAATGATGCAGCTATCGGATTTGCAGCAAGTCAAGGAAATTTTGAACTTAATGTGTTTAAGCCTGTGATTATTTATAATTTCTTGCAAAGTCTTGATTTGTTGGCTGATTCTATGCATTCATTCAATATCCATTGTGCTGTAGGCATAGAACCAAATCGTGCAAAAATCGATCATAATCTTCATAATTCTTTAATGCTAGTTACCGCTCTAAACCCATACATAGGTTATGAAAACGCTGCTAAAGTAGCCAAAAATGCCCATAAAAAAGGTATTTCTTTAAAAGAAAGCGCAATGGAGCTTGGTTTGGTTAGCGAAGAAGATTTCAATAAATTTGTTGATCCTACTAAAATGATAGGCCCAAAAGCCTAGAACATAAAACTTGCCTTTTTTAAGGCAAGTTAAATTAAATTCTTATCTTTTAAAATCACATACATTCTTAAAGTTGATACAAAAAAAGTTAAAATCGCAGGACCTAGTATAATACCCCAAAAACCAAAGGTTGAAATTCCTGCTATCATGGCCAAGAAAATTAAAAGTTCGTTGATTTTAGTGGGAGTTTTTACAAGTTTTTTGTTGATCCATTTGATGATTAAAGGTTTGATTAAAGTATCTGCTATAAAAGAAATTACAATTACAGAATAAATAAAAATAACAAGAGCTGAGTTAAGATTGTTTGAGGCAAATTCATAAAGACTTACAGGCACATAAATTAAAGCTCCTCCTATAGCAGGTATGAGAGAACTTACAGCAAAAATTACTCCCATTAAAATTCCATCATAACCATAAAATATTGTGATTAAACCAAAAAGTGCACCTTGAAATATTGCTACAATTACCATAGAGTAAAGCACAACAGCCATAACATTACCCACTTCGCTTAAAACATCATCGAGTTCTTTTTTATCAATAGGAATGATGGATTTAAGATAGATAACAAGTTCCGTTCCATATAGATTTGCAAAGAAATAAAACACACAAATTAAAACCATATCTATAAGAAATTTAGCTCCTGATTTTGTAAAACTTGAAGCATAACTTAGAATTTGTTTAGAAATACTATTTAAATCTATAGAAGCTAAAAATTCTTTAATTTTAGGTTCTAAAAAATTAAAGCTTTCAGGCAAGGTGAATTGATAGTTTTTGACATAATCAAGTGTTTGTGTAACTAAATTAATATCAAAATTCTTTAAAGCTTTGGCAAGTTCTATCATAGCATAAACAAAAGGTGCAAAGAAAAGCAAAACCATACAAGCTGTTGTAAGAATGGAAGCTAAAAATTTATGTCCTTTAGTAAGATTTAAAAATTTTGCATTGATGTTTGAGGTAGCTACCGCCATTAAACTAGCTATGATAATTACAAGTAAAAAACCTTTAAAAAGGTAAAGTAAAAGAAATAAAATAACTAAAATAAAGCTTATAAGAAAGAATTTTCCATTTTGCAAAATTTACTCCTCAAATAAAGTTTTTTCATAGTTTAGTTTTAAAGCACTATAACTTTTTGCACTTGCTATACGCCCTTTTGCAGTGCGTTCTATATAGCCATTAGCTAGTAAATAAGGCTCGATTACATCTTCTATGGTATTTTCATCTTCACTTAAAGCCGCAGCAATACTTGCAAGTCCGATAGGTTTTTGTTTGGCAGCGGTTAAAAGTTCAAGATATCTTAAATCCATCGCATCAAAACCAAGCTCATTAACTCCTAAAGAATTTAAGGCCTCATTAGCTCTTTTTTCTGTGATAATCTCTTCATCATTAACATCGGCAAAATCTCTAACTCTTTTTAAAAGCCTTAGAGCTATTCTAGGAGTTGAACGACTTCTTTTAGCGATCTCAAGTGCGGCTTTTTCTTCGCAAGTTTTATTAAGTTTTAAAGCTGCTTTTTGCAAGATTAGGGCAAGTTCGCTATCTTTGTAAAATTCTAATCTAAATTGCATACCAAAACGATCGCGTAAAGGATTGCTAAGCATACCTGCACGCGTTGTAGCCCCTATAAGAGTAAATTTTGGTAAATCGATTTTTATGGTTTGAGCAGCTGGACCACTACCTATGATAATATCAAGGCGGTAATCCTCCATTGCAGGGTAAAGCACTTCTTCGATAGCAGGACTTAAGCGATGAATTTCATCGATAAAAAGTATATCTCCTTCGCTAAGATTGGTTAAAATAGCGGCTAAATCTCCGCTTTTTTCTATCATAGGAGCGGCGGTTGTTTTGATATTTGCACCCATTTCATAGGAGATGATATTAGCTAGTGTTGTTTTTCCAAGTCCTGCAGGACCACTAAAAAGTATATGATCTAAACATTCATTGCGTTTTTTGGCTGCAGCTATAAAGATATTTAAATTTTTTTTAATGCTTTCTTGACCTATATAACCATCAAAATTTGAAGGACGCAACGAAGTTTCGTAAGTTTCATCAAAGGAGTATTTTTCTATTTCTACTATTCTATCCATATCTTTGCTTATATTTTGGAAAAATTAAAATAAGATTTTAGCTAAAATTTGCTAGAATTTACATTAAACTTTAATGATTATGGTTTAAAAATGGGAATTTTAACAAAATTAGAATTAGATTATGAAATTGACGATATAGAAAAATTTTTACAATTTTTTAGAACCATGTGCGATAGGTTTGAACCTTTAATCATCAAGCTTGGAAGCGATAGCGTGCGTTATAAAGAAGCCATAAAAGAGCTTGAAACTTTAGCACACAATACCGCTTGGGCAGCAAGACGCTTAAATCTTGAAGAAGTGACTGATTTTTGTGTATTTTGTGAAGAGATGATGGCGCAAGCAAATCGCTTTAATGGGCCTGCTAGTGATGAATTTACGGATTGGATGCTTTTGATGAGTGATCAGTTTGAAAAATATTGTCGTTCATATGAAAATGATGATTCTGTTTTAGCGGTTTTTAATCCTTTAATTGTTAATGTTCCAAATATTATTTCTAAATAAGGGAGCGACTTGGCTTCGACAGGAGTAAGTCTGCTTAGATGGCATGTCGCTTTGGGCAAAGCGTAAAAAGCCCAAATAAAATTAAACGCAAACAACGTTAAATTCGCTCCTGCTTACGCTAAAGCTGCGTAAGTTCAGTTGAGCCTGAAATTTAAGTCATACTATCTAGCTTAATTTTCGGTCATCTTTGATAGTGTAGCCTTGCGTTTGACAAGCGTTGAGGTGAAATAAAGTCTTAGCCTTGCTTTTGAGTTTTGGAAGATGAGCGAAGTAGGGTGAAGTAGTCATCTTTGCTAAGCATGTAGAGGTCTTTGTGGGATTATTTTTGGACAGGGGTTCGATTCCCCTCGCTTCCACCATCACGCTAATTTTAAGTAAATCATAAGTTTATTTCAAATTTTTAGAATTTTTTATATGAAGTTAAGATCGATTTATTACCCTTAAAACTTTGATATATTAAGTTTTATAATTTTTCATTAAAAATTTATAGTTTTATTTTTAAGCTTATTTTTAGGGGGTATAATTTTCCTTCAGTTTAAATTTATTGAAGGAGAAACTTATGAAGAAAAATGCTTCGAGCAAGATATTGCTAAGCTTAGGTGTAGCAACTTTGCTTTATTCAGGTGCTTTTGCGCAAGAAATCAATCTTACAGAGTCTTCAGATATAGGAAATTATTTTGAAGAAAATGGTAAGGATATCAATCTCAAAAATCCTGATAATTACAAAGGGCAAGATTTAAGTATCAAAATGAGTGTTTGGGATTTACCAAACGATGATTATGATAGCGCTGATTATCGATTTAACATTGGTATCGGCAAAAACAATACTTTAAGCTTTAAACACAATAATAGCGAACATCCTGCTTATGTAACAAATCTAAACGCTACTGCTAAAGAGGTTAAAACAACAGATATAGTTTTACAAGCTTTTGCACCTTCGGTGATTAATGGAGATTTAACTATGACTAGTTCATTAGATGAAGCCATTACCGAGGATGAAAAAAGGCTCGGGTATAATTCTTTATAATGGAACAGTTGAAGGAAAAAGTGCTAATGGTAGTTTAACTATAAATGGAAATTTTACTGCCGATAAAACTCTTTTTGCTACTTATGGAAATTTTGTTAAGGTAAATGGAGCTGCAAATCTTACAAATTCAAATTTTGGACTTATGAAACGCTCTTATACAGACTTAGAAGCAAATAATGTAGTAATAGTTCAAGCTAAAGATTTTAACAAAGATATCTTAGAAGAAAAATCAAATAATAACGCGGGTGCATTACTTTTAAAATTCGCAAGTGATTATATCTCAACCGATGTTCAAGGCAAAGATCCTTTGGAAGCAGGAACTATAATAGATATTAGCGATGAAGATAAATACGGCGATGGAGAAAAAGGCTTAGTAGATTATAAACTTAGCGTTCAAAACTGCGGTGGCAATAAATGCTTAGTGATCAATGGAGGTGTTACTGCAGCGGCTAAAGATAAGCTAGTTCAACTTCAAGTAGATATAGATACTATCGATAAATTGCTTGAAAATGAATTTGATTCCGATCAAGATGAAGAATGGGCAAAAGCCAAAGAAGCTCTTGAAAAACAAAAAACTGAACTTCAAACAATGTTAGAAGAAGCTGAGAAAAACGGCGGTAAAATCGATGATGAAAAATACATTGATTTAGTAAATAAAAATTCAAATTGAAATCTTAACTCTAATGATAAAGCTTCTATCCTAGCACTTCGTTCTATCACAGAACAATTAGGAAGTATAGGAGCAGATTTAGCAAGTAGAGAAGGTGTAAAACTAGCTTTAGATATCAAAAAAGATACAGACAATACAGGTAAATCTGTATCTAATCTAAATTCAGCTTCTAGTGCAGTAAATACCACTATGAATATTTCTAATGATGTTTCTATAGGTTCTCGTGTAGCAATGTTAAACAATCCTTTTGGAACTTATGCTTCTAAAATGAATGGCCTTAAATTTGCTGCTTTAGATAGCGATATGAGACCAAGCTATGTAAATGAATATACCAATAGTGTTTGGGCTAATGCTTTTGGTGGTGCTAACATTATCGATGGAGATAGTGGTGCAATGTATGGTGCTACTATAGGTGTAGATAAACAAGCTAATGATGATGTTTTATGGGGTGTTTATTTTACTTATACAAATGCTAAAATCAAAGACAATAATCTAGAACAAAAAAGTGATAACTTCCAATTAGGTATGTATTCTACTATCAATATAGCTCCACAATGGGAACTTAATCTTAAAGCTTATGCTCAAGTTTCTCCAACTAAACAAGACAATGTTCAAATAGATGGTGCATATAACTCAGATTATACAAGTAAATTCTTAGGACTTAGTGCTAATGCAGGTCGTGTGTTTGACTTTAGTGATAATACTTTATTTATTAAACCTTTTGCGGGAGTATTATTATTTTAGTTATACTCCATCTCATACAGAAAATGGTGCTATTGCTAAAGATATTGATTCTATGAAAAACAATTCTGTAAGTATTGAAGTGGGTGCTGAATTTAGAAAATATATGAATGAAAACTCTTATATTTTTGTAACTCCAAAAATAGAACAATTTGTTATCAATAGTGGTGATGATTACACAGCTAACCTAGCTGTAAATAATGCTTTCTTTCTAGTGTAGAAGCTAACAACAAGAAAAAAACATACGGACAAATTATCGTAGGGGGTAATGTAGATTTTACAAATCAACTCAGTATGAATCTTGGCTTTGGTGCTAAACAAATACTAGCAGGTAAAGTAGATAATAAAAATGAAACTTACTTAAGTGGTCAAGTAGGACTTAAGTATAAATTTTAATCTTAAAAATCATTTCTAAATCTTTTTATAGTTTAGAAATGATTGTTTATTTCTATGGGAAATCTCCTAGGGCTTTATCTTAAAGCCCTTTTTTATAACAAACAAGTAAATAAGTCTTTAGACTAAAAAACCCTAAAAACTTTTAGTTTTCTTTGAAAAGTTTGGAAGCTAAGTGCGTTGCACGACTTTGATCTGTATCTTTTTTAAGTGTTTTATAAATTTTACTTACATATTCTTCTAAGGTTTGTTGAGAATCTATGATTTTTTCAGAAGAAGGAATTTTTTCATATTCTCCATTATTTTTAAGCTTATAAGCTAAAACATTATCACTAAGTTGCAAGCGTAAAAATTGAGCTAATTTAGCTTTGCTTCTTTCATCATATATAGGAGTCATAAGTTCTAAACGGCGTTCTAAATTTCTTGGCATCCAATCTGCACTCGATATAAAATAATTTGGCTCACTATGTTTAAAATAAAATACTCTAGCATGTTCTAAGTATTTTCCTATGATGCTTCTAACGCGTATGTTTTTGCTGTATTCTTCATCAGGTTTTAAGCAACAAATTCCGCGTATGATAAGATCGATTTGCACTCCTTCCATACTTGCTTCATAAAGCGCTTGTATGATATCACTATCCACAAGAGAATTCATTTTAGCTACAATCACACCTTCATTTTTCTTGCTTGTTTCAATGCGTATCATTTCTAAAACTTTTTCTTTGATTTGATTTGGGCTCATTGAAAGAGTTTGAAGGCGACGATTTTTACTAAAGCCCGATAAGATGTGGAAAAAGCTTGTCGTATCTCTTGCAAATTCTGCTTTGCTTGTAAAATAACTCACATCAGTATAGATTTTAGCACTGCTTGCATTATAATTTCCTGTGCTTAAATGCATATAAAATTTAAGTTTATCTCCTTGTTTGCGTATGACTTGAGAAACCTTAGCGTGGACTTTAAAACCTGTAATGCCATAAATAACATGAGCTCCGGCATTTTCTAAAGCTTTCGCCCAATGAAGATTATTTTCTTCATCAAAGCGTGCTTTTAATTCTACCATCACAGTTACTTGTTTTCCATCACTTGCAGCATCAATTAAAGCTTGAACTATATTGGAATTTTTTTCAACTCTATAAAGTGTCATTCTTATGGAAATTACTTCAGGATCTTTGCTTGCTTCTTTGATAAATTTATAAACTGGATCAAAACTTTCAAAAGGTTGTATGATGAGTATATCTTCTTTTTCTACAGCGTCAAAAATAGATAAATTTTCATCAAAAGGTGGTAAAGTTTTAGGCGTGTAAAGTGGGCTTAAAAGATGCGTAAAGGTTTTATTTCCTGCGATTTGCCAAAGGCTAGGGAGATTGAGTAAAATAGAATATTCATAAACATCTTTATGAAAAATTTTCATGTGAGTATTAAGAAATTCTACGATTTGCTCATCTGCATCTTTTTGAATTTGCAATCTTACAAAAGCTCCTTTTCTGCGAAGTTTTAAGCCTTGTTCTAAAATCATCATAAAATCATCAGCTTCTTCCTCTTCTATTACCATATCTGCATTTCTAGTCACTCTAAATGCTGCTGAAGCTAAGAGTTTATAGCCTGGAAAAATTTCTTCTGCGTGTTGATGGACTATACTTTCTATAGGAACATAAATATTTGCACTTACTTCATAAAAACGAGGTAAAACTCTTGGAATTCTAATCATTCCAAATTTTACAAGTTCAGGATGCGCTTTATCGCAAATTTTAACCGCTAGTGAAAAAGATAAGTTGTTTAAATGCGGAAAAGGGTGAGTAGCATCAACAGCTATTGGAACAATAACAGGAAAAATATTGGAGAAAAAATACTCATCACATTTTTGTTTTAAATTTTCATCTAAATTCTCATAATGTTTTATGAAAAGATTTTCTTTTTCTAATTCACTTGTGATTTCATTAAAATAACGCTCCAAAAGCTCTTTTTCTTGGTGTAAGTATTTGCGTATGGCTTTTAATTGTTGCAACGGTGTCATTTCATCGCTACTGCTTGCATTAACTCCAGCTGAAAAAAGTTGTTTTAAGCCTGCGACGCGTATCATATAAAATTCATCTAAATTAGTGCAATATATAGCTATAAATTTTAATTTTTCTAACAAGGGTAAATTTTTAGAACATTGGTCTAAAACACGAGAATTAAAGCGAAGCCAAGAAAGTTCGCGATTGATAAACATATCAGGACTTGTTTGCATTAATTTTTCCTTTTTTAGTTGTATTTTATCATTTATTTTGAAATTATTGAATAAAAGTTTTAAATTTTTTAGGTTAATTAAGAGTAAATATATCTTTAAAATTATATTAAATTCATCTATGTTAAAATTAAAAAATTTATTTCTGGGAAATTCTGTGACATTGTTGTTTCATTGAAGATTTTAAGAAATGATAATTTTAAGGAGGAAAATTTTGAAGAAAACTTCGAATCTTTTTACTATTTTTCTTGTTTTGCTTTTTGTTTTCTTTGCGGTTGGGTTTTATACTTTTTATAACGCTAAGGGCACATCTTATTTAAGCAATGCAAGTGAATCTTGTAATAACTGCCATATTATGAATGAAGTTTATAACGAATACATGGCAGGACCACACTCTCAAAAAGTCAAAGGCGAACCAAGAGCAACTTGTGTGGATTGTCATTTGCCACATAATTTTGTAGCTAAGTGGATAGCTAAAGCGCAAAGTGGTTTAGGACATGCTTATGCTTTTACTTTTAAACTTGATAAGTTGCCTACAAATTTGAGTGCGACTGAAAAAAGCAGAAAAATGGTGCAAGAAAACTGCATACGCTGTCATGCAGATTTTGCTCAAACAGCTATCAATGCTACAACAAATCCACATGCAGACAAGTCATTAAATTGTGCTTCTTGTCATAAAGATGTTGGACATAAACACGGAATTTAATAAGGAGAAGATGAATGAAAAAAAATATTTTACGCTTGGGTATTGTTGTTTTGGTTTTACTTATAGTGGGAGTTTTATGGCTAAATAATGATATCAATCAAAAAAAAGAAGATGAAGCAAATAAAAATGCCATTGCAGCAAATGCTGATTTTTCTTTGCTTAGTGATGATGATCCAAATTTTGAAAAATGGGGTAAGGTTTTTCCAGAGCAGCTAAAAATGTATTTAACAGTTGAAAAAGAAGAGCCTAAAGCTACTGAATTTGGTGGTAATTTAGCTTATTCAAAATTAATTCGCTTTCCTCAATTAACCATACTTTGGGCAGGATATCCTTTTAGTCTTGATTTCAATGAAGAAAGAGGGCATTTTTGGGTTCAAGTAGATCAAATGAAAACAGCAAGAAACAACAAAGATTTTCTTAATGCTCACGGCCTTGCTGCTTTTAAAGGCCAGCCCGCAGCTTGTATGAATTGTCATAGTGGATGGACTCCATGGCTTATAAAAAATGTTGCTAAAGGAGATTTTACTGCTTTTAACTCTACAAATTATTGGACTATGATTAAAAATATCCCAGCCGTTGATGGTATAGTGGAAAATTCACCTGAACATGCAGGTCCACATGGTGGTAAAAGAATGGGTGTAACTTGTGCAGATTGTCACAATCCAAATGATATGAGTTTAAGACTTACTCGTCCAGCAGCTATTAATGCTTTAGTTTCTAGAGGATATGAAAAAGATCCAGTGCAAGGCGTAAAAGCTACAAGAGAAGAAATGAGAACTTTAGTTTGCTCTCAATGCCATGTTGAATACTATTTTAAACCAACAGGGGAAAAAGTAAAAGTAATGGGTGAAACTATTGTAGATGATAGTTCTAAAAAATGGTGGAATGGAACTCAGAAAAATTATGATGAGTATGAATTTTGGAGAGATGGTAATAAAGCTAAAGAGATTGAAACCGATGGTATAGTTTTAACTTTTCCTTGGAGTGAGTGGAAAAAAGGGCAACCATTTAGAATTGAAATGTTAGATGATTATTATGATAAAGTTCGTGGAGTATTTGGAGCTGATTTTATTCATAAATTAACAGGGGCACAAATTATTAAAATTCAACACCCAGAAAGTGAACTTTATAGTGGCGGTGTGCATGCTGTAAATGGAGTAAGTTGCGTGGATTGTCATATGCCTTATGTTAGAGAAGGGGCTAAAAAGGTTACTCAACACAATATCACCTCTCCTTTAAGAGATATTAACTCTGCTTGCAAGTCTTGTCATAAACAAAGCGAAGATTATTTAAAAGCTCAAGTGCTTGACATACAAAATAGCGTTGCGCATGATCAAAGAACGGCAGAGTATGCAATTGTTAGTTTGATTATGGATACTAAAAAATTACGCGATGAACTAGGCAATATGGAAAAATTCCAAAGCGATGGAAAAGCTGATGCGAAAAAAATTAGCGAAGAGCTAAAAGAAGTTTTAGAACTTCATCGTAAAGCTCAAATGAGAGCAGATTTTGTTAATGCTGAAAACTCAACTGGTTTTCATAATCCTCGCGAAGCTTCAAGAATGTTATTGCAAGCTGTTGATATGGCAAGAATGGGACAAACTAAACTTGTAGAAATTGCAGCGGCAAATGGAATTAAAGATTTTAAAACTTCAAATTTAGGTTTTGAAGATATTCAAAAATTTAATCCAGGAGAGCTTTATTATAAAGTAGATGTTAATAATCATAAAGCTGGAGAGCGTTACTATGCAGATGAAAAAGATGTTAATGGCAATCCTCCAAAAGAACTTTTAGAGCATGATAAAGAGCTTGCTCCTTATAATTATCAAGTGATTGATAAAAAATAATTCTTAAGCCCTATAATCATAGGGCTTTTTCTTTTCTTTGTTTTAAAAAATATAAACTTTTTATTTAAAATTCACTTTTGCTTCACTTTGTTTTGTCAAAATATCACAAATTTTGATAATCAAAAAGGAGTTAAAATGATCAATAAAAATAAATTGTTTAGACAGGTTCATATCTATCTTAGTTTGTTCTTTTTGCCTTGTGCTTTGCTTTTTGCTTTAACGGGTATAGCGTATATTTTTGGTATTAATCAAGATGTGGGCTTAAAAGTTGAGCAGTATCAATTGTCAAAAGTTATAGAAAGTGGTAAAGAAAGAGAAGCTTTAATAGAGTTTTTAAAAACAAATGGTTTAAAAGTACCATCTAATACAGATATCATTAAAAGTAAAGATAAAGGTATAACAATAGGTGGAACTCATTATAGTGCTAATATAACTCAAAAATCTACTAATGAATACAATATTACCTTAAAAACAAGATCTTTACTTGGCGATATGATTATGCTTCATAAAGATAAGGGTGCTTGGTATTTTTCTGTGCTTAGTGTAGGCTTTGGTATTACTTTATTTATGCTTTATATTTCAGGGCTTATGATTACTTTGTTTGCAAATAAAAAAGATAGAAGTAAGCAATTTGCAGTTCTTGGAGTAGGGGTTGTTGTAACTTTGCTTTTGGCTTATCTTAGCCTTTGATTTTTCCTAGCTTTTTAAGCTAGGTATTATTTATTTTTTTGTATAATCATACTTTACTTTATTGGACAGATGGGTGAGTGGCTGAAACCACACCCCTGCTAAGGGTGCAGATCTTAACGGGTCTCGAGGGTTCAAATCCCTCTCTGTCCGCCACTAAAACTTTCTTGAAAATCCCAAGTATTTTATTAAGTATCGAAGCAAGAGACTAGCCCTTGCGAAGTTATATTATTTTACAGCGTTTTTGATTTCTAAAATCATAGTTTTTAAAGACTCTAGTCCATTTCCACTTGCTAAATACCAGTATTCTGGATCAAGATAGATGATTTTTTTGTTTTGTGCTGCTTTGGTTTTAGCGACAAGCACATTATCGAGTATGCCTTGAGCGCGTTCTTTGTTGCCTACGATGACATTTCTATCAACAACAAAAATATAATCAGGATTTTTTTCTAATATAAATTCAGAGTTGATACTTTTTCCGTGTGTGCCTACTTTTATATTCTCGTCTACTGCATTAATCCCTAAAACATCGTGAATAATCCCAAAGCGAGATTGAGGACCAAAGGCTGAAATTTTGTTAGAATTTGTAAGAATGATAAGAGCTTTTTTATCTTCATCAACTATACTTTTGGCTTTTTCAATTTCATTTTTAATATCTGAAATTTTTTCTAAAGCTTCTTTTTCTAAACCATAAAGTTTTGCAACGCTTAAGACATTGTTTTCAAAAGAGCTTAAAAAATTTGCATTATCAAGACCTACAAATAAAGTTGGAGCTATTTCTTTTAACTTATCATAAAATTTACTTTGGCGTCCAGAAATGATGATAAGATCAGGTTTTAAAGCATCAATGGCTTCAAAATTAACTTGTTGTACTCCACCTACACTAGGTTTGTTTTTAAATTGTTGTAGGTATTTTGGTAAATTTTTAGCAGGAACGCCAACGACTTTATCATTTAATTTTAAAGCATCAAAAGTATCTAAAATTCCAAGATCTAAGATCGCTACCTTAGAAGGATTTTTAGGGATTTTATTTTCTCCTAGACTATCCTTCACTAAAAAACTATCACCCTCATCGCTCATACTAATAGGCAAAACTTTCACCGTAGCAGTGTTGGTTTTTGTTGTAGAACTTGCGTTGTTTTCATTTGAGTTTGAATTACAAGCTGTTAAGATTAGACTTAAAAAAAATGCAAAAAATGCAAAAACTAAAGATTTTTTCATATTTTCTCCTTTTTAAAAATAAATACAAATTTTCTTACCATTAATTTGACTTACGGGTATATCCATATCATAAATTTGTTTTAAATTTTCTTGATTGATGATTTCATCTTTTGAGCCTTGTTTTAAAAGCTTCCCATCTTTTAAGGCTATGATTTCATCAGAATAAATCGAAGCAAAATTAATATCATGTAATACAACAGCTATACTTTTGTTAAAGTCTTTGACTAAATTTTTCATTAGTTGCATGATTTGTACGCTATGCTTCATATCAAGATTGTTCAAAGGTTCATCAAACATTATAAATTCAGTATTCTGAGCGATGATCATGGCTATAAAAGCTCTTTGCTTTTGTCCCCCGCTTAATGTATCTAAAAATTCATTTCTTAAGTTGTTAAGTTCCATGTATTCTAAAGCTTCATTGATTTTGATTTTATCGTTTGTATTAAGTCTTCCTTGAGAATGCGGAAAACGCCCAAAAGCGACTAATTCTTCAACTTTTAATCTTAAATTGATATTGTTTTGTTGCTTGAGAATGGAAATTTTTTGTGCTAAGATTTGCTCTTTATAATTTTTTAAATTCATTCCATCGATATAAATTTCTCCACTACTAGGTTTTATCAAACGACTTGCTAGAGCTAAAAGAGTGGATTTTCCAGCGCCATTGGCTCCTATTATAGAAGTGATTTTGCCTTTATGAAAATCAAGGCTAAGATCTGAAATAATGACTTTATTATCATAAAATTTGGTGATATTTTTTAGTTTAATCATAATTTATTACCCTTTAATACAAGATAGATAAAATATATCCCACCTAAGAAATTAATAACCACGCTTATAGTGGCATTATAATCAAAAACTCTAGAGACAAAAAACACCCCTCCAAGTAAAGCCAAAATACTAATAAGTATACAAGCGCTTAGCAAAATACTATGCTTTGCAGTTTTAAATAGCTCATAAGTGATATTTACCACCAAAAGCCCTAAAAAGGTTATAGGACCTACAAGTGCGGTGCTAATAGAAGTTAAAATAGCTATAATAATCATTAATTGTTTTGAAATTTTTTGATAATTTATCCCTAAATTTATCGCTAAATCTTTGCCTAAATTTAAAGGATCTAAAAATTTCATATAGCGAAAAATCCATATAAAACTTAAAAAGCTAATAATATAAGCAAGAATTAAAACATCAAAAGCAATATTATCAAAACTAGCAAACATTCTTCCTTGTATTACCATGAATTCATCAGGGTCGATTAGCACTTCAAAAAAAGAGCTTAAAGTGCTAAAAAGTGTCCCAAAAACTAAGCCTAAAAGCATGATAAGATAAATACTTCTATCGCTACTAAATAAAATTTTATAAAGTCCTAGTGAAAAAACCACCATACAAACTAGAGTGATTAAAAAATTGATATCGTTTTTATAAACACTTAAATTAGCTGCACCAAAAGAAAAGATAAGAGCACTTTGAAGTAACATATATAAAGAATCTAATCCTATGATGGCAGGGGTTAGAATTTTGTTATTGCATAAAGTTTGAAAGATTACTGTTGAAACAGCGATACAAATAGCTACTATGATAATAGCTGCAATTTGTAAAAAACGACTTTTTAAGGCATACTCATCAAAGCCATTTAAATCCACAAGTATAAAAATCCCTATCATACCAAGTGTTAAAAAGCTTAAAATCAGCATTTTTTTACGCATAAGCTTTCCTTTTTAGCAAAAGAAAGATAAAGATTAAAGATCCTAAAACACCTGTAGTGATACTTAAAGGCATTTCAAAAGGAAAGATGACAAGTCTTGAAATGATATCGCAAACAAGTAAAAACAAAGCTCCACAAAGTGCTATATAGATAAGATTTTTTCTAAGATTATCACCTAGATAAAGAGCTACTAAATTTGGGATAATTAGCCCTAAAAAAGGGATAATTCCAACGCTTACAATCACTAAGCTAGTGATAATGCTTACAATCATCAAGCCTAAAAATAATATCCCATTATAAGAAATTCCAAGATTTAAAGCTATATCTTCGCCCATGCCAACTATGGTGATTTTATGAGCTAAAAAATAAGCAAGTATAAAAAGTGGTAAAGAAATGTAGAGCAATTCATAATTTCCCTGCATAACATTTGCCATACTGCCTTGTAGCCAACCTTGGATATTTTGTATATAATTTAAAGCATAGGCAAAAAAAGTGGTTATAGCACTAATAATACCTCCAAACATCAAGCCTATCAAAGGTACAAAAATCACATCTTTGAGTTTGATTTTTCTTAAAATTTGGATAAATATAAAAGAACCCAAAAGTGCAAATATAGAAGCAATGATAGCTTGAGTGAAAAAAGACGCTCCAGCAAAAAATATTAAAGAAATAAGTATGCCAAATTTAGCACAATCCATAGTTCCTGCTGTAGTTGGAGAAACGAATTTATTTTGCGTGAGTTGTTGCATGATAAGCCCACATATACTAAGACTCATTCCTGTGAGTAAAATTGCTATAAGTCTAGGAATTCTTGTGAGAGTTATGATTTCTAGTTGAGTGGAGTTAAGATTAAGAATATCTTTTACATTGATACTGATAACTCCTATAAATAAACTTATCATTCCAAAGAATAAAAGTAAAGCTATAAGCACTTTTAAACTCAATATATGCTTAAAAAACAAATCTTTCCTTATAGTAATAATAATTATCAAAAATGAAATTGTAATGAAATTTGTTTTAAGAAATGATAAAACTACAAAGGATATTTTAGTAAGAAATCAAAAATCCAGTGGAAAGTCTTTGCAAGTGTTTGTTATAGTCTATAAGGCTTTCTCCATAGCCATTAAAGTATTGTAAATACCAATAAATTCCGTTATTAAAAATATCATATCCTAGATCAACTTGTATAGCGCCTTTGTTATTGTGGAATTTAAGATTATTTCTTAGCATAAGATTGATAAAATAATCATCACCTAAATACGCTAAATTCACATCAAAATTTCCCATATAATGCAAGATGGCAGGATTATCATCATCTTTTTTGTTTTCAGGAATTCTATACCAAAGGCGTGGAACAAATAAAAATTTATTATATAAAATAGCAGTAGATACATAAATTCTATTCCATGAGCGAGATTGTAAATTCTCATCTCCCTTGCCATTGCTTTCATGCAATATACCTACGCGTAGATTGTTAAAAAATTCATAATCTTTAAGATATAAAGGAAGATCTATAAAAAATTCTGGTTGATAGTTGGTTTCTCTAAAAGGAGAAGAATGCTCATAAATTTGCCACCAAGAAGTTTGAGTATAGGCTATATAATATTTTTCATCTAGTCCTAGTAAATTTTCAAAAAGTCTTTTTTTAACACTAAGTTGGAATTTCGCCTCACTCTTATTATTATTTACTCCTAAAGAATTAAAACTATAAGCAAAAGGTAAAAAATAATTCATCTTATAAGAGCTAATGCCAAGGGGATTAAAGCTTTCATTTTCACCAAGATAATTAGCCAAAGCTAAGCGAGAAAAGTCTTGTTTTTCTTCTTTTTTTATAGTGATAGAATTTTGCATTTGTGTTGCTTCACTTGAGTTATTTTGTTCTTGAGAAATCAAAACAGATGAATTTTTTAAAGCGAGTTTTTTGTAAATTTCCATAGCTTTTTTATAATCGCCTTGTTTTTCATACTCTAAAGCTTGTTGTAAATCACTAGCCCATATAAAAACGCATAAGCTTAAAAATAAAGCAATTTTTCTCATTTTAACTTGCTTTTAAATTTTTCATATTCTTCATAAAAATTAAGATTTAAAAAAGCATCTTCATCTTCAAATTCTACAATTTTGGTTTTAATCTCAGAAAATAAAAGTCCTATTTTTTGTTCATTTTTTTCTAAGAAATTTTTACAAGTTTGAGCTAAAGAGCTGTGATAAAAGCCACATAAGGGATGTTTATGCAAAGGGGTTTTTGCTATGATTATTTTATAGTTTTGTTCTAAAAAAGGAAGCATTTTTAAAAGTTCATTTTCACCTACTTTAGGACTATCTACACTTAAAACAAAAACAAATTCATTTTTAAAATTTGAAAGTATAGAGTAAAGCGCAAGCATAGGAGAGTAAACTTCAAATTCTAAAGAATCTTTTATCAAGCTAAAATGGTTTTCAAATTTGTCTTCTTTCGCACTCACATAGACATTTTTAAAAATTTTAGAAAATTTATCTACTTGAAATTGAGTTAAATTTTGATTTTTAAGAATCAATTTGCTTTTATCTTGTCCCATACGGCTAGATTTACCACCACATAAAATCACGCAATTTAGCTCATTAAGCTGCACAAATTTCCTTTTTAATGTAATTCTACCACAAAATTCGCCAAAATATTTTATAATTTCTTTTATGAAATACACAGAACTTTTACAATTACAAACTTTTTTTTCTCAGTTTAAAAAAATCGATTTTATCAAGCGTATCAATGACAATATTTTGGAATTAAGCTTTGATAGAGAAAGATTTATTTTTGATCTTACTCGTGCAATGAGTGCGATTTATACAGCTAAATTTAATGCAAAAAATTATAATGCACCTTTTGATTTTATGCTTAAAAAGTATTTTAGCAATGCTTTTATAAAGGAAGTTAAAGTCCTTGAAGGCAATCGTATTTTATGTTTTAGTGTAAAAGCTAATAAGGCTTATAAAAGCTATGAGAGCAAAATTTATTTTGAATTTACGGGTAAAAATACCAATGTTATTCTTACAGATGAAAAAGATTTGATCATAGAGGCTTTAAGACACATTGATAAAAGTTATCGTGTTGTAAAACCTAATGTGATTTTAGAGTCTTTAAAGCCTTATAAAATGGATGAAAATTTTGAGGAAATTAAAGACTTTGCAGATTATTTTTCTCGCAAATTTACAAGCATTTATGAGAGTAAAATCAAACAAATAAAAAATTTAAAACTTGCACAAGTGGATAAAAAAATACAAAATTTACAAGAACTTTTTTCTAGTTTAGATGAAGAAAATTCTTTACTCTTAAAAGCTTTAGAATACAGAAAAAGGGCTGATGTATTGTTTGCAAATTTGAGTGTTTTAAAAGATTATGAAAGGGAGTTTAAGCTTGATGATTTTGAAGGCAAAGAGCTTGAATTTAAGCTTGAATTTAATCCTAAGCAAAGCGCTAATTTATATTATAAAAATGCTAAAAAATTAGAACAAAAAGCTAAAAATTTAAACATACAAAGACAAAATTTAAAAGAAAAGTTAGATTTTACCTTGAGTTTGAAAGAATTATTGCTTCAAGCTAAGAGTGAGATAGAGCTTGAAATTTTACTACCTAAAAAAAATAGCAAAAAAAATCAAGATCATAAGCAAGAAGATCTTGTGGCAAATTTTTATTTTAACGAGTTTAAAATTTGCGTGGGTAAAAATGAAAAAGGCAATGAATTTTTACTTAAAAATGCTAAAAAAGATGATTTGTGGCTTCATGTAAGGGATATTCCTAGCGCACATGCTTTGATTGTATCAAACAAGCAAAAAATCAGCCTCGATGTGATAGAATTTGCTGCAAGGTTTTGTGTAAGCTTTTCTAAGTTAAAGAAAGGTTCGTATTGGGTCGATTATACCTTAAAAAATTTTGTCAAGGTTCAGCAAAAGGCGTTTGTAAATTATACAAATTTTAAAAGTATTAATATCACAAAGGATTAAAATGCCAGTTAGCCCTTTAGGAAATATCAATTATATAAATCAGAATATGGCTTATCCAGCTACACAAGCAAGCAATGAGCTTGCAAAAGAAGGTTTTGCAGCTACGCTAAATATGGCTGAATTTAATGAAAAAGAAAAAACTTTAAACAAGCTTGAGAAAGTCAATGAGACTCATGAAATCAAAGAAGAGATCAAAGAAAAAGCCGAACAAGAAGAAAAAAAGAAAAAACACAATCAAGAAGCTAAAACCAGCGATGATGAGAAAAATGAAGAAGATGAGTCTAAAGATCCAAATTTTAAAGACGCACAAAGCATTCATCGCTTAGATATTAGTATATAAGGAAAAATATGTTTAATACAACTAGAATTATTTCAGCTCTTGTGATGATAGGGGCTATTATTATTATCGCGTTGATTGATCAATTTTTTATCAATTTTATCGTTTTTGCGGTTTTATTGTATCTATCTTTTAGTGAAGCAAAAAAACTTTTTGCTTTAGAAAATATCTCTATTATCCCTTTGGCTATAGCTTTTATTTTGGGAAGTTTATCGCATAAAGCTTTGCTTTTTGGGATTTTAGCTTTGTTATTAGTCGTTGGATATTTGGTTTATAAAAAGGCTTCCTTAAAACCAGCTCTTATTTATATTTATCCTGGTTTGCCTATTTTAGCACTTTGGCAAGTGTATTTAGATCAGGGTATGTTTGCACTTTTTTGGCTTATCATTATCGTTGCAGCTTGTGATAGTGGGGCGTATTTTATCGGAAAACTTATGGGTAAAACTCCTTTTTCTCCAACAAGTCCAAACAAAACCTTAGAAGGTGTTATAGGTGGCTTGATTTGTGCGAGTGTTATTGGAACTATTTTGGGAGTTTTTGTTTATAGTTTTTGGCTTTCTTTGCTTTGTTCGTTTTTTGTAGCGATTTTTGCAGTGATTGGAGATTTGCTTGAGAGTTATTTTAAAAGAGAAGCAGGTGTAAAAGATAGTGGAGATCTTATCCCTGGTCATGGGGGCGTGCTCGATAGGATCGATGCGGTGATCATTGCTGCTTTTGTGATGGTTGCTCTTTTATGATACTTTTTGGAAGTACGGGCAGTATAGGAGTAAATGCTCTTAAACTTGCTGCTTTAAAAAACATTCCCATTTCTGCTTTAGCTTGTGGGGATAACATCGCTCTTTTAAATGAGCAAATCGCAAGGTTTAAACCTAAATTTGTTGCCATAAAAGATTCAAAAAATAAGCATTTAGTTAAACACGATAGAGTTTTTATAGGGCAAGAAGGTTTAGAGCAAATTTTAACAGAATGTCAAGATAAGCTTTTACTCAATGCCATTGTAGGTTTTGCAGGACTTAAAAGCACTTTAAAGGCTAAAGAGCTTGGCAAAAACATAGCTTTAGCTAACAAAGAAAGTCTTGTAGTAGCTGGGAGTTTTTTGAAAGGCGCTAAATTTTTACCCGTTGATAGTGAGCATGCAGCTTTAAAATTTTTACTCGAAGGTAAAAAAAATATAGCAAAACTTTATATCACAGCAAGCGGCGGAGCTTTTTATAAGTATAAAATCAAAGATTTAAATCAAGTCAGTCTCAAAGATGCTTTAAAACATCCTAATTGGAACATGGGAGCAAAGATCACTATAGATAGTGCGACTATGGCAAATAAGCTTTTTGAGATTATAGAGGCTTATCATTTATATGATTTTAAAGAAATTGATGCTTTAATAGAACCAAGATCTTTAGTGCATGCAATGTGTGAATTTAAAAATGGAGCTAGCACGGCGTATTTTTCAAAAGCAGATATGAAACTAGCTATTTCAGATGCTATATTTGAAAAACAAGATACGCCTATTTTAGAGGCTGTTGATTTTAGTAAAATGCCTGCTTTAAAATTTCATCCAATCAGCACAAAAAAATATCCTATTTTTAAGCTTAAAAATACATTTTTAAAAGAGCCAAATTTAGGTGTTATCATCAATGCTGCTAATGAAGTTGGTGTTTATAATTTTTTAGAAAATAAAAGTGGATTTTTAGACATTGCTAAATGCATTTTTAAAGCCCTTGATCATTTTGGAGTACCTAAAATTTCAAGCATAGAAGAAGTTTTTGAGTATGATTTTAAAACAAGAGAGTATTTAAGGAGTTAAAATGAAATTTTTTTTAACAATTTTATTTTTTATAACAAGCATTTTTGCTTTAGAGCTAGACTTTAGCGTAGGAGAAAATGGAAAAAGTCTAGATGATAATAATACAGTTTTAATTTTTGGTGGAATTCAAGGCGATGAGCCTGGTGGATTTCATGCGGCAAGTTTGCTTTTGAGTGATTATAATATCACTAAGGGTAAGATTATAGTGGCTCCAAATTTAGCTTTTGATAGCATTATCAAGCGTTCTCGTGGGAATAATGGGGATTTAAACCGTAAATTTGCAAACATTAGCCCAAAAGATCCTGATTATAAAACCGTTCAACGCATTAAAGAGCTTATTTTACTTCCTGAAGTTAGTATGGTGATCAATCTTCACGATGGTTGGGGTTTTTATAAACCCACTTATATCGATGCGATGCAAAATCCTAAGCGTTGGGGAAATTCAAGCGTGATTGATACAAGCGAAATCAATGCAAGCAAATACCCTGATCTTGAAAATATCGCCACTCAAACCGTAAATAGTGTCAATTCTTCGCTTGCTGATCCAAAGCATGCTTATCATCTTAAAAACACCAAAACCCAAGAGCTTGGCGATACGGAAATGCTTAAAGCTTTAACTTATTTTGTGATTTCAAATCACAAAGCCGCTTTTGCAAATGAAGCAAGTAAAAATCTGCCTGTAAATTTAAGAGCTTATTATCATCTTTTGGCAATTGAAAATTATTTAAAAACTGCAGGAATTGAATTTAGCAGAGATTTCGAACTCACTCCGCAAGGAGTTGATAAAGCCATAAATAAAGAGCTTGAAGTAAAACTTTTTGATGATAGAATTTTACTTTCTTTAAAAAATCCAAGAAAGGTTATCAACTATGTGCCTTTTCCGGTAAATAAAGAGTTAAATTATAACACAAGCAATGAACTTACGGCTGTTATCGCAGAAGGAAATTCTTTTTATATCCAGTATGGCAATCGTTTTCAAACAAGATTATATCCTGAGTATTTAGAATTTAGCGATGCTTTTAATGAAGTAACTTTTCAAGTTGATGGCAATGAAACCACAGTTCCTTTTGGAACCAAGGTAAAAGTAAAAGAGAATTTTCTTATTCCAAAGATAGCTAATGTGCGCGTAAATATCATAGGTTTTGATCATGGAAAAGATGAAAGTGGTATTTTAGTTCATAAAAAAAATATGCAAACACAATACTCTTTAGACATGGCAGGTAAAATTTATAGAGTGGAATTTTATGAGTTAAGAGGGGCGAATTTGCAACAACTTTTAGAGGCAAATATCAATAGCAAGTTGATCAAAAACGCTAAAAATTTGGATTTAAATACTCTTAAAATGGCAAGATCAAAAGATAAATTCTTAGGTTCTATTTTAGTGGAATTTGAATGAAAAATCTTATCCTAGCTATAGAAAGTTCTTGTGATGATAGTTCTATAGCTATCATTGATAAAAATACCTTAGAATGTAAATTTCATAAAAAAATTTCCCAAGAATTAGATCATAGCATCTATGGGGGAGTGGTACCTGAACTTGCTGCAAGACTTCATATCGAGGCTTTGCCAAAGATACTTAAGCAATGCAAAGAGCATTTTAAAAATCTTTGTGCCATAGCTGTGACAAATGAACCTGGGCTTAGCGTTTCTTTGCTCAGTGGAATTTCTATGGCAAAAACCTTAGCAAGTGCTCTAAATTTACCCTTAATCCCTATAAATCATCTTAAAGGTCATATTTATAGTCTTTTTTTAGAAGAAAAAATTTCTTTAGATATGGGAATTTTACTTGTTAGTGGTGGGCATACTATGGTGCTTTATCTTAAAGATGATGCAAACTTAGAGCTTTTAGCAAGTACAAATGATGATAGCTTTGGAGAAAGTTTTGATAAAGTGGCTAAAATGATGAATTTAGGTTATCCTGGTGGGGTCATCATAGAAAATTTAGCAAAAAACGCCAAACTTAAAAATATCTCTTTTAACATACCTTTAAAGCATTCTAAAGAACTCGCTTATAGTTTTTCAGGACTTAAAAATGCAGTGCGTTTGGAAATTTTAAAGCATGAAAATTTAAGCGATGATATAAAAGCAGAAATAGCTTATGCCTTTGAAAATACAGCTTGTGATCATATCATGGATAAATTAGAAAAAATTTTTAATCTTTATAAATTTAAAAATTTTGGCGTTGTAGGAGGAGCTAGTGCAAATCTTAACTTGCGTTCGCGTTTGCAAAATTTATGTCAAAAATATAATGCAAATTTAAAACTAGCTCCTTTAAAATTCTGCTCTGATAATGCTTTGATGATAGCAAGAGCTGCGGTTGATGCTTATGAAAAAAAGGAATTTGTAAGCATAGAAGAAGATATTTTAAGCCCTAAAAATAAAAATTTTTCAAGGATATAGATGAAAAAAGCTTTTACTATATTAGAACTTGTTTTTGTGATTGTTATTTTAGGAATTTTAGCCGCTATTGCTTTACCAAAAATGAGTTCAAGCAAGGATGAAGCTGAAGTTAGTAAGTCTTTAAACAACCTTAAAACTTTGATTAATGATATAAGCATTTATACTTTAAAAAATGATCATTTAAGCTCTATAAAAACGATGAGTAATGTAAGTGGGGTTGAAAATGTCGATCTTGGCAATTTTAATGGCACAAAAGAAGTAAATTTTCGCGTAGGCGATGATAAAGAATGCTTAAAACTTGTTTTTATAAATAAAGCTGATTTTATACTCATGGGAATTTCAAGCAATGAAGCAAGTAAAAATGCTATCATTAACGCAGCCAATCAAAGCCATGAAGATTTAGAAAATATAGACTTTACAAGCTCTTCTAGTAATAAAGCTTGCGTGATCTTAAGTAAGAATGAAAATTTTAAAAACCTAGCGAGTAAAACTTATCTTTTAATAGGGGGAATGTAATGATAGTGAGTAAAACTTATGAGATTGACTCTTGTGATGATGTAGAACTTGATATAAAAAGAGAATCAAAGCTTGAATTTAAGCTTTGTTTTGATGATGAAAAAGAAATAAAAGCTTTAGTGTTTATCATCCCTGGGCTTGGTGGAGATGTGGATGAAAATTACCGTGAACACTTAGCTGAATTTGTAGCAGGCGAATTTAATGTGGCTGTAGTAAGTGTGAATTATCATTGTATAGGTAATCGCCCGCAAACTGGATCAAGCTTTTTTATGGATGATATAGACAAACTTATTTTAAAAACAAGTTGTGAAGCTTTAAATATACAAGTTAATTTAGATAAGTTAAATTCTTTAGAAGAATTAAGCTCAACACTCAAAGAAGTTGATCACATCTTAGAAGAACAAAAAAACCAAAAATTAATTAATCCAAATTTTAAATTAAGCATTCATCTAAGTTTGCAACCAACAAAAAACGAATATCAAAATTTTGGAGTAATGCAGGCGCAAGATTTGTTAAATGCAGCTCTTTATCTTAAGGCTCATGCACCTTTTGATACTATGGGGGGGGGTATACCCGTTATCATGATAGGTAGTTCTCATGGAGGATATTTGGCTCATTTAGCAGCTAAATTTGCACCTTGGCTTATAAATGGAGTGATAGATAATTCTAGTTATGCTAAGTTTCTTTGGCGTCTTATAGGTTTTGGCAAGGAAATTGATTTTACAAAATACTATTGTTTTGGAACGGGTATCTTTTTTAAACATATCCATATTTATTGTTCAGATAAAACTTTTTGGACGAGCAATTCGAGCTCAAATAACTTTTTTTCCATACCAAGGAGAATGATAAGATATATATTAGAGCTAAATCATATAGAAAATCAAGCAAATTATCCAAAACCTTATTATGTAAGCTACCATTCTTTTTATGATAAGGAAATAGCTCCACCTGATGAGAAATTAGAACTTTATAAATATTTAAAACAATTTGATTTTGATGCCGAGCTTCATATGATAAAAAATCCAGATCAAATTGATGGTAAATTTATCAAAAGTTTAGATCATGGTATGGGAATGTCTATAAAAACTTTGATTTCCAAAGAACTTCCTTGTATACTTGAAAAAGTTTTATCTGAATCTGATTCTAAAAAAGAATGGAAAAACAAAAGCATAAGCTACCCTTGTGATGGCTTGGTGTATCGTTTTAGTGAAAAAAACAATAAAATCAATTTAGATATCACAGAGACTTAAGGAAATCCGCATGACCATACTAGAAAAAAA